>JAZFTJ010000113.1:0-4713 GCA_036446635.1 Hydrothermarchaeales archaeon (SeqCode) | reverse complement strand
ACCCTTAAAGGTTATAACATATATGCGCCTGATGGCACTAGGGTTAGTGTACCATACTCTGAGCCGCATTCTGTTATTTTGGAGAGGCGGATATTTGATAAGTATCTGGCTATTAAGGCTGCGAAAGCCGGTGCTGAGGTGCAGGTGAGGACTTATGTGACCGGCCTGGTTAAGGAGGATGGTGCGATAAAGGGTGTGAGGCTAAAATACTTTGATGAGACTTATGATGTTGAATGTAATGTCGTGGTTGGGGCTGATGGTATTGAGGGTAAGGTGGGTAGATGGGCTGGTATCAATACTAGAACCCGGTTTGTTGAGATGACTCCGAATGTCCAGTTTGAATTGGTTGGTATAGACTTGGAGTATCCTGATGTTATGGAGTTCTACTTCGGGAGTAATGTTGCTCCGCATGGCTATGTTTGGATATTTCCCAAGGGTGAGGATGTTGCGAATGTGGGTCTAGGTTCCAGGAGTCCGAATAGAACGCCGTTGGAATATCTTAAAAGATTCATAGAATCTAAAGAAGGTCTTAAAAAAGGCGGGGTTATAGAGGTGAATGCGGGGGGCGTGCCGGTTCAAGGACCGATTGAAAAAAGCGTTACCGACAACGTGTTGCTGGTTGGGGATTCTGCCAGGCAGATTGATCCTCTAAGTGGCGGCGGGATACTAAATGCTATACATTGCGGGATAATTGCTGGTGAGGTTCTAAAAGAAGCTGTGGAGATGAATGATTTTTCTGAGAGTTTTCTTATGAAATATGAGGATCGGTGGAGGGAAGACGTGGGCAAGGGGCTGATGCATTCCCTTAAAGTCAAAGACGGTTTTGTGAAGATGAGTGATGAAGAGCTTAATATGATTGGAAAGGCGATGCGGGGTTTAAAGCTTGGAAACATCGATATAAAAGATATGGGACAAGCTATCCTTAAAATGCCGCCAGAAATTTTGATGTTTATACAGAGTTTGCTTTAGAACTTGACCTCAGGGACTTCGCGTTCTGTCGCAGGTGCTTCAAACAGCTCTTTTTTTCCGAAGTTGAACATGCTGGCTATGATATTCGAGGGGACGGTTTGGATCTTGATGTTGTACCGCATGGTGATGTCGTTGTAGAACTGCCTCGCGTAGGATATCTTGTCCTCTGTCTTTGTCAGGTCTTCTTGGAGTTTTAGGAAGTTCTCGTTGGCTTTTAGCTCAGGATAGTTCTCTGCCACGGCGAAGAGGGATTTCAGCGTTGATGTTAGGAAGTTTGAGGCCTCTGCTTTTCCCTGAACTGATCCTGCACTCATCACTGCCGACCTTGCTTTGGTTACGTTTTCGAAGAGTTCTTTCTCGTGTTTTGCATATCCTTTCACGGTTTCGACAAGGTTTGGTATTAGGTCGTGGCGTCTTTTTAGCTGAACCTCTATCTGCGCCCACCCATTCTCGACTTTGTTCCGGAGCCGTATAAGGCTGTTGTAGATGCTGACAATGATTAATAATATAAGTCCCAAGGCCGCTAGGATAAGTAAACTGTTCATAAAAATACCTCCTTTTTAGAATTGTCATTATAGGATATAAAACATGGCCTCATCTGGCGCCGCCTCCGCCTCCGCCGAATCCTCCTCCAATGCCTCCAACACCGCCTGCGCTTGATGATGGATTAGAGGTCTGATAGGCACCGTGAAACCCTATGAAAAACACAGGATAATAGTGCAGGGCGTAAAAGCTGCTCGATCTCATCTCTTCCTTGGAGACGGCCAGGGCCATGTTTTTTATGACCTTCTCCGCCACTCCGAGGGCGACTGCGTAGACCATGTAGAAGTCCCAGAGCTTGATGGACTCTGGCGGATGCTCTTTTAGGGCTGAGAAGTCTGTTAGGTATTTGCGGAAGTGCGTCCATCGCTCATAGTAAAGTCTTCCCTCAGGTGTGAAGCGTCCCGCGCCCTTCTCGTTTACTATCGATATAACAAGGGAGCCAACCCCCACAAGAGCGATAATAATCCCCGGGGGGGTTACTCTTGATATCCCTGGGAACTGGTTTAGGGGGAAATATTTCCCGATCCCCACTGCTCCAAGGACGAAGAGAAAGATTGTGGTGCCTCCAAAGGCCATGAGATAGTTGTTTCCTGTGGATATGAAGAGTTTTTCCACTTTTATATGAAACTCTACCAGATTGTTCCAGTGATTTATGAAATCATAGAACTTTGAGTCTTTTCCAAGCGTGTCTTTTAGCTGGCTCCATGATAGGCTCCCTTTTTTTGCGTGTTTTTTTAGAATGTTTAACGCGCCTTTTTCGAAGTCCAAAAGCTCTGAGGTGTCTTTCTTGTTTATCTCTATGATGATGTCTTCCTCTGTGCGGTTAAAAAGGCCCAGGTATTTCTTCTCAGTCTTGACGTCTTTCAGGCTGATGTATCCTCGGTAGACGAGGTCCATTATGGTGGCGACAAAGGCATCCATATCCGGTTCTCCTATGCGTCCTCTCATTATTGCGTTAACAGCTGCTGGCTTTGACTTATCGGGCGGTTCTCTCTCGTATATGGTGTGGTAGTCTATCTCGGGCTCCCTGCCGAAACGGTAGTAGATGTAGAATGGGACTGCTAGGAAGATGAGTGCTAATAACCATATCAGGATGTAGAGGTTGTTGGCGGTGCCCTGCTGTCTCTTGTATGCCTTTTCGATCTCAAGGATCTTTTCAAGACCTGATCCACTTTGGATGGACACATACTGGGGGTTGGGGTTTTCTAGTCTTGGGAAGGCCACCCGTATCTCATACCAAGTGTTTGAGGGTATTCTATCTGTTTTGAGGATGATGGTGTCACCATCTGTCTTCTCATAATTTGCGAAAGATTCGGGGTGAAGCCAGTAGCTTAGTTCTGATCCGGCGCCTTTTGGTAGGTAGATTATTGCCTCCATCTCTTCTAAGGGTTTTTCCCACTCCTCTCCCCAGAGCTTGTAGTGCAGCTCTGAGATGTCGTCGTAGACTTTCAGTCCCTTGTAGTAGTCATATGAGACGACGAATATGATCCCGGCTGGTGTGGGCTGCGGGAGCTCTGCGACAAGCTCATATCCCCCGTTGATCGTGTCAACCCTACTTTCACAGGGCTGGCCGAGGCATTCTATCTTGATGTTTCTTATACTGCCGCCTGGGGGTGGATAGATCTGTCTGAAGACCTCCTTATAGGTTCCTGAGAAAGTATAGGTTATTGACTCGGTTACATGGACGATGCCGTTTGAATCTATAACAATCTCTGCTGTGGCAGATTTGAGGTTGTAGTCTCTTGCATAGACAGGCGAAACTGAGACTAATATTACTAAAAAAAGAAAGACTGTAAAGAATTTGTTTCTAGACATGGTTGATTGTCTTTTTTTGAGGGATAAAATGTTTTCTATTAGTCCTTTCGGTTTTGTTGAATTAGCAGTGGGTGTTGAATGTGGTTGTTGAAAAGTCGGTTGATGACTATTTTATTAGAACGGAGCTAAACATATACGGTTTTTGTATCTCTAACTTTTCACAATAAATCTGTTTGTTGTGATAATAATATATATTGATAGGTGAGATAATCATGAAAACAAAAATATCGAAGGGTTATCAGACAGTTGTGCCGAAGGAGATTAGAGGGAAGTTTGGCTTAAAGCAAGGAGACAGCCTCCTCTGGGAGGATAGGGACGGCGAAGTCGTGGTGAAACCTAAAAAAAAGACAACCATAGAGGACATTATGGGGATCGTGTCCGACGACGTTTTTGAGGCCGATGCGGTGGCTTTGAAGAAGAAGGCCCAGAGGGGCCAGCTATGATCTTTGTAGATTCCTCATATTTCATCGCCGTTGCTAGAAAAAAAGATCAATGGCATGAAAGGGCCAAGGAAATTTACGATAAATTAGATGAAGATTTAATAGTATCTGATCTTGTCGTTTCGGAGAGCGTTACTTCTGTTGGAGCCATTAGTGGTGGTAAAGAGGGGCGGGCAGTTTACGATTACATTCTAGATAACTGCCGCGTGGTATATACGGACAAAAAGATGTTGGATCGTGCAATAGAAGTTTATTTGACCTATGATGGCACCCTCTCCCTTGCGGACGCTGTGTCTCTTGTGGTGATGGAAGACCACAGCGTTAGAAGAATTTTGTCTTTTGATAGCGATTACGACAAGGTCAAGGACATTGCCAGGATTGCGTGAAAATAGGAAGTCAACTAATCTCCCTATCCTTGAAGAGTGGATTTTTTTCACACACTACGCGGGTGTGGCCAAAATTATATAAATAAGTTCAGCTTATCTAGACTTAGGTGAAGTTATATGGTCAAAGCGCTAATAAACTTGAGCGAAAACGCAAACAGAGTGTTGAATGTCGTTAAAGCCAGAAACAGACTCAAAGACAAAAGTGAAGCTGTGGAGCTGGTTATAAATCACTATATCGATTGCAAAGACGAATCCGAGCTAAAACAAGAGTATTTAGAGAGGCTTGAAAAGATCGAAAAAGAAGACCAAAGAATAAGATTCAAAAGCATAAGCGAGTTTGACAAGCACTTCAAAGTCACCACAGAAGAGTGATTTCCAATTCTAAGGCTATGTCTGATCAGGTTCTCCCACCTCTTCTCCCCGAGGTTCAGCATCTACTCTATCTTCTCAAAGACCTCTTTCGGATTTCTGCAAACCGGACATGTATCCGGGGCTTCACCCTCAACAGTAAAACCACAAACACCGCAGACATAATAGTCCTCGGCTCCGATATCGCTACC
>JAZFTJ010000112.1:0-5470 GCA_036446635.1 Hydrothermarchaeales archaeon (SeqCode) | reverse complement strand
GGCGGGGGGAACGAGTAGTGGAAAGACCACTACCCTAAACTGTCTTGCTGATTTCATTCCAGAAAATGTCCGGGTCATTACCATAGAGGATACAGCTGAGCTTAATCTTCGGCCCTTTGATAACCTCATCAGGTTGGAGACTAGGACGCCGAATATTGAGGGTAAGGGAGAAGTGACCATGGATTCCCTAATGAGGAATACACTTCGGATGCGCCCGGATAGAATAATAGTGGGGGAGATTAGGGGACCTGAGGCTACGACGCTGTTTACTGCCATGAACAGTGGGCATGACGGCTGCATGGGCACTTTACATGCCAACACTGCAGAGGAAGTTATCACGAGGCTTTCCAATCCCCCGATGGATGTCCCCATGGTGATGCTGCAGGCCCTAAATTTGATCGTTGTCCATCGCCGAATGAAGTACAAGGGTAAAAATGTTAGGAAGATTACAGAGATATCGGAGGTGCGTTCATTCAGGAAGGGGGCTAAGGTTGAAGTCAATGCTTTTAACATATTTGAGTGGGACGCGAAGACTGATAGCATGTCAGATTTAAAGACTATGAATGCGTTGGAGATAATAAGCGATCATGCTGGTGTGTCTTTGGAGGAAGTGATAAAGGAGATGGAGATGCGTCAGGCAGCACTTGATTGGATGATCTCTGAGGGGGTTAAAGGTAGGGGGGAGCTTAGGGAGTTGGTCCAGAGGTATTATGCGGATAAAGATGGTGTGGTAGAAATGATGATCGGTGGTAAAGGTGGATAGGACGAATACAGGCATAAACGGGCTAGATGAAGTTCTTGATGGAGGATTTCCTAAAAACAGGACTATTATGGTCACAGGCGGACCTGGCAGTGCCAAATCAACCTTTTGCATGCAATTTCTATGCAATGGAGCTAGGGAGTATGATGAGCCCGGCATCTACGTTACCCTCGGCGAGTCACCCAAGAACCTCATTGATAACCTAGCTTATTTTGACTTTGGTATATCTGACCTCGTGGAAAACAATATGCTATCATTTTTGGATCTATCAATAACTGCCGGGGAAAGAGGCGGGGTCTTTGTCAGCAACAAATTAGACATAAACCTCCTGAGCAAGACTTTGGGTGCTGTAAAAAAGAAGGTCGGTGCCAAGAGGATAGTCATAGATCCAATAACTGCCATGATAATAAGCCTTGATATCAGCGAGATACGGGAGAAACTCACACTCTTTGCTAATTTCTCAAACGAGCTTGAGTGCACCACTCTGATGACCTCAGAGATACCCACAGGCAGAGATACTATAAGTGTCTTCGGTGTTGAGGAATTCGTAGTTGATGGAGTGGTGATCATGCATCATATCCAGCAAAAGGATGTAAAGATACGGGGAATTGAGATCCTGAAGATGCGAGGTACCGACCACGGCCATAGAATCTATCCTATGAACTTCACAAAACAAGGTCTTGAGGTCTCTCCAGAGGGCAGGATATTTGGGGAGTTCTAATAGAGAAAATAGAGAAGATTGAGGATAATGGCTAATAAGAACGTAGAATCAGATCAAGAGGTCATAAATCCAGAGACAATAGCGAATTTAAAGAATTTTTTAGAATTGTCTCCTGAAGATGAAAAACTCCTGAAAGACCTCCAACCACTCATTAATAGAAAAGCCCCAGCCATCATAGACGAATTTTATGCCTACATCTTAGAGTTTGACTTTTTAAAATCCGTTTACAAAGACCTGGAAGTCATCAAACACTTAAAGATCGTCTGGATAGAATACCTAAACCAACTTTTCAATGGGGACTACGATAAGGACTATTTTGAAAGAAGGTTTAGGATAGGAATTGTCCATGAAAAGAATGGCTTATTACCTGAATGGTATCTGGGAGCCTACGCTTTTTTGAGAAAATTGTTGATCAACATCATCGCCGAAGAAATACCGTGTACATCTGAAAATTTTTTACCTACTCTAAACGCGCTGAATAAGGTCCTCACCCTTGATATGGAACTGGCCATTAAAGCATATGAAGAAACTCATCATAAAGCAATGACAGAGGCCAATAAAAAACTTGAAGACTACTCAATAAATCTTGAGAAGAAAGTTGAGGAGAGAACCAAGGAACTAAGGGACTCTGAAGAAAAGATCAGACAATACGCCGAAGAACTGGAGGAGAGGCTAAAGACATTGGAAGAGAAGGGTATCAGTAGATATGATTCGCTTATAAAGAAAAAGAACAGTTACCTCATAAAAGAGAAGCGTCATGAAAAAAGCCTTGCCGTATTTTGTAACTTGACAAAACATGGTCTCGTTGGTCTTTGTTTGACCACGAAACATCCAGACATCCTAAAGGAGATGTATGACTTTGACCTCCTAGAGTTTAAAGGCGAATGCATATGGCTATCCGCTTCCGGCACTGAAGAAGGCGTGATAAACCCCTCCAATCTAACTGCTGTCCATGCGAAGATCAACGAATTTACTAAGAATAATGAGAATTCTATTGTCCTCTTCCTGGGGCTAGAATACATAATAACGCTCAGTGGATTTGAAAAGAGCCTGAAGTTTCTTAACTCCCTATTCGATGTAATTACTATAAACAACTCAAGACTGATCATCGCCCTAGACCCTGAAACCCTAAATCCTAGAGAACTCAGCCTGCTTGAGAACGCGTTGATCGAGATCAAAGACGATGACCTGATAAGACTGGGGTTAAAATAGGAATTTGCAATTTTTTTTACGTTATTCTGACGCTGCCGGGAGGCGCGTCTGTGGGAAGAGATTGGTCGAGGACAAATCCGTAGGCGGGAGCATATTCTATGTTACACTCCCCAAGTACTAAAAAGGGAGCAGGTTTCGCCTTTCCATCCGCCGGGCTATGAAGAGAAAAAATTAAGTAGTTAAACGGTTTAACTATAATTGTGATGAAAATGTCAGAGGTGATAAAGTCAAAGACAACAAAGATAGGTAATTCTATCTGGGTATTGGTTCCAAAAGACGTTGTGAAAGAGAAGGGGATAGAACCAGGGAGCCCTATAAAGATATCCATAATCGACGAGGAAAAAGACAAGACCGTTGAAAAAACCTTTGGCATCTTTAAGGGTACCAGGGGGTTTACAAGGAGAGACCGCCTTGAGAGGGGGCTGTAGTGCTTTTAGATACAAGTGCCATAATCGAGCATTTCATAGGCTCAAAGAAGGGAAAACCCGTCCAGAAAACATTGAAAAAGGAGTCCTGTTATATCTCAATTTTGACCCTTGCAGAGGCTAGAAGGTGGTGCCTTAAAAATGGTAGAGATTACATGATGTGGCTGGAAATGACAAAGAAACTTACAACAATTGTCAATCTAGACGAAAAAATATGCGAAAAGGGTGCAGATATCGCCCTTAAGATGCAGCAGAAAAATAAAGGTTTCGGTTTGATGGACGGCCTTATCTTGGCAAGTGCCAGAAGTATAAATCAAAAACTCATGACAAAGGACAGAGATTTTGAGGGACTAAAGGATGTGGTATTGATATAAGGGCAGTATAAACATTACCGGGCAGAGTCTGGGTGGAGGACACGCCAGAGGAGGGGTCTACCTTTATTATTGAGCTACCTTTTCAAAATCAAAGACGATGACCTGATCAGGCTGGGGCTGAAATAGGAATTTGCAGTTATTTTCGCTTTATAGAACAGCTATAGTTGGGAACTAACTCCCTACGCATTAGAGTTTCGGCAAATTATAAATAGCTTTTAAACCAACAAATATTAGACAGGTTATTGAGGGCGTAAAATGGGGTGGCTGCATAGAAGACCAAAAGGTGGATTGCCCGGAGGGGTTTGATGAGTAGTCACCTAGAAGTGTTGTTATCGATTGGTGTGGTGGCCTTATTTCCTTTGACGGTGGCATTATTGTTTGTCGCGGCCAGGGGGAAAGAGCAGCTCACTTCCGACAAGGCATTGGAAAGGCTGAAAGAAAACTGGCCCAAGTTAAGGATGGCTAGTGTCCTGGGTTCTATCGCTCTTTTTATATTTCTGTGGACCGAGTTGATGGAGGTTTTAGAAACCGTTTTTAATCTACAGTTTGATTTCCTATCCCATATTATCCCAGGGGAGGAAACATACGAAGTTATGATTATTTATCTCCTCATTCTAGCGGTCGCTATCAACTTTTATCTTGTCCTTAAAATAAGTGGGGGGGTGAAAAGTGAGCGTGCTTAACGTCATATACATCCTCGTGTTCGCCCTCGCCCTGGTGTCCTCTTTTGTGATGATACATTTCTTCTTTTTTTCTAGGGCCATCTTAGAGAGGGGTAAATTTGAAAAGATCTACGGTGCCTGGTTTCTGGTACTTATAGCAGTCCTCAGCATCGATTCCGCCTATGCGGCAAAACTGTTTTTCGGTAGTGAAGCTCTGTATAAGACGCTGGAATTGACATCTTTGATCTTGTTCATAGCTGCAATGGCCCTGGTGACAAAGAACACGGTATCAGCATATGTCCTTATCTCGGTCAACAAGAGGTTGGAATGGGAAGTAGATGAGAAGACCAGAGAATTGCAAGAGGCGTACACCGACCTTAAGACCCTGGACGAGATGAAGAGCAACGTCATCGCTAATGTAAGTCATGAACTACGCACCCCGATTACCATCGCTCAAGGGGCTTTAGATCTGATGAGGGAGGAAGAGGACAGAAAGGCAAGGGATGAGTATATTAAATGGGCTTCTGACGCTCTTATGCGTCAGAACTCAATAGTCGAAGACCTCATAACCGCATCCAGAATGGAGACCGCTAAAACGGAAGTGAATCTCAGCTCGGTGAACCTAGCCCAGCTAATAACCTTTCAAAAAGCCGAGTTCAAACCACTCCTCATCAAAGATAAATTAAAGATGAAAGTCCAAGTGGAAAAGGGCCTTCCCATGGTAAGGGCAGACTATGGAGAGCTAAGACATGTATTGCGAAATCTACTTGGTAATGCCATAAAATTCACTCCGCCTGAGGGCAACATTACAATTGAAGCCAAGAAGAAAGCGGATATGGTTGAGGTGTGTGTCACTGACACAGGAGTAGGTATTGCCAAAAAGCATCATAAGAAGATCTTCGACCGCCTCTACCAGATAGACAGCAGAGCAACAAGAAAGTACAGCGGCACAGGAATGGGCCTGGCCATAGTCAAAGAGATAGTCGAAGCACACGGAGGAAAGATAACAGTTGAAAGCAAGCCCGGTAAGGGGAGCAGGTTCTGTTTCACATTGCCGATGGCTAGTGAGGAGTGATAATTATGAGTGTTTCGCGACTCTTAAGGAATGCCAAGTTTGTCGACATCGCCTTAGCGTTGACCATCGGTAGTCTCGGATTCTTCATCAACGCCATCTATTTCACCCCAATTCAATCTGAAAGTAAAGTATACCAGATAAATAATATTCAAGACAATTAGATTTTCTACAGATGTTTGAGCAGAACAACCCCCATTGAAACCCTCTTTACATACAAAAGGCTAGTTTTCGTGTTTACATA
>JAZFTJ010000111.1:0-2743 GCA_036446635.1 Hydrothermarchaeales archaeon (SeqCode) | reverse complement strand
TCTGAAAAAATATATATGTCCATGAACCAAGGTCTCTATCGGATTCGTATGGAATTGAAAAACGCTTTGCTACTATTTCTTGTTTTAATCACCCTGGGTCTTTCAACTGTCCATGCGCAGGCAGGGCTCTATGTGTCCCAGCACAACATCACATACAGACTTTTCGAAAACAACTTCCAGGTAGAAGAGAAGATTGTCTTTGAGAATACAGGAGATTCTGTTTTTACAGTGCAAAGAT
This sequence comes from Hydrothermarchaeales archaeon (SeqCode), assembly GCA_036446635.1. Lineage (GTDB taxonomy): Archaea > Hydrothermarchaeota > Hydrothermarchaeia > Hydrothermarchaeales > SZUA-236 > JAZFTJ01. Next base: position 2,505 of record JAZFTJ010000111.1, on the reverse strand, counting down.
ATGTGAAGCTAGAAAGGGGAAACACCTCCAACATCGAGGTCGAAGGGATTGCAGAGAAGAACATCCAAGTCTATGACAGCGAATATCCTACCATTATCCAATGGTATATGGAGGTGAACAAGGGGGCGGCAAAAGAAGTCACCATCAGATATTCAAGAACCGACGGCCTGAGCGAACAAGACCACATAAAGATCTTCAAGAGCAACACCCTTGGCAGATACAGCTGGGAAACCACCCAAGCCACCATAAAATTCATCACGCCTCCAGGATATCAGTTCGGAAATATCATCCCACCTGTACCGAAAAAAATAGTTGACAATAAAGAGGAGACCACATATCGCCTGATCCTGCCATATGACAAGATCTTCTTAACATACGGGCTGCCAGTAGAGATCGAGTATGCCAAGTTCAAGGAGCTGAGCTTTGCCAAGATGGACGTTGCAAGAGGCAAGATCACAGATGCAAAGAGAAACATAGACCGGGCAAATGACACAATAGAAAACAGCAGAGGCTATGACGCCAACCTCACAGAGAGCCTGGGACTATACAATCAATCACTCCAGATACTAAACGCCACAGAGAAGGAAATGATCCTTGCAGAAGCGGCCTACAGCTCATCTGCAAGCGAATATTACACGGCATATGTTCACGCCACAAACGCTGAATCCCTGGCAAATAATGCATCGGAAAAGGCCGCCAAGGCAGAGCAGAAGGCAAACTTTGAGGTGCAGAATGTTTTAAATAAAAAAATCCTTGCCCTGACCACAATCATGACTCCGATGCCGACTGAAACAGCTCCACCAACAATAACCACTCCACCTCCAACAACTACACAACCGCCAACTTCACCAACACCGACCACCCAGCCACCTCAAACCAGAACTGAAGCCCCACCTATAAGTCCCACCACCAAATCCAAAAGGTCAATAATCTGGTACCTAACACTGGCTGTCATAATCATAGGAGTGGGCGGCTTCATCTTAAAAAAAGAGAAGCCATCTGGGAGAAGAGGAGAGGTGAGGGACTTTAGAGTTATAAACGATCTTAAGAGAAAGAAGTTCCGTGGCTTTGATGAACAGGTTGACAAGGTGAAAAAAGAGGTGGAGTTAGCCTCTAAGATAAGAAAACTTAGAAGAAAAAGAGATGAACTGGAGTCCCATATCAATGAAATAAAGGAAAAAAGGATGGCAGACGAGATAAGCAAAGACGCCTTTGTTGCTGAGAAGAACGGCCTAGAAGGAAGCATAACCGATATCGATTTGAAGTTACGACCTCTAGAGGATAAGCTTGATGAGATAAAAAGGGTGAAATGATGAAACCGGTTGATCATATCTCGCTTAAAAGACAGATGACAGTCAGCGATATCGTAAAGGAGTATGGAGATTCCGGTGTTCTGGGTGCTGGCGCCGTCTCAGAGGCGGTTTCTATTTACAAAGAGATGCTTCAGGATAATACGACTATCTTTCTAGGCATCTCAGGTCCGATGGTGCCCGCGGGTCTGAGGGCGATAATCACTGACATGATAAAGGGAGGTTATGTTGACGCTGTCGTTACATCAGGTGCGAACGTTGTTCATGACATGATCGAGGCATTCGGGGGATCGCATTATATGGGGAGCTTTAATGTAGATGACAAACAACTGAGAAAAGAGGGGATTGGGAGAATCGGAAATGTTTATACAAAGATCCCTGACTTTGAGACCTTTGAGAAGAGGGTTCAGGATATCCTTGCCTCAATTGACAGGGATAGAAGAGGTGATCTATCAATTAAAGAGCTTCTGTGGGAAATCGGCAAAAACCTGGATGACCAAGGATCATTTTTAAGGACCGCCTACAAGAAAGGTGTTCCAGTCTTCTCGCCAGGGCTGATAGATTCTATGCTGGGGTTGCAGATATGGTTCTTCTCTCAAGATAACAAGATCGTCTTAAATGTTGTCAAGGATATGAGCGAGCTTGCGGATATCGTCTTTGATGCAGAGAAGACCGGGGCATTGTTTTTGGGCGGAGGCGTCCCAAAGCACTATATTATGGGCGCAAATCTGCTCCGAGAGGGTTTGGACTATGCTATTCAGATAACCTTGGACAGAGGAGAGGCAGGCAGTCTGAGCGGAGCTAGATTGGAGGAGGGACGATCCTGGGGCAAGGCACAGGAGAAGAGCAGAGTCGTCACGGTAGTTGGTGACTGCACAGTCATGCTGCCCCTGATATTCTCCGCTGTTAGAGATGGGGGGAGTTGATGGAGCCCTGGACTATCTTAGTCTTGTACGCTACCATAGGAGGGCTTTTCAGGGTCATTGAAGGGCTTGATGAAAACGATAGTTATCTCGGATGCGTCGCCGGCGGCGTTGTCTGCGGAATACTAGCCGGGTTTCTGATTACAGAGCACAAGATCTCTACGCTCATTCTTGGAGGGGTGATTATTGGCTTTTTGGTCTCCGGAAAGCTTAGTAATATTGGCTACTATTTTGGTCTTGGATCTGTTTTGACCATGATCCTCTATTATGGT
>JAZFTJ010000110.1:0-40848 GCA_036446635.1 Hydrothermarchaeales archaeon (SeqCode) | reverse complement strand
AGAGAGAATACCCCGGGATATAGTTGTCAAAACCCTAAACGTCAATCTAAGCAAAACAAGCGGCAGCTGGTCCATAGCCAACCCCACAAGAGAACTCAGTGTTAAAAACACCATAGAAAACGCAGGAACCACAACCGCATTCAACCTTGAACTACAAGACACCCCACCACCAGACCTAGAAGTAGTCAGTGGAACAACCTCGAAAACACTAAGCCGCCTTGACCCAGGAAAAAAGAAGGAATACTCATACTCAGTCGTATCCAACGACCCCATATCCTGCATAACCATGTCAAAACTCGCCTACAAAGACGAGTTCGGAAACCAATACACAACAATCTCAGGAAGAACCAATCTAATCTTCTCCCCTGCCTTAAGGATCACTAAGACATTCACCGACAGACCGTCCGATGCCCTCGCCTTTGAATATCCATTCAAAACAAAGTCAACACCAACAAGCACAGACCTCAACGAGGCAGAGATAATCCTCGTACCAGACATCTCCGGCAGCAATATGAGCTGGACAGAGTACGGAGACACAACCCTGAGGATCAAGAGAACAGGGGCAGACGTAACCATCAAGGTTGAGAACATCGGTAATGCAATAGCCTCAGGCCTTAGTGTCTACGAAGATTTAAGCGGAGTAAACTATACAGGCAACACCTCATGGCAAGGAGCGTTACACCCCGGCGATACCATTACCTACGGATATGCCGTGATGCCCATCGCACACGAAAATATCTCCATCACAACCAAAACATCCTACCAAGACGTAGACCGCGCCTCATTAGACATAAATGAAAGCATCACTGGATACTTCCCAGGTGCATGCACTAAAACCCTAATAAACATTACAAAAGACTTAAGCAGAGAATTTACATTAGCAGTCGCCAGCATAGAAATAACTCAAAACGGCAGCATCAGCGTCTATGAAGACTCAAGATTCGATTTTGCCCCGATCATCAATAACAAAGGCACCGACAAGGCATATGATTTAGAAATCAGCATCGACGTCGGCAACTTCACCCTTACCAAAGGACAGACAAAAACATACTATGATAGTCTGGATGATGGGGGGGAGATAACCCAAAACCTGGTGCTTTGGAGCCCATCGGTGGAGAACACAACCTCCTTCCCCATAAAAACAACGGTCAAGTACAAGGATTTCTACAACGAGGAGTACGAAGTAAACACAACCACCACGGTCACCGTCTATCCCGCCCTAGAGGCCTTCATAATCGTGAGAGTAGAAAGAACCCAGCTGTCTACAACCATAAACTATGCCAACGAGAGCGACATAAACGAGCCATCAAAGATGGAGATAAGGCTAAAAAATCAGGGCTTTGCAGCCCTCGAGAATCTGACATTTAATCTCTCCCTGCCGAAAAACCTGGAGATCTCCACAAACGACACCATCTGGACCGGCAGAGTAGAGGCAGAGATCAAAAGACCAACAGATATCCTGTACATATTCACAGACGACATCTCATGGAGTGGAAATCTAAACAAGGACGAGGAAAAAACGCTGGATCTCACCCTATCAGGATCAAAGTCAGGCCACTACAAGATACCGTACACCGTGACATATGATGGAAAACAGATATCAGAGGTATTGGACTTCAAAGTCAAAGGAGCCATCCTTACAATGACAAAAACCATCGAAAAATCCGAGGTCATGATGGGGGAAGAGATCAACATATTAGTGATAATAGAGAACATCGGAGAGGCCAACGCAACCAACGTATTCATAGAAGACGAAGCACCCTCTGGAGTTGATGTCATCGGAGAAACCCGCAAGAACATGACGGTATTTGAACCCGGACAGGTTTTAACCCTATCATATCAGATAAAAAGCGACAAAAGCGGGGACTACACACTCGGCAAAGCCAAGGTCGATTGGGAAGACATCCTAGGCAACACGTACTCAGAGGAATCCAAGATTATAAGCCTAAAGGTCAAAGAAAGAGAAAAACCCCCAGAGACAACACCTCCACCGACAACTACCGCTCCCGCACCGACAACTACCTCACCGCCGACGATTACACCGTATCCCACGCCAACAGCGTTCCCGAACGTCTCAGCATTCGGACCGGAGGGGAAGAAGATCGAGCTAACCCAAAAAGAGGTCATAGCCACAATAATATTCACATTGATCGTCTTCGGCATATTGTTCCGGGTGTTAATCCTCACTAGGTCTGTCGAGGAGGAATGATAAATGGATGACCCACTGTTCCAAGATGTCATCGAGAAGGTCAATTTCAGAATAAAAATGAGTGGAGAAGATCTGGCCATAGCCATTGTTCAAGACTTCAAAAATCAGGAGGTTCTAATGGTCGCCTTTATGAACGAAGAAGCATTGAGGAAGACCCTGAGCACAGGGACGATGACATATTACTCAACATCGAGAAAGACGCTGTGGACAAAAGGCGAGAGCTCAGGCAATATGCAGACCGTAAAAGAGATCTATATAGACTGCGACGGAGATGCCATACTCTTTAAAGTCGACCAAAAGAACGCTGCCTGCCACGAGGGCTATTATTCCTGTTTCTTCAGAGAGCTAAAAGATGGAGAGCTGAAGATTGTGGGCGAAAGATTATTCGACCCTAAAAAAGTCTACGGATCCTGAAGCCCATCAAATAAAAACAAATGCAGTGCCAAACCCGAATAAACCGGGTGCTAGCTTCTCAAAAAAAGTTTTTCTGATTTTTTAAACATGATAATAAAACAGATAAAGATCCAGAGTTCTACAAAACACGTATGCGCTCGTAGCCTAGCCAGGACAAGGCACAAGCCTCCTAAGCTTGGGACCGCGGGTTCAAATCCCGCCGGGCGCGCTCATAATAACCCCCCCATTTGGCATTAAAGCTCTTTTAGGATCTCGTCAAAACTTTTTCCCTCAGCCTTCAGCCTCAGATAATCCCTGATGTCTTTAACAAACTTGTTTCCCAACTCCTCTATCCTGATCTCAAAATCCTCATCCAAGTCTTTACCAGTACCCAGTCCTAGACAAGCCTCCCTTACCTTGATCTTCAAAAGGATATCATCTGAATAGATCAAACCATCAAACCTGAAAGGATACATCTGGCATAGAATCGGCTTGATGCCTTTAGCATGCAGCTGACAACCAAAATCGTCCTGGACAAAAATGCATCTTCCATCCTTGCCCTTAAGTGTAAAGAGCCCCCTCTTCTCATCTAGGTCTGCAAATTCTTCAGGCTTTAACCCCATTCCCTCAGATATCCTCTTAAGGTCTCTGCCCGTAGCCTCTCTTGCCGCATGACAGCAGAGGGCTTTGCACTCCTTAAAGATGCACTTCCAATTCTTAATAGGATTGCCGTAGACAATTACCATTTTCTATCCTAATCCTCAGTCTTATTCACAGAAACAGGCTTGATGTCCTTCAAGATCTCCAAGGTCAACTCAGCCGCCTTTTTACCTGAAAGCAGCATGCCACCAAAGATCGGACCCATTCTCGGAGTTCTGTAAACATTAGCAACCGCCATGCCACAGATGACGAGTCCAGGATAAATCTCCTCCGTATGCTCAACCACTGCCTGCTCAGCTTTAGGCACGTCCATGGCGCCATGGCGCCTCTCGATCTTAGCATCGAATTTCTCAAGATCAAGAATCTCCTTCACCCGCGTGGCAATATTCGCCTCATGCCCTGTAGCATCAATAACCACCTTGGCTTCAAGAGCTATCGGATCCATACAGGTAATGAATTTAGGCATTTGGGTAATGGGGAACCAGTTCACAACAACGCCACTCACCCTCCCGTTTTTATAAATGACATCATCGACATATGTGCTGTTCAGCAATTTTGCACCTGAGTCAGCAGTACAAGCCAAGAGCTTAGAAACTATCTTAAAAGAGTCGGCAATGAAAAGCCCGGGTTTTACTTCATCCATCTCGATACCAAGATCCTCAAAAAGCTCGTCTGCCGGTGCTTCAACAACTGTCTTAGGAAAGAGATACCCGCCCTGCCAGAAACCCCCACCAGCATATATGTTCCTCTCAATAATCAGTGTTTTAACACCCTCATCTGCCAAGAACTTGGCCGCTGTCATCCCCGCAGGCCCTGAGCCGACAATTATGACATCGGTACTTGTGAACTCTAAAAGATCCTTTGTAAATCCCTCGATAATCGCTCTTGAAACATCTGCTTCTGAAATACCATCGCCAACATCCATTCTACCACCTCATTACATCTATATCTATAATCCGCATATATGAATTATAAAACTATCCACCAGAAACAGCCGGCAATATAGATATTATATCCTTTTCGCCAAGCTTGGTCTCCAAGCCCTCGCCCAAGCGCACATCCTCATTACTCACATATATGTTAACAAACCTCTGAATCTCGTTCCCATCCAGAATCTTTTCAGATATTCCCGGATATTTTTTCTCAAGATCCAAAAGAGCCTCATTTAACGTAGACCCCTCTGTCTCTACCTCTGGTTTGCCCCCGGTAAACCTCCTAAGTGGTGTTGATAATCTAACTATAGCCATACATCTCTGCCTCCTAATCTATATCTGTATCTTAATCTTCTCCGACCCCAACGTCTTAAAGTGCTCATTAAAAGCATTCAAGTCGGGTTTTATAGTAACAATCTTCGGGAGATAATCCACCAGAACTTCCTGAGTTTTAAGACCATTCCCGGTTATATAGATAACCGTCCTCTCATCCGTATCTATCTCCCCTTCCTCAACAAGCTTCTTCAGGGTTGCCACTACAACCCCCCCCGCAGTCTCTGTGAAGATGCCTTCGGTCCTCGCCAGAAGCAATATCCCATCTATAAGCTCCTCATCAGTTACAGAGCCCGCGCTCCCACCTGACTCCTTCAGCACCTTTATAGCGTAATCTCCATCCGCAGGATTTCCAATCGCCAAGCTCTTCTCTATGGTGTTGGGCTTAATAGGCCTTATCTCCCCTGTCTTAAATCCTTCAATAACAGGCGAGCATCCCTGTGCCTGGGCCGCGGTCATCTTTGTATTGACCTCGTCAATAAAACCAAGCCTCTGAATCTCGTTAAAGCCCTTCCATATCTTTGTTAAAAGTGATCCAGAGCCAACCGGCACTATCGCTCTATCAGGGGTTTCCCATCCGAGCTGCTCTGAAACTTCATAGCCCAATGTCTTCGAGCCCTCGGAGTAATATGGTCTTAGGTTTATATTCACAAAAGCCCAGTTGTAATAGCCGGCCACTTCTGCACAGAGCCTGTTGACCGTATCATAATTGCCCTCAACCCCTACCAGATGCGGTCCGTATGCAAGGGTTGGTATGATTTTGCCTATGTTCAGATCATGGGGGATGAGGATGTAGCAGTTAAGTTTAGCCTTTGCGGCATGGGCTGCTACCGAGTTTGCCAGATTGCCCGTGGATGCGCATCCTACAGTGTCAAATCCGAACTCCACTGCTTTAGAGACTGCTACAGAGACAACCCGGTCTTTGAATGAGAACGTGGGGTTGACTGAATCGTTTTTCACATATAGCTCTTTTAGCCCAAGCTTCTCGGCGAGATTGTCAGCTTTATGTAGTGGTGTAAAGCCTGTGCACATGTTTATGACATTCTCATTTACAGGAAGAAGGTTCTTATATCTCCAGATGTCTTTCGGACCTGAGGCTATACTCTTTTTGGTTGTGACGTTTTTGATAGCCTCAAAGTCATAGACGACTTCCAAGGGGCCGAAACATTCCTCGCAGATGCTGGTGGGCCCTTCTTCATATTCCTTTCCGCAGTTCCTGCATTTTAAGCCGCTGACAAAACTCACGCAATCACCTTCGGCTCTAAAAGCAATATTCTTTTTATTTATATTTTGCGGTCAAATATATTACCCATAGTAATATAAGTTAGGGGTCGACTCAGACGAAATTCTCCAGGATTAAGTCAACCATGCCAACAGGTCCTGTCATCATAACATCGCCCATCGGATTCGCAAACTCCACCCGCAACCGGGATTGTTTTAAAAGACCCCTGTTGGGGCCGGTAACCAAGACTCGGGAGATGTTCTTCATTCCCACACCTTCTTGAACATAGCACCCATGACCCCCATCATCGAACACCTCTTCGTTTCTAAGCACACCATCAGCAAGTCTTGTAAGCAAATCCTCAAGCTTACCCGTTGAAAGTTGATGTGTATGATGTTCAAACAGTCCCATACCCTTATTACTTATCACAGCGCCTAGGGTATGGCCATTCCCCACGTCCACCGAGATGATAGGCCGCTCATTTACCTCATGCAACGAGCCTTCAATTGCAGCGAACTTGGTGTCAAAAATTAAGAAGTTTTCAAAATATTTCTGAACATCTCTTTTAACAGACGCCATCCGGGTCAGATATCTGGGCGGATCTGAATATGCAAAATCCTTCAGTGTCCCACCGTTCTCTAAGACCTCTTTTATCCTTTCAAACCTGAAGGTCCTGTCCGACTTTCCCTTGCAATATCCATGGTCCTGAACAGCAACCCCCACAAAGTCAATATCGTCACTTGAAACACCCAGGTTATCCAGTATTGTGTTCAAAAGATCAAAGTTCACATCCCTTGTCACTATATGCTCATAGTCTTTAAAATCAGAAACATCCTCTTCCCCTATAATTTCACCCCCCATATCAACGACCTTTTCCAGATCGTCGTTGATGGTTTTAGCGGAAGTCTCGGTCATAACAACCTTGAAGCCCTTCTTTATATGTTTGATTATAGCAGAAGAGATCGGGCCGCCCCCCATGGTCTCACCCGTTATTACCAGGTTCTTCTTGGACCTTAAAACCTTATTCTTAAGTATCTGAGTCTGGGATGGAAAAACCAGCTTTATGTTATTCTCCTGACTCTTCTCTGAATCATACAAAAGTGTATCCTGGGTCCCCATGCCAACATCAATCGCTAGAATCTTCAAGCATGCATCTCCAATCACAAAACTGTTACAAGGTCTGCAAATAGCATGTTCCCCTGCATACCTGTGATCTTGACCTTTGCCCTCTGACCCTCTCTTGCGCCTTTCACGAATATTAGATAAGCGCCCAGCCTGGCCATTCCATCGCCCTTTCTACCTGTTTTCGTAATTTCGACGGTTATCTCCTCACCAATCTTAGGCTCTTCTTTACCTGTTTTTGTAGTGACCGTCTTTAACTTGCCAATTGGATGCCTTGACCCGCAGGCCTCGCATTTGATGAAGTGGATCCGCCGCTCATGCAGTATCTTGGTATCCGGTCTCCCGCACTCCGGGCAGAGCACGTATTGAGAGACAAAGCTCTCGAATTTCTCCTGAAGCTGCACCGGCCTGAATGCCCCCTTCATTGTGAGGCGGTGACTGTCGTATTCGCCGCCTGTCCCAAGTTCGCTGATGAAGTATTTCGCGAGCATGCTCGCATCCCTGTTCAGCTGCTTAGCCATATCCCCTAAGTTTGTAATCGCAGTAACCCTGCCCTGAACTATAGACGCAACCTCAGGTATCTTGAACCTGACCTTCTCTTTAAGAACATCAGGCAGCTCCGAATAAGCCTTATCCAGTAGGGTCTCGTAATCTTGTTCCATGCTAGTCCTCTTTTCCATAATTCCGGTTTAGAAAATAATAATATTCTCTTAGAGAAGAACCTAATGAATATAAATAATTTTAAAATGAGCTACGCAGAAAAAAAAGTGACGCAACGCTTCAAGATCCCTTTGACACACTCTGCACGGCCTCGATCTCTTCCTTTAGCCCCCGGTTCTCTTTCTTTATCTTCTCATTCTCTTTCTTGAGCATCTTGACCTCGTCATCAAGCAACCTTGCAAGACCACTTATATCAATATTCTCCTTCTTAATCTCTTCAAGCTCAGACTTGAGATCATCAATCTTCTTCTTTTTAGAAGAACCCATAGACATAACCATTCCCAATAATAATTATCATCCTCGTAGTATATCTACTTTTCAGTCTGTTAAAAGACAAAAGAAAAGCTACCGGATAAGCATTGAAAAATTTCATATTTAACGACAAAAAGCGCCGCCGGCAGGACTCGAACCTACGACCACCTGGTTAACAGCCAGGTGCTCTACCTACTGAGCTACGGCGGCTCCAAAAGATAAAGAGATATTTCCGACTATAAAACGTTGACGTAACCAAAAAAAAGATTATTGATGAGACGCACGCCTAAAGGAGATATCCCCAGAAATACACCGCAAACGTAGGGAAAAATAACAAAACCCAGACACTAAGCTTCCAGTTCTTAATACTCGTCCCATCCATGGGTTTAATCGGCAACAAATTATAGATAGCTATCAAAAGATTCATAGGTATGCCCACGGAGGCCATGAGGCCCAAAGACCCTGAAGCACTAGCGAAAGGAATAAGGATTATTGCAAGAATTATGTTCACAATGGGACCCATGGAATAGATCAAGCCCGCAGTTCTCTTTTCAACATTCTCTGCATCTAAGACGCTTCTCCCGGGGGTTGCAAAGACGTTTCCAAAAAGATATGAGGTCAATAATACCATACCCATCCCTGAAGCCCATACTTCAAATTTGGCGTCTATGTTATATTTAAAGGCCATGACATTGTGGGCAAACTCGTGTCCAATAACTGCAATTCCTGCGGCTACTATGTACACCCAGGCATTGGAAAAGGATTGTGTGTCCGCCCAAACATAGGCTAGGCCGAATAATGTGGCAGCTACTATTCCTATTCCAAGTTCTTTGACTGTAAAGCCAAATAGGCCTCCTGGTTTCTCTCTATCCCCTGGTTCTTCCTTTTTAATGCTATCCTTTTCACTTATCATCTCCTCAGCAACTTCCTCTCCCCCCCCTCTAATGAAGTCTTTGAGCTTCCCTAGGAAGCCTCCAGTCTGGCCAGAGGCTGCTGAGGTAGCGGTGGTCGTTGCTGTCTGTGTAACTACCGCTGCAGCTGCGCTAACCCCAATGCCTGTAACAACGGCCGCTGTTGCAGCCGCCGACTCAGGGATGAAGGGCTCTGTAGGAAGGTCCTTTTCATCAAACTCATATCCATAACCCCCACCTGCCACCAAGACTGTTTTGCCTTCAGGCCCTGTGACGCTTTCAACAATAAAAGAGGGCCTGTTGGTGTCTCTGCCTTTGATCTCAAAATATTCTTGTTCCATCAGCCATTTTGTGATCTGGTTATGCTTTGGCCCGCCTATAAGGATAAGATCATAGCTCCAGATGGACCTGCCATCAAATTCTCTGATTGTATCATCCTCTACAACATCCGCCCCTACGCCTCCTAGTGTATCAATCACCTGTTCCAGAACACTCTTCTCCATCGGATCTAGATCACTTCCCACGATGACCAAGGGCGTATCAAGGACCACATTTGAAAGATCACCCCCCTGCTTTATGGTCAAAAGAGATGCGAAAGGAAACTTGGCAAGCTCCTCTTCTATGTTCATGCCTTGAGGGGCTTCTTGAGCTAGGGCAGGGGTAGCTAAAAGTAGAATTAGGGTTACCGCTAAGATTACCCTCAACTTCATAAAGAATTTTCAGACCGTTATATGATATATATTTTTTCCATATATGACTTTAAGTTATCATTTGATGTTGAACAAAAGAATTGTTGAATCGTTTTAGATTAAAAAAATAGTGTTTTTCTTTAAAACTTGCAGATCTATCTATTTTTTTAGATAATAGTAGACTGTTGTGAGTGGTATATCCAACTCTTCGGATATCTCTTTAACAGAGAGGCCTTTTTTATCCAGCTCATAGACCTTCTCAATCTTCCAGTTCGGATGCGACCTCGGCCTTCCAGGAGTCAGTAGGAGTGGGGTGAAGTTTACACCGATCTTTTCAAGAGCATCTCGGATCTTGTTCGGGGTTCGCTCAAAGAGGCTGGGTGGGCATGTGATGGTTTCTACCTTCGGTGCTGAGGTCAAAATTGATGCCAGTATGTTGATGGTCGGTCGAATGCTTAGATGAACCTCTGTGGTTTTTTTATCAAGCTTCTCAGTGATCTCCTCAAGTAACACCTCTTTTTGACTTGACCTAAGGACTACCACGCCATTATCCATCTTTAAACACCATGTTAAGAGATTTTTTTACTATGATCCTAGGTTTATAATAGGATACATTTAGAACAATTTAGAACCTTCTTACTATTAAAACATTATTAGAATATTAAGCACAATCAACCCGCCCCTTAACAAAGTCTTGGGACAAAAAAAGCATGGGCCCAAAGGGATTTGAACCCTTGACCGCCCGGTTATGAGCCGGGCGCTCTGCCAGGCTAAGCTATGGGCCCAAACAATAGTTTTGAGCTTTAATACACCACTAATGATATATATTTCTTTTACCCATTCCCACAAAGAAAAAAAAAGAGATCTAAAATAGATAGTGCTCACATGGAGGATGAGAAATGGAAGCAAGGATAACAGGATTCAAACGAGGAAGAGGAATCTCATATGCACATCACCCCATAATCGAATGCACAGATGGAAAACCCCATGAGTTGATCGGCAAGAAAATATTCTGGAAGACAAGGACCGGAAAAACCATCACAGGAAAGGTATTAAAACCCCATGGAAAGACAGGCCTCCTGACAAAATTCGACAAGGGCCTGCCGGGAGACGCGGTCGGAGACGCAGTTGTATTAAAAAGGCCAACTCCCCCCAAGATAAAGAAAAAACCCCAGAAAACCAAACCCGCAACTAAGGCTGTAAAGTCAAAAAAATCTGAAAAAAAGAAGACACAATCTAAAAAAGATGTAAAAAAGAAAGGCAAATCCACACCAGCCAAAAAGAAGAAGGCCAAAACAGCCAAGAAGACTAAGGGCAAATGACCTGTGCTAAAAGAGCCGAGAAACGGCTTCTGCCTCTATTTTGGGATATGGATGCAGTCTAAGTATGCGAAGGATGAAATTGAAGATAGTAATTAGCTATTTTTTTAAAAAAGAAACCTTTATATCTCACTTAGTTATTTAGATTTGAGCGCCTATGGGACAATGCAAATGCTTTTTTGTTTTATCCCGTAGGCTGTCCCCTCCCCAATCCAAAATCAAAACAAGTCCCTATCAACACCTATTTAACACTCTTTAGAAATCAACGCCAAATTTCATTAATTTTAAATAACACCACCTTGAAAGGATAATGCAAAAAGGAGAGATGAGAGAGATGACCTATATGGTCAGCGAAAAACCTGGGAGAGGTAGATATGAATGTATATCCTGCGGTCAGGATGTGTTTCTAGAAAACGATGATGATACTCTACCTCCCTGTGCCAGTTGTGAAATGGGTGAATTTAGAAAAAGATAGGTTTTGGTTGGGGGGAGAGATTTAACAAAACCATAAAAAGGAATATCAATTTTTCTTGAACAAAAACTCATATTATAGTAAAGATAAATTGTATTCTATAAGCACGAACAGTATGAATTTGGGTGGGACGCTTCTTTGACGTGCCAAAAGGGCTGTCCCCCTGTTTCTCCTACTATTTTAACGTTATTTGGATCCAATTCTGAGTAAAAATAGTCCCCCCTATTTCTTTCAGAACGAGTTTCATAAATTGAAAGATACGCCTTATATCCAAGAGAGATATGGATGCTTAAATAGGGGTCAAGATAAGGTGGTGGTAGGGTGAAACAAATAGAATCCATAAAGACAAAGTTTAGTGGGGTTGAATCCATCAAAGAATTTGTGCTGGAAAATGGGTGGTATATCCCATCCCTTCATGAAAAATATTTGGTTAAAACAGAAAACAAAAATGAAGATATGAACATTTTCTTTAAGGAAAATCAAAGCAACCGTGAATTGTGGAAGATAAGAAGGGAAAATCTAGAGAGAAACATGAAAATTCTAGAACATTAACAACTTTTATATCTGATTATTCCTTTTCTTTTAATCAACCACCAATCAGTCGACATTTAATCCATCAAAATTATAGTCGACAGAATACCACCGCAAAGTCGACAGAACCGAGAAACGATAGGTTTATATCCCAGTTTCCCATATAGTATAGAGAGTGGGAGCTCATGAGCTGGAAACATCAGAGAGCAGAGAAAACCGCCTTTTATAATATACTCATAGACTTGGGTCTGATATTCTCGGTCCTTGTTCTCCTATTCTAACACAGCTATTTTTTGAATTTTGAAAAGGTTTAAATAGGGTTTGGACTTTCCATTGATACTGGTTTTGCTGAAGCAATAAGGTTCAAAAGAGAGTGGTTACGTGACCCTAAAATGTGATGTTCTTGTAGTGGGTGCAGGTCCTGCTGGATCTAGTGCTGCAAGGGCGGCCGCAATTTCTGGTGCAAAGACTATTATCATTGATAAGAAGAAGGAGATCGGGGTACCGGTTCAATGCGCTGAAAGTATCAGTAAATATCTTATTCCCCTCCTACCCTTTAAAATACCCAGTGAGCAACTGCTTTGGGAAACAGAAGGGATACAGTTTTGGGCGGACGACAGTTTAGTAGAAAAGACGGGAGACTTTTGGTCAGCCTGTGCTGTAAATAGAAAAAATTTTGACAGGTGGCTAGCTCAAACTGCTGTGGATGCTGGAGCAAAACTTCTTACTAGTGCAGAATTGGTCGATTTGAAAGTAATAAATGAAGAAGTAATAGAAAATGCCGTGGTCAAAACATTAGATGGGGAAAAAGTAATTGATCCAAAGGTGGTTATTGCAGCAGATGGGGTTAAATCGACTGTTTTAAATTGTTTGCCCATTGCTGTTAAAGAAGAGGGGAATATCGGCCATATTCTAAGCTTTGAGATGAAGAACCTCATATTAGAGAAGCCCCAGTTGGATCAACTTTTTATTGGAGATTTTGCTCCGGGGACTTATGGTTATATCTTTCCAAAATCAGGGACCGCTGCAAATGTCGGTGTGGGAACCTTGTTTTCAAAGGAGAAACTGGACGAAAAATACTTGGAATTCCTGGAAATACCTCATGTGAAAAAACAATTGCAAGATGGAATAAATGTGCGGTCGAAAAGTGGCAGTGTGCCATTTCGATGTATTACCGATAGCTGGGTCTACGGAAACACTCTGTTGGTCGGGGATTCCGCTGCCCAGAATATCAAGCCGTTTGTTGAGGGAATTCTGCCAGGGATAATTTGCGGGGACATTGCTGGACAAGTAGCCGCCCAACACATAAAATCGGATATGTCGCTTTCAAACTATGTCAAGAACGTTCAGGATAAACTCGGGGACATATTTAAAGAGTCAAATAGAATTGCTGACATCATGTATGATCTAAGTTTAATCAAGGATCGAAAAAAACATCTGCTGCGCCTTGGGGTTTCTGCAAATGTTTTTTCTTTAAATGATATAGATAGATTAAAGAACGAGGATTATATTACACTGAAAAAGAGATTAGAAGCTGAGAACAAAAACTAATGCCTTTATAGGACTTTGGACATGGGAGTGTATTCTGTTGGCAGATGTGTTATTGGTTTATCCGAATACGATGGATATTCCTGTTTCGCCTGAATATGACTTGTATGAACGGTTAATGTTTGAGTTTGGGAAAGCAAAGGGGCTTGTTGGTCTGGCTCAAGGGTCTTTAATGCCCCCCGTTGCCATGCTGTCCATTGCTGCTTTGTTAAAGGAGAATAGCATCCCGACTGCATTTTTAGACCTTACTGTTGAATGTTATGGTGGGGGGGATATGGAACACATTCTCCGTGAAAGGCTGAAAAAAGAAGATCCTAAGATAGTCGGGATAAATGGTATGGAAGCCTGCCTCCTGAGTGGAGCGTATAGGATCGCCAGAATAGTAAAAGAATACAACAGAGATATAGTGACAGTGACCGGAGGGATTGAGGCTACTGCGATTTTCTATGAGGTTTTAAAAAACAGTGACATTGACTTCGTTGTGATGGGTGAGGGTGAGCTAACATTTTTAGATCTTTCAAAGATGATCTTAAGCAATCAAAGAAGCGAATTTAAACAGATTAAAGGCATCTCATTTCAGGAAAAAAGACAGATATTCAGGACTGAAAAACGGGAATTTATGGAACTGGAAGAACTGCCACTGCCTGATAGAGAGATCTATCCGTTAGAGAAGGCCTACTCGATAAATGGGGGGATTGATATTTTATATGCAAGTAGGGGATGCCCACATGACTGCGCGTTTTGCAATGCTCCACCATATTGGGGTAGGCGTTGGAGAAAAAGAGATCCTGAAAAGGTCGTTGATGAACTGAGATTTATTGAGAGTTCTGGTGGGAGGATTGTTCATATCTATGACTTAAATTTTGGAACTAATAAGAAGTGGGTTACCAAGATAGTTGAGGGTATTAAGAGGGAAAAGTTAGATATTGCATGGGATTGCGAACTTAGGATCTCTGATTTCAGCAAGTCTTATCTAAAAACCTTAGGCGATGGGAACTGCAAAGGGGTTTTTTGCGGGATTGAGTCAGCTGAACAGTCTGTTCTAGATTCGGTTCAGAAGGGCTATACTGCAGATGTGCTTATGCGTAGTTTAAAAAATGCAAAGGAAGCCGGTATTAATGTGGACGCAGGCCTTATTTTTGGATTGCCTGAGGACACTGTAGATAGCATGAGGGCATTAACAAACCTCACTTGGAAGTTGCTAAACGAAGAATTAGTTCAGACCCCTGCACCATTTCTCTTTGTCCCGTTTAAAGGTACTGAGATTGGTGACAATCCCGAAAAATTTGGAATCGAGATAGTTAACAACAACTATGATGAGTGGCACTTTTTCCCCCCGAATCCCATCACATCGACAAAACGGGCCGATGCAAACCTGATATATGATGAACATATAAGATGTTTGAATGGAATTAATCAAATACTTGAATCTAAGCTTAATGATATCAAAGAGGCTATGCCGGCTACTTTATAACGTCTTGACGCAGATAGTCCAATTAAAATATGGCTCCCGATACACTTTTTTAATGCAAATAAACAATCATTGGTCATGGTTATGTCGAGTTAGAGGCTTTTATTAATGACCGAAAAAACAGTAAAAACTTCAAAATTCCTCCACATAAGAGAAAATAAGATACTGCTTCTTGGATTATTTACAATACTCGTATTCTTGCTAGTTAATTCCAGAACCGTATCAGCAACCCAATTTTCAAATGAAATAAAATCCATTCCCACATTTATTAAAGTTTTTGTAATTTTTATGTCGCTTTATCATTCCCTGATGTATATTATGATAAAGGAAATCCAGAGAATATCACCCTCTAGGGTTTGGAACGATGTATCATATGGGAATTACGCTGGAGTTGCATTGACACTTTCGACCGCTTTTCTGTTACACAAACTGTATTATACATCGACCATAGCGAGTTTCTTACTTGTCCTTGCAGCTGTTTTTGATGTTTTAACTCATTTTGCCGCCAATTTGCTCGTCTATCAACTGATAAAACAGATAGTAAGAGATAAGATAAATTTCTTTAGAACTGAATATTTGGGGATTTATGTTTTTTCTGCATTTGCTTTGTACTTTATAACTGGGAAAATTTTAGGCCTTACACTGCCCCGATCCTCAAATTTTGGCCTCGTGTACATCTATGTTATTTTTTACTTGGGCATCCTTATCTATTTCATATATTACATTTTAATCATTGCCAAGACCTATTTTAAAATTGGATTTGTGAGCAAGCCGTTTTTTATAGGGGGTATGGGGATGCTCCCATATGCCCTTTCTGTTTTGATTATTCTCTATGCGTTTAATTTGACTGGCCCAGAAACTAAATTTGCATTGTATTACAACATTTCTCTTTACGCGATAATGTTCGTTTTAACCATCTCATATTTCAGTCATTTTATCTTCGAATATCCCGGTCTGCTAGATTCCAAATGGAAGGAAATAATGCCGTTTGACTTGGTTAAAGCATCATCCTCAATAACCCTCGCATTTTTAGCCTCCTCCCTCTATTATACTGTTAGAGAATATCCGACCTATGCCATCTTTCAGAACGTTTCTTATGGTCCCTTGATCGTCTTTCTGCTAGTAATAATTATTGCGATAATACATATTCTGGGATATACACGGCTAATCTCAGACCGAACTCATTTGAAATATTGGAACTACCTGCGAGTTAGCCTCTCCATCCATTTCATAGCAACCTTCTATGTCTTCAGTTTGATCGCATTGGAATGGAGCAATTTTACAAATAGAACTAAAGCGCTGTCCATTATTTTCGGGTTGCTTGCTATTGTGTTTTATAATCTTTATGCACTAGATATGAGAGTAGTCATCTCTGATTTAAACCTTAAATTCACTTTTAATAAGTTGGACGTTATTCGATACATTGTATCCTTATACTCGCTATTTTTTATCATCTTTTTTGGAATCTCTTTTACGTACAATAGACCCCTAGGGTTGTTTAGCGAAATCGTCTTGGAATCGTATCCGTTTATCTTGTTTTCCGTCGCCTTCTTCCTCTTGATCTTTATATCCTATCTAAGTGTCACCCACAAAGGTTTTGAGGAGATAATGCAGAAAAACGTCTGGAGCGAGCTTTCATATTTTTCCAGTTTTATGGCCTTTATTATTGTATATATCCTCTACAAATCGATGACAAAAGTATATAGATTTCCTCTACATGGCATGTTCTTTGTAGGCTATTTTATTGTTCTTTTAATTGAGACCTATGCAATCAGCACTCTGGGTGTCAGATCAAAATATGAGAAAGAGGAGGAATATGCCATTACTGATCTTCTAAATTTTGTTGCAAGCCATTTCCTAAGGAGTGATTACCTAGCGGAGATTTGGGAGAAGACATTGGACAAATATGTTGCCCCCGAAGACCACGGGAAGACTAGGTTTGACGCCTCCACTAGGAGGTTTGATATAAACGAGCTGAATGAGGAGACTAGGAACACTGTATCAACAGCGATGCTTTTCAGCATGTATCGTCTTTCCACCACGGATAAAGTTGCAGTTGCGGCAAATGATTTCTCTGAAACATTGACGAAGGACATTGAAGACATTCTGCAAGAGGAAATCTTGCTACTGCCCGAAGAGTTAAGAGCCGACTTTGACGAAGACATGTACTATCCTGTATTGTTTGAAAAGCTTGTAAACGACTTAACAGATCGGATAAAGACCTTTGTGCCATCGATAGAACACAAGATCCTCTTTGACAAATTGTCTAGGATCAGCACCATATTTGCAGATTCGACGTATGACGGCACAAAAATACAGATTCCAGAAGAAACGAGGTTCTCAAGAGCCGAGTTTATAGAATATTTCAAATCATATCTAAATTCATTAGAAGAGCTTTTCCCCTTTGAGGAAACTCTGCTCCACGGGCCCATTAAAAGCGAGATTAAAGAAGAAATCCTAAAATACGGTTTTTCCGTTGAAGATCTGCTGGACCTAGTTCCCACAGGGGTTGAAAAGCTTGACGAGATCACAGAAGGAGGACTACAAAGAAAAACATCAACCCTGATTCTTTGTGAAGAGACACGGCACAAAAAGGAGGTTCTGATGTCCTTTGTCAAACAGGGGATAAAAGACCGCGACCACCTAATATTCGCCACATCCAAAGAACCATCGGAAATCATCCAGGGCGAACTGCGAAAAGAGTTTCCAACATTGAAAAACCTGACCATTATCGACCTATACCAAGACATACACACGCCTGACAGAGTGATCAATGTCATTGAAAAGCAGAACAGGATAGTCATCCCGACAAGCACGGTGTTTCTTCGCCAAAGCATAGTAAAGACCGTGAGAAGATATCCGAAAGACAGCCACAAAAGAGTGATACTTGACGTGTATACCGACATGTTGAAGTATTTCCATTATGACGAGCTTTCAACAATTATATTCCAACAATTGGACGGCCTTAGAAAGTGGAACTGCACAACAATTCTCACACTGGATCCAAGCCTTTTAACCAGCGAACAACTGGAGGAGATGGAGAAGAAATTCGAAAATGTCCTGGTGATAAGCGGTAGAGGCGTGGAAGAATCAATTCTGATAAAGAAACTGCATGGAGGCACACCCCAACATAAGATAATAAGCTTCCACTAAAATAAATGGGGGGATAATAAAGGGCCTTACGGCTTTCTAACCGTGTCTGATATTTTTCGGGCACTGCTTATAAACACAAGAGCTACAGTCACCGCGTAATGAGGGTAGAGAGGCTTCACCCTTTATGCCTATCACAAGCTCAAAGGCTTTTTCCACATTTTCCTTTGGCCCCTCTAAAAGAAACGTATATGAGCCCTCAGCCCCACCTATCCCGCCGGATCCCATGGGATAGGCCTCCACCCCGGTTAGGATCTCAAATGCCTCTATCTCGGTTATGACCTCTCCGGAAACTGGCATTATCCCCACAGGTATGCCTGTCGAGAGATCCATACTATATATGCCGGTCTTCGTTGAAACATCGTTTATCGGGTAGGGCACAAGCTTCTCCAAACCTATCGGTATAACCAAGGGGATGCCCATTGCCTTCAACGTTCCCAAGACCCGGCCTATAGTGCCCCCGGTCTCGCTTGCAAGCATCACCCCGACAATGCCATCAAAATCCAGGGCGTTACCCCCTTTGATAACAACGTCCTTGGGACCCATCCTGTCTATCACATCCTCAAGGACCAAGTCCTGCACCTCGCCCTTTTCCAGCACTACCTCCTTTATCCTCTCCTTCGCCGGAACAACGCATGAACCCTTTTCATCCACTATCCCTGCAATATATCTCTCCTTCTCAATTTTCTTGCCCAAGATCTCCTCAACCACAAAGGCGTTCGTTGAGCCAAGAGCGATGGCGACGATGCCGTTTTTAAGTGCATCCTTTACTGTTTGCTCTTCCTTTACCGCCTTTGCTATCAGCCTTTTGGATTCGGTGGGTGTCAAGCTTATCTGCGCCTTCATATTAGTCCTCCTAGACGGATATGGGATGTGCTAGAAGGTATTTAAACGTAATCGATAAAAATCTTGCCCCATGTCGAAGATAGAACCGGTCTACAATGAAAAGGCCCTTATGATAGACCGCACTCTGGTTGTCGCGGATCTTCACATTGGTCTTGAGCATCAGCTTTCCAAAGCAGGTGTTAAGATGCCTTCGCAGATCAAGAAAATGAGGGACCGGATCCTGACTTTATCAGAATCTGCAGAGGCGGATAAGCTTATCATACTCGGTGATCTCAAACACAATATCCCACGGAGCTCTCTTCAGGAGTATAGGGAGATACCAAGACTCATCCAAGATCTCTTAGAGCATCTTGATGTAGTGATCGTCAAAGGAAATCATGATGGGATGATAGAGCGCATACTCCCAGGGGCAGAGGTCGTAAAGCATCTTGAGATGGAAAACACCCTGCTGATCCATGGCCACATGTGGCCTTTAAGCGTTGATTATGACCATATCATAATGGGCCACAACCACCCCAGTATAGAGTTTGTGGATCACTTCGAACGAAAAAGCAGAGAACCGGCATGGATAAGAGCCCGGTTTAATGAGAAGATAAACGATTTCTACGATCTTAAAAAAACACCTGAGATTGTAATAATGCCTGCCTTCAACGACCTTTTAACTGGATCACCTTTTAACAACCTGAGCAGGCAAAAACTGCTCGGGCCATTCTTCAACAAAGAAGTAGTCGACCTCGAAGGCGCTGACGCATACCTCTTGGACGGCACCTATCTGGGCACTATAAAAGACCTCAGACCAAATCCTTAGAAGCTTCCTAAAAAGAATGCGAGAAGAGCTATGCCCATCCCGATCTTTATCAGCCGCTGAGTCTTACCTGCGCTTTTGACAGTGATATCTTTTAAAAACACAGCCATCACATAAAGAAAGATGATATCCGCAACGGCAATGGTGACAAGATAACCCAAGCTTAGAAGGTTTAAAAGATATGGCAGTGGGCTTGCCAACACAGCTAGGGTGATGAAAAAGGACGCGGCCTCTCCGGAGGATTTGAATCCTATTTTGGTTGGCAGGGTCTTTGCATACGCCTTGTCGCCCTCATAGTCCTCTATATCCTTGATGATCTCTCTTCCTACATTCGCTAATCCCGCGCAGAGAACCAAGATCAAAGTGACTGATATGCTCTCGACAGCAACGCCTCCGAAGAGGAAGGGCGAGGCAACGAGATAGCTTACTGTGAGGTTGCCGACAAACCCCTCGTTTTTGAGCCTTCCCGCATACAAAAACAGCATAGCAGAGTTGAACACTGCCACAAGAATTGCCAGTTTGTTGATGAAAACAGATAAGATGATGCCTGTTGAAAAGAGGGCAAGAGCATAATAATATGCGTGCATAAGAGAAATCTCTCCGGCTGGAATAGGCCTACCGGGGCTGTTTATCTTGTCTATCTCGTGGTCATAGTAGTCGTTTATCGTGTTCCCCGCCCCACATATGAGAAAAGTGGCTATAACAGCGAATAACACCGGGAGTGTCAAAAAATTTTCAGTCGCTATTTTCGCACCTATCAAGACAGCAAGCCCTGCCATTGCACAGTTTAACGGCCTTGTAATCCTGCCATATTGATACACTTCATCACCCAAAGATTTAATATATCCACGTCAAATACAAGCTCTCTTAATATAGCCCGGTAGTGTAGCGGTCAATCATGTGGGACTCTGGATCCTGCGACGGCGGTTCGAATCCGCTCCGGGCTACCAATTATTCAAAACATATATGGGCGGGTTCGGGTAATAAATCTTTGTGAAGCCCGGTAGTGTAGCGGTCAATCATTTCGGCCTTTGGAGCCGAAGACAGCGGTTCGAATCCGCTCCGGGCTACTAATTCTTCAGAGATTCCGAAACATATTTAGATGCGCTTTTTTAGCTTAGAAGTCAGATACATAGCTGTTACCGCATTGGTGAATGGTGAAGACAAAACATTCCTCAAAGTCAATCAAAAGCTCATGTTAACCTAGTAATAATTCGCTACAACAACCTGAGCATTAAAAGACTCAAAATATCACCGTAAACTACAGAGATTACAAACCCAATAGTTATCAAAACAATAGAGGGGATGGCAGGAGTAACCCAGACCCTTCCCTCACCCTCTATTCTTTCACCAAGAGCATCTTTGTTCGGTGTCAACTCAAAATAACCATCTCTTCCCAAGAAGACCTCAAACTCTCCCACATCCGCAGCATCTTTCTCATAGCCCAGAAAGAGCGCAAGAAACCCCTTATAGGATTTGACACCCTTTAAATGCCCTAAATTCAAGATAAAAAAGACAACGGGAAAAAGAGCAGCCAGCAAAACAGCGTTTCCGAAGTAGACACTAAAGATGAAAATCGGGAAGACCGTCATAGTAGGATAGCTCAATGACGGAACTAAAGCAGCAACTCCTATCAATATCTTCCCATCCCCACCGCCCATTATATTCAGGTAACTCAGGGTAACAGCAAATATCGTTGCTACACCTACAGAGATAAAGAACCCCAATATAAGCGAGACCCCCCCGGTTCTGATAAAATCAAAGATAAGGAAAAGAACGCCTAAAACGACCATCGAAACCCAGGATTTATCATCTATCTCACGAAACCGCCAATCCAAAAAAGACGCATAGACCAATAATCCAAAGCATAGCCCCAGCCTTACCAGCATAAAAGCACCTTCAAAAATCAATTCTTTGAATATAACTAGAAGAATGAGACAACACAATTATATATAATTACATAATAACAGTATACTACATCGGCCCAAGGGGCATAAAAGCCATGAGGATTATTAGCACATCAAAAAGCGAGAGTGATGTTGGCCAAGCTTTGACCTCCATCATCTCCGAAATGAACGAGAAGCTCAAAAATATAGATGGGCTTATAACCAAAACAGAGTGTGAAATATCAGCCGGCCCATCAGGCGCAGCAGTCACCATCACTCTGGTAATAAATGGGGACGAGCCTTTCCACAAAGAGATAATCGGCGTAAACGAGAAAGGCTGGAGCAGAGAGCATTCAATGAAAAAAGCTGAAAAGAAATTAAACGAGATCATGAAGACTAAAAATGGCAGGATCTCAGACATATATGTAAAATCCATCATCAGCCCTTTGCCAGGAAGAGTGTATACAACCATTGTAGCCTCGATAAATGAGGATGTCATAGAAGAGGTCAAGAGCGCTGAACTAAGGAGGCGAAGAATAAAGAAGGCCCTAGAGTTGTTCAACGACGATCCTTCATCAATAAACGTTGCCAGAGTGGCTAATATATTCAGTGTCTCCAGGACCATGATCTACAGGGATTTGGAAGTCATGGGCTACCAGAGACATGCGCTAAAAGAGGAAGAACCCCCACCTGTGGTTTAATGATAATCCTCATAACAGGGACCCCGGGGACAGGGAAATCCTCCACTGTCAGATCTCTCTCGAAAAAGATCAACAAAGAGCTTATCTCCATAAATGACCTTGAAGGCATATATACAGGGGTGGACGAAGAGAGAGGAAGCAATATAGTGGATATGAAACTACTCCAGGATAAATTACAGGATATGATAAAAGGGGACACAATCATAGAAGGGCATCTATCACATCTACTTCCCTTCGGAGACATCGTGATAGTCCTAAGAACACACCCAGAGGAACTAAGAGGCAGATTGAAAGAAAGAGGCTTTGGAAAAGATAAGATCCAAGAAAACCTTGAGGCAGAGGCACTGGATGTATGTCTAATAGAGGCCTTGGAAAACCATAGAGAGGTATATGAAATAAACACAACAGAAAAAAGCCCTGAAGAAACAGCCACAGCAATAACCAAGATCTTAGGGGGTAAAACAGACGAATTCAGACCCGGAAAGTTTGACTGGAGCGAGGAATTCTTTTAAACTCACACCTATCGGAGTTATCAGATCAGAATACAGCTTAGAAAACGCTCCGATGCAGGGTTTTGAAAGCGAAAAGACATCCAAGATCATAATCTTCGACAAATACACCAAGGCCCTTGAGGGCATCAAGAAATATGATTATCTGATAGTGCTCTACTGGATGCACCAGTCAGACAGAACCCAGCTCTGGTCAAAACTCAAAAATAGAGACATATTCACCACACGAAGCCCCCGAAGGCCTAATCCAATTGGGATTTCTTACGTTAAAAATTTAAAGATCAATGGGAATACTCTAGAGGTAAAATATCTTGATGTCATTGACGGTACACCCATTTTAGATATCAAACCTTATTATAAAGAAGTTGACGCGAGGTGATACTATGAAGATGCTGAAGACAACCCTGCTCCTTGGAATGTTGACAGGGATTTTAGTCTTGGTTGGTCAGATTATGGGAGGAACCAGCGGCATGATACTGGCGTTCTTCTTTGCAATAATCATGAACTTCGGAAGCTACTGGTACAGCGACACCATCGTCTTGAAGATGTACAAGGCAAGGGAGGTGTCGCCTTCAGAGGCACCTGAGCTACATGAGATCGTGGAGAACCTTGCCACAAGAGCGGATATTCCAAAGCCAAAGGTCTACATCGTAAACGACAACTCCCCAAACGCCTTTGCCACCGGAAGAGACCCTGAACACGCAGCAGTAGCAGCCACTACAGGCATCCTCAGGTTATTGACAAAGGAGGAGTTAGAAGGCGTTCTCGGCCATGAGCTGGCACATGTCAAAAACAGAGACACCCTTATAAGTGCAATAGCAGCGACTATAGCCGGTGTGATAACAATGCTCGCAATGTGGGCAAGGTGGGCAGCTATCTTTGGCGGTTTCGGAGGAGATAGGGATAGCGGTGGTTCGAATATTATTACCTTCTTAGCGCTGGCCATATTGGCCCCCATAGCCGCAATGATAGTCCAACTCGCAATCTCCAGGTCCAGAGAGTATGTGGCCGATGAGGCCGGTGCAAAGATATGCGGAAACCCTCACCATCTTGCTACTGCCCTTCAGAAACTGGAACGCGGCGCAGTCGCAATTCCTATGGACGCAAATCCATCAACCGCTCACATGTTTATCGTAAATCCCCTAAAAAGCGGAATGATGAAGAAGTTGTTCAGCACACATCCACCAACACCCGAGAGAGTGGCAAGACTTGAGAAGATGAGCATTGCCTAATCGGTTAAATTTTTATACCAACGAGGACACAGTCCAATACGATAGATATGAGAGTTATCCGGATTATTGGCATTGTCAATGTAGTTTTAGGAGTCGCTTTTGCATTTGTGCCCATAAAATTCTTCAATTTGGTTAGGTCCATTTTCTCTTCCTCTATCCAGCCTCCCTTTGGGTGGGGCGCTGTTTGGACTGTCGCTCTTCTACTTTGGATCCCGTCTATAAGCCTTATAATCAGCGGCACTGCCCTGATTCTTATAGAGAAGAAACTGATCAAGGTCCCAGAATATGAGGTCTACACAGAGACTGGAAGATTCCTTGGACGTGTTAAAAGAGTGAAGGCTCCCGAAGGCACCATCGAATCCTTTGTTGTGGATGAGGAGGAAGGTGAGGAGGTGGTACTAACGGAGGATGTCTTGGCAGGGGACGATGTGGTTCTGGTAAAAGAGGAGAGGACTAAGAGACATTCTTTGGTAGAGAAAGAGGTCTACACTGAGAAAGGGGAGTTTTTAGGATATGTGAAAGAGGTAATTTTAGGTCCTGATGACGATGTAAAAGAGATCGAGGTCGGAAGGGGCGAGTTCAACACCACTGTCAATAAAGAGGATATACTATCCATGGATCGTGTGGTGTTGGTCAAATAATCTATCTCTTTAACTTCCTTTTAAACCACTTAAACGGTATAAACATGGATACCTTCTGCCTGTACTCCTGATATTCGCTGCCAAAATCTTCCCTCATCTTCTGCTCTTCAAGCCAGGCACCAAGGATGAAATATAAAGTTATGAAACCATTGCCGACCATGTCTATCTGTTTCAGCATAGGAAACGCCCATAGGGCAATTATTGCAAAAAGATACATCGGATGTCTGCAAATGCGGTAAAAACCGTCTGTTATCAATTTCGAGTCTTCCTCTTTTTTCCCAAAAAAGCCGTTCAATCCCAGAAATTCAAGAAAGTCTATCTGCAAAGCTGTCAAAAAAAACAAAGCTACAGCTGAGATCATGACAAGATACGATATCAAACGAAAAGGATAAGAAACGACAAAGATGAGGGGCGAAGAATCTCTGCCCGATCCCCAAACCACTAGAATCGGTATAAACAATAATACGCTTAGGACCGAATAGATCAATCGATAATGCTGAGGATCTACAAATCTATATACTCTGCTTTTAAACCATCTGGCGGCCATGAAACTGTGAACCGCTCCAAAAAAAGAGATATAGATAGCAAGTAAGATCAAAGGCCCCATGAGAATTATCAACTCACAGCTTCTTTGAAGCACTCCAAGAATCTTCTGTTTTCTTCCGATGTTCCAACGCTTATCCTAATGAAGTCATCGCCCATTCCTTTGAAGTGCTTACAATTTCTTGTAATCACTCCTTGTACAAACATTCTCTCAGTAACCTCAGTCGCTGTCTTCTCTCCAAGAAGCCTTATAAGAAGAAAATTCGCCTTGGAAGGATAGACCCTTATCCCGCTCATACTTGAAAGTTCTCTAGATAGAAACTCTCTACCTTCCTTAGCAGTGGATATG
The DNA here is from genome assembly GCA_036446635.1 of Hydrothermarchaeales archaeon (SeqCode). Taxonomy (GTDB): domain Archaea; phylum Hydrothermarchaeota; class Hydrothermarchaeia; order Hydrothermarchaeales; family SZUA-236; genus JAZFTJ01. Next base: position 15,402 of record JAZFTJ010000110.1, on the reverse strand, counting down.
CTCTGGTTCAAATGTTCTCTATCCTTAAGCGCGCCCATAGCAGCACGCTGGCCAACCACCCCCACATTAAAGGGGGGCTTTATCCTAAGCATATAGTCAATGATCTCTTTATTGGCAACACCATACCCCACCCTCAAGCCTGCCAGACCAAAAGCCTTTGAAAAAGTCCTAAGCACGACAAGATTTTCAAACTCACATACTAAGCCTACAAGCGAGAAGTCTGCAAACTCAGCATATGCCTCGTCCAGAACCACGACGATGTCTTTATCTAGAAGCTTTCTCAAGTCTTTTTCAGAAATAATGCTGCCCGTCGGATTGTTCGGAGAGCAGACGAAAACAAGCTTTGTCCTGTTGTTAATACTCTCCAATATTCTGTCACAATCAAACTGAAAATCTTCACCTGTCGAGACAAGCACAGGATTTCCAGAGTACAGCTTTGCCAAGCTTTCATATAATGAAAAAGTAGGTAGGGGTATAACTACCTCCTCACCGGGGTTTAAAAAGGTCTTAAAGACAAGCTCCATTATCTCGTCAGAACCGTTGCCGACAATGATCATATCCCTGTCCAGCCCGATATAGCCTGAGATCAATTCCCTCAGCTCATTGGCCAATGGATCAGGATAAACAGAAATCTCCCCAAGAGACTTCGCAGCATCTTCAATAGCCCTTGAAGATGGCCCCAAAGGATTTTCATTAGAGGCAAGCTTGATTATCAATTCCTCATCTAAAGAATATTCCCTGGCTATATCCTCCTTAGATCTTCCCGGAACATAGGGGGGAATCTCCATTACCTCTTCTCTTAAAAATCTCTCAAGCATTAGACCGCCTCAAAGATCTCATCTAAGACATCAACCGCTGTCTTCAACTGTTCTTTTTCAATAACCAAGGGGGGCATAAATCTTAAAACATTGTCATGTGTGCAGTTTATCAAAACCCCTCTCTCCCTTGCTTTATCAACAATATCCTGACCACTAAAGTCTAGTTCCATACCCACCATCAATCCTCTGCCCCTAACTTCCCTGACAAAGCCATATTTCTCTTTAAGTCCTTCAAGTTCTTTTATCAAATATCCGCCCAGTTCTCTCGCCTGTTGACATAGGTCTTCCTCCAAAATTGCCTCAATGGATGCCTTCGCTGCGGCAGTTGCGATATGGGTCCCTCCAAAGGTCGAGGCATGATCGCCTTTTTCAAACGCATCCATGACTTCCGGCTTTGCAAGCATCGCGCCTATGGGAAATCCTCCGCCCAGAGCTTTGGCCACTGTGAAAATGTCTGGCTCAATATTATATAATTGCCAGGCAAACATCTTACCTACCCTGCCAAACCCTGTCTGAACCTCGTCCAAGACAAAGAGTATTTCGTTGTCTTCACATATCTTTTGAACTTTCCCAAGGTAATCGTCTCCAGGTACTATGACCCCACCTTCTCCCTGGATCGGTTCAAGAAAGACCGCCGCAGTTTTAGAGCTGATCCTATCCCGGATCTCTTCAGCATCGCCGAATTTAACATGCTTGAACTCTTTGCACAAAGGCTCAAACCCCTTCTTGTACTTCTCCTGCCCAGTAGCGCTCAAGGTAAGTATAGATCTGCCATGAAACGAGTTCTCAGCAGCTATGATCTCGCTTTTGCCAGTGTGTTTTCTAACAAGCTTAATAGCAGCCTCGTTGGCCTCAGACCCGCTGTTGCAGAAGAAGGATCTGTATCCGTTTGACACATCGAACAACAGTTTTGCGAGCTCCAACTGAGGAATGATATGATAGATATTGGAAGTGTGCATGATCTTTTTTGCCTGATCCGACACTGCCGCCACAACCTTTGGATGGGAATGACCAACATTAAGGACCGCAATTCCGGCAAAACAGTCAATGTACTCCTTTCCTTCAGAGTCTTTAACTACAGCACCCCTACCTTCGACTAGGGCTATGGGCTGTCTACCATAAGTCCCTGCAAGATATTTTTTTTCCAAAGTATTGAGTTCTTCCAATTCCATTATAGCTCAAATTGTAAATTACAGTAGATATAAAAGAACTTTTCCTTCTAGGACTGCACATTTGTGGCTTTGATCGGAAGATATGGAGGCGAAGACTCAAATATCTGAAGAAGAAGTCTATTACTGGTGTTAAGATGAAAATTTTTTACCTTGTACTCATCTTTATTCTACTATCGCCCCCTGCAGCTGCCCAAGAGTTCCATACATACCATATAAAAGCTGATATAATGGGGGAAGTGGTCCATGAGGAGGTGGAGATCACTCTTTCCGGGATATCGGATCTTACTTATGTCGTGGATGGGCATATCGACCATGTATCACCCACTTCGAGAGACGGAATGGTAGCGTATAGTGTTCAAAAGGGACCCCAATCCTATGTCGTGATCTCGAATCTCTCCGATAAGAGTCACTTGAAGCTCTCATTCTCTACCAGTTCTCCCCTTCTGAGGAAAGACGGGGAGACCGAGGCGCTGTTTAAGTTGCGGTTTCCAGTGGATGTGAGAGATTTCTCCCTCTCAGCTGTCTTACCTGAGCATGCTTTGCCCATCTCCACAGAGGACGGTTATAGTATATTCCCCACTCCAGATAGACAATTCATCGAAGACAATAGATACCATGTTCTCTGGAAGCGAAATAATTTCAAAGCTGGAGACGAAGTCACATACTCAGTTGCATATGGCTTGCCCAAGAGATCTTACCTCCCATATTTGATCTCTTTAATAATCCTCCTCGGAGCTCTTTTGTATATATTTTATATGAAGAGAAGGAAGAGAGACCTGTTTTTAAGGGGTCTTGGCAAGGGTGAGCGGAAAGTCATTGAACTTCTTTTAGAACGAAAAGATGCTTATCAGCACGAGATTCGGGGAGAGATAGATGTCTCTAAGGTAAAGATGACGCGCATAGTCCAAAAGTTGGAGGAGAAGGGATTGGTCGAGAAAAAGAAACATGGTAAGAGGAACAAGCTCTTTTTGAAGATCTAACGGTTTCATAACAGTTTCACAGTAATTTTAAGCTATTGAAACCGTATAATTTGTTGCGAGGTGATTAAAGATGAAGAGTATTGCAATTGTGCTTTGTATCTTGATGTTGACAATGGCGCCCGTATATGCGCAGGAGGAGGCGGAGGCGGGAATCACGCCTGATTCTTTTCTGTATGGATTAGACGTTGCTTTAGATCAAATATCACTCCTTTTGACATTTGACAGAGGAGCCAAGGCAAAGAAGGGATTGAAGATCGCAGAAGAGAGGCTTTTAGAAGTAAAAAAGATGGCAGAAGAGAACAAACTAGAAGCGATGCAGAGGGCTCAAAGGGAGCACTCGAATGTTCTAGGCACGGTAACATCTGCCGTTAGAGGTTTAGAAAGAGCGAACTCAACCGAAGAGATCGAAGACGAAATAGAGATAGAAAAGAAGCTCGAGGAACATCGGACCAAAATTGAAATGATTAGAGGAGAGCTAAAAGTCAAGATAAAGATCAAGGGAGATGTCACCGCAGAGCAGCAAGCCATGATCGATTCTATATTAGGCAGTCTAGAAAACCAAACAGGAAAAGTCAAAATAGAGATAGATAATAAAAAAGGAAGGACAAAGACGAAAATCAAGATAGAAACAGGAAAAAGCGACGTAGAGATAGAAGATGAGATCAAGGAAATAGAGAAAAAGAAAGGGCTTACGGAGTTCAGAAAAGAGCGGGCTGAAGACCAGATAGAAGATGCCAGAGAGGAGATAGCAGAAGTAACGGAAGAGATATCGGAAAAGAACATCACAGATGTACCAGGTTTAGACCAGTTGCTTAGTGAAGCAGAATCTAAATTGGAAGACGCTGAAAGACTCTTTGCGGAAGGGGAATACGGTGCAAGTTTTGGTCAAGCTACTGCTACTGAGCATTTGGCAAAAAACGCCAAAAGATTAATAGAAAGAGAAACTGAAGATTTGGAAGAGGTGGAGGAAGAAGAACAGGAAATAGAGATAACGGTAAAGATAGTAAATGATCAAAGTACGGTGAAGGTAGAATTAGACGATGACGAGATGAAATTTAGTCTCGACACGACAAACAGGGGCGAGATAGTATCGGAGATAGCAAGTAAAACTGGTTTGACTATGGAGGAGGTTGAAAAAGTTATAAAATTTAAAGAAAAAAAGGAACTTCGTGGAAAACAGAGCTTTGAGATCGGGAATAAGTCAGAGAGAAAAGCCAGAAAAATCGATATAGGAAAGGAAGAGGAGGAAGAAGCAGAGAGAGAAGAAACACGTAAGGAAGAAGAGCCAACAGCAACCAAAGTAGAAGAAGCAGAAACAAAAACTGAAGAAGAAAAAACAGATGACTCTGAAAAACCTGTAGAGACAGAAGCACCCCCGACAACAGAAAAACCTGAGGAAGCAGAAAAAGTCGAAGAGAAGAAAACAGAGGAAACGCCAGAAGAAACCGTGAAACCCGCTGAGACAGAGATACCAAAAGAGACAGAAAAAAAAGATGAGTCAGAGACCAAGACTGAAGAGAAAAAAAGAAGCAGAATCTAAAATGTAAATCAAAGTGGGCTTGTGGCCTCCCACTATCATAGGGTCAATCCTTCAAATCGACCCTATTTTCTCTTTTTATTTTTCTTCATCTATTTTTGAAAAATAACTCCATATAAATCTTATTTTCATACAGGGTGAAATAGGTGATGTAAATATAAAAACCTGTAGCAGTCTCGATTGATGAGTTCGTTTAATCTGTTGATTTGATTCTATTGAAATCAAATATTTTTATTACCAAGGGTAATAGATTTATCCAAAAAATATAAATATGAAGAATATTTGTAATGTTTAGAGATACTTAATAATAGGAGATGTTCAATTAAAGCTATAGATGGTATTATTGCCCATGTTTTTGGACCATAGACGATGAAATAAGACCGGATGTGAAAGAATGACTCTCTCTTTAAACGAGATAAAAAGATACAGCAGACAGCTCGTCCTTCCCGACCTCGGGGCAAGAGAGCAGAACAAACTTAAAAACGCGAAGGTCGCTGTTACTGGAGCAGGAGGACTGGGATGCCCCATATCCACATATCTGACTCTCTCAGGAGTTGGGAAGATCGATATAATCGACATGGACAAGGCAGACATTACCAATCTGAACAGACAATTCCTCTATACACCAGAGGATAACGGCAAGCTAAAAGCTGAAGTAGCGGCAAAAAAACTAAACGCCATAAACCCAGAGATAGAGGTCACGGGCATAAATGAGATGATAACCTATGACAATGCCTTCGACTTGTTAAAAGGATATGACGCAGTAGTCGATGGCACAGACAACTTCCCAGTAAGATACGCAGTAAACGATGCGTGCATGGTAAACGATGTCCCACTGTTTCATGGAGCAGTGCTGATGTATGAGGGAAGGGTGACCAGCATCATCCCGAAAGAGACCGCATGCTTCAGATGCACATTTCCAGAGGCGCCCCCAGCAGGGAGCGTGCCAACATGCCGCGAGGCAGGGGTTATCGGGGCCATGACCGGGCTTGTGGGCTCTATCCAGACCATGGAAGCCATAAGATATCTTGCAGGCCTTCCGATATCATTAAAGAACAGGCTTTTAGTAATCAACATAGATATAGGCAGCTTTGACAGAATTACTCTGCGGAGAAGATTGGACTGCACCGCATGCGGTGACAAATTCGTCCCGAAACCTGTTGCAGAGGTCTGTGAGACCAGGAGTGGATCCAATGAGTGAAGAAGCGGAAGTTTTGGATTTACATGGAGAGAAATGCCCAGATACTTTTGTCTATACAAAGATAAAGCTTGAGGAGTTAGCATATGAGGGCGGAGGATTGTTGAAGGTGCTATTGGACTATCCGCCTGCTGCTGAGAATATACCACGAAGTCTAAGGGATGAGAAGATAGGGTATGAGGTCTTGGAAGTCAAGAATGTTGGCGGTGACGAATACGAACTTCTATTAAGGGCGCCAGCGGTTGAAGAATAGACTAGGGATAATATCATGTATGACGGACTCCGCGCCTATCTGGGGAATAAATACAACGTGATCGGGGTTAAGATCTTCAAAGAAAAGGTTGAGCCCAAACCTCCTTTTGAAAGGCCAAAGAAGAGGATGAGGTTTTGTCAGCTTGTAAGGGAGGCTGGAAAAGGAAAGGCGTTTGTTGCCTATCAGGAGGATATCAGCTGCCCCAATGCTGAGGTCACTCTTGGTTTTGAAGAGCCTGTATACGTCGACGTTCAGCCCAGGATTATGCCTGGTGAGACCAAGGCTGTCATGGTAGGTCCTGCTGAGGATGTATCCGATCCTGATGTGCTTCTTATGATCCTCACGGCCAAGCAGGGGATGGATGTTGCAACTCTTCTAAATGGCATGGAAGCCCATTTTGCAGGCAGCCTTGCTGTTTGCGGCGAGGCGACAGCAAGACCGATTATGGAGAAGAAGCCGAATCTTACTCTGCTATGCCGGGGCTCCAGGATGTTCGCGGGCTATGCCGACAGCGAGGTTATCTTCGGGGCGCTTCCCGAGACCTATAAAGATATTAACGAGCGTGCCGAGGCGCTTGATAAAGCATGCGGCACAGGTGGCGCTCTCTGCGGATGCCAAGTCACTGACATCTCTCCAAGGATTATCACAACCTTCAAGAAGCTGGATTTCGAGAAGGGCACGGATTATTTCTTCGGAAAGATAAACGGGAAGAACGTCAGGGTCTATCTTAACAAGGACTTTCAGGGCAAGCTTGATTATATGACTGTTCATCTCCCAATAAAGGGCGATGTCCGGGTTAAGCCGCCTTTTGTAAAATCTACAAGGGGCAAGTGGACTGATGTCTCTGTTGTGGTTAGGCTTGATGAGATCGGTGTGGAGCTTAACACTGGAAAAGGCCTAGCGGAGCTTTTAGAGGACGTTGTCGGTAAGGTGGAGGCATGAACCCCTACAGGTACAAGGACAAGATCATAATAAATCCCTTGATGCGCGGGGGGATCGTCCCCAAGGACGTTCAGAAAAATCTGTATGAAGAGGGTTGGATGGAGGTTGGTTATGATCTCTGCTTTGACTGCATTGAGGGCAGATCCAGCCTTATTACCAAGCCGCCTGTGAAGACGTTTCTTAGCGATGTTGCAAAATTTTTCGGGGGCGATGTTGCCGAGCACACCTTTGGCTGCAGGTCAGCACAATATGCTGTTATGCGGACGATATCAGAGTCTATCAAGGAAGAGGAGAGTGGACGGATAGTTATAGCAGATCCCAACAGCCATTATTCCACGAACATCGCGGCGGAGATGTGCAATCTCAAGGTTGTGGAGCCGCCTCATAGCGGTTATCCGGAGTATAAGGTCAGTGCCAATAGCTATATTGACAAAATAGAAGAGGTTAAAAAGGAGTATGGCAAGCCAGCTTTGGTTATGGCTACGCATGCCGATCCTTATTATGGCAATGTAGCTCCGGTCTCAGAGATTGGTAAGATTTGTCAAGAATATGAAGTTCCCTATTTGGTAAACGCCGCCTATACGGGTGGCGTGATGCCGATTAATATGAAGGAGATGAATGCTGATTTCCTGACTCTTTCTGCCCATAAGTCCATGGCCTCTGTTGGGCCGTTGGGTTTTCTTGTTACCACCTATGAGTGGAGTAAGAAGGCTTTCATGACGTCGCAGGAAAAGCCAGATTGGACGGGAAGGAGCTTTGGGAAGAAGATCCCGAACATTTTCGGCTGCAGTATAGGGGGCTTGCCTATTATTAGCTCTATTTTTTCGTTCCCTTATGTTAAGGAGAGGGTTAAGAACTGGCCGGATGAGGTCAAGAAGATGGAGAAGTTTGTGGATGACCTAGAAGACCTTTGTGATATGATGCTTCTGGGGGAGAGGCCGCATAGACACCATCTCTTGCACTTTGAGACGCCTGCGTTCTGGGAGATATCGAAGAATCATAAGCGAAAAGGCTTCTTCTTGGCCAAAGACATGTTTAAGGCTGGCGTTGTCGGGCTTCATAAGGGATTGAGCAAACACATAAAACTCTCGATATATGGTTTAAACAACGAGGAGATCGAGAAGGTTTACAACGCGTTTGCAGCTATTATAGAGCGGTATCCCTAAATCCATAGAAAGTTATTTATTTTTTCCCCTGAAGATAGTAACTTGTAATGGAATGAGTATTGGTTGCCAGGTTTCTTTATGGTTCACCCCAGAATTAGGGAAGAGCCATATGATCAGATCAAAAAAGGTATCATGTCCTTATTAATCCTTGATTATAAATAAATCCGAGGAAACATCCCATGAAGACAGGAGTGTTATTGCTATTATTAGCTATAGTTGCTGGCCTTTTCATCATGCCAGAACTTACAGCAAGATTCGCTGGCTCGCATACCATGGAAGTGGGCACAGCCGGAGCTGAAGGGCTTAAATGCACTAAATGTCATGAATACATCTTAGATGAGTTGAATGCCACTGAAGCCTCCCGAGCAGTCTATGCCAAGCACAGGGCCGCAGCTAATGACACCACGTACACCCAGGATTGGTTAAACCTTACAATAGATAATTCAACTGAATTTGGTGTCTGCCAGATGTGCCATCTTTCACAGCTTGCAAGCACAAGCACCCATACAAAGGCTGTGGTCAGGGCATGTACAGATCTTGCCTGCCACGGAAACAACGCGACAACCAATAACACACGTTATGCCGTGGGTAATATGAGCCCGCTTTTAGGCGCCAAAAATGTGCATGAAAGAGTATTCGACGCTCTAAGCGGCATAGACTCAACATATTATAACGAGACAGGCGCCCCCTATTCCAGGGGATTCTACTTCTGCCTTACCTGCCATACAGAGGTTCAATCACAACTGGCATATCAAGAGGGTGCAACAGAATATTTCCTGCATAATGATTCAAATGTTACAAGGAGGAGATATCTTTAGAAACATATGGATTTCTCTAGACTCCTACCCCTCAGGTTTTTATTCACCTTTTTTAGAGAGATTATCTTACTGTCTGATGTAGGAAGATGGTTGCTTTTGAAATCCTAAGCGTAGTTAAGAGATTCTTTATCTTAAAATTAATTGTTTTTTCTAAGTTTAACCATCCATCATTAATGATCCCAATCTTTGTCGGAGGATATAACCTATGGGCCTTGACTCCATCATAATAAAAGGAGCTTCAGAGCATAATCTCAAGAATATAGATCTTGAAATACCTAGAAACAAGTTCGTCGTGATAACCGGCCTCTCAGGCTCAGGCAAATCCTCGCTTGCCTTTGACACTATTTACTCTGAGGGACAGAGGAGATACGTTGAGTCTCTCTCTGCATATGCTCGGCAGTTTCTTGGCCTTATGAAAAAACCCAAAGTAGAGAGTATAGAGGGTCTTTCCCCGGCGATATCTATAGACCAGAAGACACGGAGCAAGAACCCCAGGTCTACAGTGGGCACTGTTACCGAGATTTATGACTATCTACGACTCCTTTATGCCAGGATCGGTGTGCCGCACTGCCCCAGCTGCGGGAAGCGGATTGAGAAACAGACAGTGCAACAGATAACAGACCAAGTGATGAAACTGCCTGAAGGAACAAAGATACAAATCCTATCTCCTGTGGTGCGTGACAGAAAAGGAGAGTATCAGGCGCTTTTTGAAGAGATGAAAAAAGAGGGATATGTTAGGGCTGTTGTGGATGGGGAGACCATGGATCTTGATGAGAAGATAGTTCTTGAAAGATATGTGAAACACACCATAGAAGTTGTTGTGGACAGGCTCAAGATAAAACCTGAAATAAGAGATAGGCTTGCTGACTCAATAGAAACGGCCATAAATCTTGCAGAGGGCATTGTAGTCATAGCCGCCAAGGGTGAGAAGAAGAACTACAGTGAACAGTTCGCATGTCCTGATTGCGGCGTAAGCCTTGGAGAGCTTGCACCGAGGATGTTCTCCTTTAACAGCCCCCATGGAGCTTGCCCCGACTGCCAGGGTCTGGGTACTAAAACAGAGTTTGACCCCGACCTTATAATCCCGGATAAGAGAAAGACTATATCAGAGGGTGGGATAGCACCGTGGAGCACACAGATTTGGGGATACCGGGGGCAGGCCTTGAGGTCTCTTGGAGATTACCTTGGATTCGACCTCGATACGCCCATAAAAGACCTAAAACCAGAGCATCTTGAGGTCATACTCTACGGCACCGACGACGAGATAGACTTCCACTTCAAATCAAGGGATGCAACCTCACATTATTCCTACAAGGGGACATTTGAGGGAGTCATACCCAACCTTGAGCGTCTTTACAAACAGACCGAGTCCCAGTACAGACGTGAGGAGATGGAGCGATTCGTGGCGATAATCCATTGCCCCAGCTGCCATGGGGCCCGCCTAAAACCTCTAAGTCTCTCTGTGAATGTAGAAGGTAAGTCCATATCTGAGTTGACCAAGATGTCTGTGGTAGGCCTTCTAGAATTCTTTGAAGCGATAAAGCTTAAGAAAAACGATGCTCTCATCGCCACTGAGATATTAAAAGAGATAAAGAAGAGGCTAGGGTTCATGGTCAACGTGGGTCTTGGCTATCTCACCCTTGACAGGGGCTCAAGGACTCTCTCTGGAGGCGAGTCACAGAGGATCCGTCTTGCAACACAGATTGGATCAGGGCTTGTGGGCGTTCTTTACATACTTGATGAGCCCAGCATAGGGCTTCATCAAAGAGACAACGAAAGGCTGATATCAACTCTTTTAAAACTAAGGGATCTTGGAAACACCATCCTGGTTGTTGAACATGACGAGGCTACCATCAAAGCAGCAGACTATGTTATAGACATGGGGCCTGGCGCCGGAGATCATGGCGGCCAGTTGGTGGCGGTCGGGACTCCTGAGGATATTATGATGAATGAAAAATCCCTCACAGGCCTTTATCTTTCTCATAAAAAGGTTATACCAGTGCCAACCGAGAGGAGGCGTCATAACGGGACCTTCTTAACTATAAAAGGGGCTGGGCAGAACAACCTCAAATGCATTGACGTGAAGATCCCTCTTAAGGTCTTCACATGTATCACCGGCGTATCAGGCTCGGGAAAATCCTCCCTTGTCAGCGACACTCTTTATCCTGCTCTCTGTCAAAGATTCTATCGATCGAAGATTAAGCCCGGCATCCATGAAGGTATCGATGGAGTTGAATACATTGACAAGGTAATAGAGATTGATCAATCCCCTATTGGCAGGACGCCGAGGTCAAATCCCGCGACATATACCGGGGTCTTTACACCCCTAAGAGAGCTTTTTGCCAAAACACCTGAGTCCCGGAAACGGGGCTATAAGCCTGGCAGGTTCAGCTTCAATGTTAAGGGCGGCAGATGCGAGGCCTGCCATGGAAACGGTATCATAAAGATAGAGATGCATTTCCTGCCGGATGTTTATGTGCCATGCGAGGTTTGCAAAGGAAAAAGATATGGCAGGGAAACCCTACAGGTAAGTTACAAGGGCAAGAATATCTCGGATGTTCTGGAGATGACGGTTGAGGAAGCTCTTGAGTTTTTCAAAGACATACCTGTTATAAAAAATAAGCTACAGACGCTAAGCGACGTTGGCTTGGGTTATATCAAGCTTGGACAACCTGCCACAACCCTTTCAGGTGGTGAGGCCCAGCGGGTTAAGCTCTCCACGGAGCTTAGCAAGCGGAGTACTGGAAAGACACTTTATATTCTTGACGAGCCCACTACGGGTCTTCATTTCGCGGATATTCAGAAGCTTTTAGATGTCCTTTCTAGGCTTACAGATGCTGGTAACACTGTGGTGGTGGTTGAGCACAACCTGGATGTGATCAAGACTGCCGATCATATCATAGACTTGGGGCCTGAAGGCGGAGACCTGGGAGGGTTTATTGTGGCTGAGGGCACGCCAGAAGAGATATCTAGGGTAGGGCATTCTTATACTGGAATGTTTCTGAAAAAATCTCTTGGGGGGTAATGTTTTGATCGAGAGAGGCGATATTGCGCCGCCGCCCGATTCTCCCGGCGTTTATCTGATAAAGGATAAGACAGGTAAGATCATCTATATAGGTAAGGCATCGTCTCTTAAACGACGTGTATCCTCATACCTTAGCATGTCCGCGGCTACGGATGCCAAGACCGATGCTTTAAAAGAGAGGGCTTCTGACCTTGACTACATCATCACGGGATCAGAAAAAGAGGCGCTTATTCTAGAGGCGGACCTGGTTAAGATCCATAAGCCGAGATTCAACGTCAGGTTAAAGGATGACAAAAAATGGCTCTATCTTAAGATCACGTCTGAGGAATGGCCGAGGATCGTGCTTACAAGAGAGATATTAGAGTATAACGGGCGGTATTTCGGCCCATTTACTGAAGCTGGCTCGGCAAGGAAGACCCTGGACTTTGTAAGAAGGGTTTTTCCCATTCGAAGCTGCAAACGGGAAGTCGGGGGAAAAAGGTCGAAGCCCTGTCTTTACTATCAGATTAAGATGTGTCTTGCACCATGCGATCAGGATGTGGAAAAGCATGAGTATGATGAACTCGTCGGTGAGGTTGTCGCGTTTTTAGGCGGCCATCACAAGGATCTTGCAAGACGCCTTGAGGAGAAGATGAAAAAGGCATCTTTTAATCTTGACTTTGAAAGAGCAGGGAGGATACGGGATCAATTGAAAGTGATAAAAAAGACCCATACTGGGCGGGAAGCAGTGCCGTCGTCAAGACACGACCAAGACATAATAGGCGTCAGCGTCAAAAATAACCTTGCATGTGCACAGGTGTTCTTCGTGCGGGAAAAGAGGATAGTTGGAAGAAAGCGCTTCTTTCTAGACGGAGTTGAAAACACGTCCACCGATGAGGTGGTCTCCTCGTTTTTAAGACAGTACTACTCCTCTACCCATGATATTCCAAAAGAGGTCATAATCCAGCACGATCTCAAAGACGCCACTACCATCTCAGTATGGCTTGGAGAAAAGAGGAAGAGCAAAGTTTTGATTAAAACCCCGAAGAGAGGGGGGAAGAGAAAACTTCTTGAGATGGCGAAGAAGAACGCCGAGTTTGAGCTTGGACAGCAGGTTATCAAAGAGAAGATAAAAGAAGAAAAAAACCGGGCTGTCGAAGAGCTTCAGAAGGAGTTGGACCTGCCTTCCCCATCCAGACATATTGAGGCCATTGACATATCGAATATCGGAGGGAGACACGCTGTGGGCTCTCTTGTAGTCTTCAAGGATGGGTTGGCGAGTAAGAAGGACTATCGGCGCTTCAAAATAAAGACCAAAGGCCCGGATGATGTCGGGATGATAAGAGAGGTTGTTTTAAGAAGGTACTCCAAGGCCGATGTACTTCCAGACCTTATACTTGTCGACGGTGGAAAAGGGCAGGTCAACGCTACCATGGATGTGCTGAAGGGGCTTGGAAAAGACACTGTCCCTGTCATCGGCATTGCCAAAGAATATGAACACGTCTTTATGCCTGAAAGAAGTGATCCGCTTGTTTTGCCTTCTGACTCTGAAGCCTTGAAACTGCTTCAGAGGATTAGGGATGAAGCCCATAGGTTTGCCCTCTCATATCATAAGAAATTGAGAAAAAAAGCACTGGAAGGCTCGATATTGGATGATATCCCTGGTGTCGGGGAGAAGCGGAAAAAGTTGCTCCTTGAAAGGTTCGGCTCGGTGGAAAAGATAAAAAAGGCCACGTTGGAAGACCTCATAGAAGTTTCGAAGATAACAAAAAATGTTGCCAAGGATGTCTTTGGGTTTTTTCATGAAAAAGCCGAAGGGTGAATCAGTATGCCAAGATTCAAGCTTACAACAGATCTAACGCCCAAAGGAGATCAGCCAAAGGCTATAAGGGAGCTTGTCGAAGGCTTTAAAGAGGGGTTGGACCGGCAAACCCTTCTGGGTGTGACAGGCTCTGGCAAGACATTCACCATGGCCCATGTCATCGAGGGGCTGCAGAAGCCGACGCTTGTTCTCTCCCATAACAAGACCCTCGCGGCACAGCTCTACAACGAGTTTAGAGACCTCTTCGGCGAGAACCGGGTGGAGTATTTTGTAAGCTACTATGACTATTATCAGCCCGAGGCTTATATTCCCAAAACTGACACATACATCGGAAAGGAGGTATCGAGGAACGAGGAGATCGAGAAGCTGCGGCTCTCTGCCACCTCGTCTCTTATGTCCAGAGACGATGTGATCGTGGTAGCCACTGTGTCCTGTATTTATGGCCTTGGCTCTCCGGAGGATTATAGTGAGATGGTTGTGTCTTTGAAGGTAGGTGATACTAAGGGCCGGAGCGATGTTTTGTCGAGTCTTGTTGAGATGCAATATGAGAGAAACGACATCGATTTCACTCGGGGCAAGATTAGGGTCAGGGGCGATGTTGTGGAGATATTCCCATCTTACAGCAACACCCCCATAAGGGTTGAGTTTTTTGGAGATGAGATCGAGAGGATACGGGAGGTGGATCCTCTAAGAGGTACCGGTGTTTCAGAGTTGGATCAGGTGGTGATTTATCCTGCGAAACACTTTGTTATAAGCAGTAGTAAGATGGAGAAGGCGTTTGTGGCCATTGAGGATGAGTTGGAAGATCGGGTTGGTTGGTTCAAGCAGGAGGGAAGACTACTGGAGGCTCAGCGCCTTGAGCAGCGGACACGCTATGACCTGGAGATGTTGCGAGAGATCGGGTATTGTCAGGGCATAGAGAATTATTCAAGGCTTTTTAGCGGGAGGAAAGAGGGTGATCCGCCCTATACTCTTCTTGATTATTTTCCTGAGGATTATCTGATGATTATTGACGAGTCCCACAGGACCATCCCTCAGACTCGGGGTATGTATGAGGGTGATAGGTCTCGTAAGCTGAGTCTTGTGGAATATGGCTTCAGGCTCCCCTCTGCTCTGGATAATAGGCCTTTGAGATTTGATGAGTTCGAGGAAAGACTCGATCAGGTGTTGTTTGCGTCGGCCACGCCTGAGACTTATGAGTTTAAGAATAGCTCTAGGGTGGTGGAGCAGATCATTCGGCCTACGGGTCTTGTTGATCCCGTGGTTGTTGTAAAGCCCGCAGCCGGTCAGGTGGATGATCTAATAGGTGAGGTTAGGGAGGTTGTCTCAAGACATGAGAGGGTGCTTGTTACCACTCTTACTAAGAAGATGGCTGAGAACCTCAGCGAGTATCTTGCTGACATTGGGTTTAAGGTTAGGTATCTTCATTCCGAGATTGATACTCTTGAGAGGGTGGAGATTATAAGGGATCTGAGGATGGGTGTTTTCGATGTCCTAGTAGGTATAAATCTTCTGAGGGAGGGTTTGGACATTCCTGAGGTGTCTCTTGTGGCTATTTTGGATGCAGACCACGAGGGTTTTCTTAGGTCTCAGAATTCTCTTATTCAGACCATCGGGAGGGCGTCAAGAAACGTTAATGGTCGGGTTTTGATGTATGCGGATTCTGTCACGGGTTCCATGAAGGTGGCTATT
>JAZFTJ010000109.1:0-10126 GCA_036446635.1 Hydrothermarchaeales archaeon (SeqCode) | reverse complement strand
GGAAATATCGGGAAGTGATGTAGCCAAGGGTTCCATCATTCCTTAATGCTTGGAGGCCCTTTAGGACAAAATAGTACAATAAATCGTTTTGACCAGCGTAAATCTCTGGATAGTAGGTCTCACAATATTTTTGTTCTTCTGCCATCCTTTGCATCTGAACATACGGCGGATTCCCAATAACAACATCGAATCCACTCTTATTCATAACTTCTTTGAACTCTTTGTTCCAATCCAATGGGCGCTTTTCGGCAGGATTCTCAAAGTACTCCTCTAGCTCTCCCTCTGTGCCGGAAATAAGCGAGTTTCCGCACTTGATATTAGCATCGAGATTATTGAGTTTAGTGTCCTTCTGGATGGAGCGGAGCCAGAGATTGATTTTTGTAAGTTCAACGGCCTCGGGGTTTAGATCCACGCCAAAGAGGTTTTGCTTCAAAATTTCGGAGTTGATGTTTTCTATCATCTTGATGTCCGTGGCTATGGTGTTGTTGGAGGCCTTCTTCCGCTGCTCCTCATTGTACACACCATAAAGCTCCTTCAACCGATCGTAGGCCTTTATGAGGAATGCTCCAGAGCCGCAGGCCGCATCAAGGACCCTCGAGTCCTTGGTAAGCCCAACGTTAGAGATTATGTAGTCGACGACGTACTGTGGGGTGTAGTACTGGCCATACTTCTTGCGCTCTTGTGGTGCAGTTATCCACTCAACCCCCCGCTTCTCCATCTCTTGGAGAGTGTTGCCGAGGTAGTTCTCATAAATACGCCCGAGGATGTCCACGTTTATTGTTGCAAAATCATACTCGTAAAGCCCTGTGATTATCTTCTCATATACTTCATTGGTAACGACAAAGTCCTCAGAGGGATGAGGAGCAAACATTTCACCATTGTAGATGTTGTCGAAGTCGCGGAAGAAAAGCTTCAGCCCCTGAACGAAGGAATCCTTGGAGAGCATTTTATCTTTGAAGAATTCGAAGGTGTCCCTGAGCCGACCGAACTCTAGAATATCCCGGTCCTCACAGATTTTAAAGAAAACAAGCCGATCCAGAATGCGCTGGATCCCCTCCCGTAGCATGTCAATATCATACTTGTCTTTATTGTTTTTGTAGACCGATTCTGTAAGGGCTTTCCTGGAGATGAGAAGGAATTCTGCCACCTCTTCATCGACAGGCTTTCTCAGGGGACGAAGCTTCAGCTTGATGTCAAGCTGATTTTCAATAACAGATTGCCTTCTAAAAAGGGCCAGCTTACCCGCTTTCGCCTCAAACTCGTCAATATTAATGATAAAAGCTAATCGATCTTTGTTTGTCCCCTCCCAGTAGGCATTATAAAGTCTCCACTCTCTACCATTAGTAAGGAGAACCCACTTGACACCATTGTTATAAGCATAGTTTATTGCCTGCTCTTCGTAAGTTCTTTTGCCTTTTCCTTTGGTCTGATCAAATCCCTTCTCCAAGTCCTTTTCTAGGGCTTTTGCCTCGATTATAAGCTTTATCTCCCCCTCAACTTTCAGTGCGTAATCGACCTTTCCTCCCTCTACTGGGAGTTCCTTTTTTATCTCATCAGGGTTTGATACATCCCACCCAGCGATCTTTAAAAAGCGTTCAATAACAGCACTCTTTACGTCTTCTTCGTTCTCCAGCTTTCCTCTAGAGGTTAGGTCATTGAAGACATATGCAAGACCCTTTAGTTCTGCTGCAAATTTTTCCTCAGGCGTGTCCATAATAATCCAATTCCTAACTCACTTCTAAAGCTAATAAGGGTATCTTCAGTAGTGATAGAAAAGGTTTTCCCAACGTGTCCCTCGACAATCCAAAACTCTCGGAAAAGATCGTTAATCTATGCCAACAAGCTAATCCCAAGAAATTCACTCATATCTTAGCGCTTCTATAGGATCCATCTGCGCAGCCTTGTAGGCGGGATAAACGCCAGATACTGAGCCGACTATAAGCGAAAACAACAAGGCGGCGATGACAAGCTCTCTGGATATCTGAGTATGAAACATGCTCCCGATGAACCCCTGACCTATAACCTCTATAACCTTGGCTATCCCGACACCAAAGATAATGCCGATAGCTCCTCCCAAAAAGCCCACTAAGGCTGACTCGACCAAAAATAGGCCCAGAACAGTCCTGTTACTCGCCCCTGTAGCCTTCATCACCCCAATCTCTCGTGTCCTCTCCATAACACTCATGAGCATGGTGTTCATGATTATCATACCCCCTATAAAAAGGGAAATAGAGGCAATTCCTGCCAGGACAAAAGTGATGATGTTAAGGATTTGGAAAACCTGCTCCGCCATGTCCTCAAGAGTCATAATTTCGAAGTCTTTCCCACCGCGAAGTTTTTTGAGCTTATCCTCAATCTTTCTAGTGACCTCCGGAACAACTCCCTGGTTGTCGGCGATGGCTATAATATAATTTATGTCCTTGGTATCGAAGAGGTCGTGCGAGGCCTTGAGGGTCATGTAGATCTGTTCATCATCAGCCTTACTTCCCATCTCGTCAATCACACCAACAACCTTGAACTTTTTATCATTTATCTTCAAAGTATCGCCGGTGTGGATCTCCCTGTCGAAGAGGTCCCTTGATACCCTGTAGCCGATATTGACACCGTTATAATCCTTATCTGTTAGCAGTCTTCCCTCTTTCATACTAAAGAAGCTAGAATATATGTCCCAGATATTCGCCTCCCCGCCGAAGGTGGCAAGTATCTTCTTCTCATTTTTAAATTCCACGGTACCGGCAACATAGTACATTGAAGAGGTCTCTTTTACCCCTGGGATCTTATCTATCTCCCTTACATCGTTTCTCCTAAACGGCACGGTTTCTTGCGGAGGACCCATCATACCCCCGCCAAAAGCCCCTGCCGGGATAATGGTGATCTGGGTTGTCTGCATCATATCCAGTTGTTCGCTCATAGATGTCTTAAGACCCTCACCAATTGAGATCATCGCAATAATAACAGCTATACCTATTACAATACCCATAAGGGTCAACAATGTCCGGCTCTTCTGCCGATAAAGAGTCTTAATCGACAGTTCCACAAATTCTAACATATTCTATGACCTCAAAGCCTCCACAGGGTCGAGTTGAACCGCCTTATAGGCAGGGTAAATACCAGAGAGAACACCAACAATAAGGGAAAAAGATAGAGCAAGAACGACCATCTGCCAAGTGACAACTGTAGAGAGTATACCAGGACCCAAGGCTTTTGCAGCAACGATGTTGATAAGCTTGGAGATGAAATAGCCTAATATAACACCTATAGAGCCGCCTATAAGGCCAATTATCCCGGCCTCAACGATGAAGATCTTCATAACCTGGGTGTTAGAGGCACCTGTGGCCTTCAATATGCCTATCTCTCGTGTCCTCTCAAGAACGTTCATTATCATGGTGTTGGCAATACCAACCCCGCCCACAATAAGAGAGACAGCCGCTATGCCGCCGAAGACAACTTCAACAACCTTGAGTGCTGATTGCAAATTCTCAATGATCTGTTGCGATGACATCACAACAAACTCGTCCTCCTCATGAGTCTTTTTCAGGCGTTCAGTTATTCTCAGGACCACTGTTTTAACGTCAGCTCCGTCATTTGTCTTTGCAACCATGGCAGAGATGCGTCCCTCTTTTCCCATAACCTCTCTTATGGTATCCAAATCTGCAAAGATCTTCGTGTCGTGTTCACGGTTGGCCGATTTCATAAATATGCCTACCACGGTGAATTTTTTTTCCTGAATCGTTATTGTATTGCCAAGGTGCACTGGGCGAGCATAGTAGTCGTCATGATATTTGTTCCCGACAACTATGTTGGTTCTGTCGCCAGCCTGGAGCCATCTACCCTGAAGGATTCTTACTCCGCCAGCGTCTGCAAAGGTTCTTTCAGCTTTTTTGGGGTCTAGTCCCCAAACCGTGACTATCTTTTCCTCGCCCCGAAATTCGCTGCCTGTAGCGACGCTGTACATCGGTGATACAAAACCCACTCCTGGGACCTTTTCCACTGCTCTGGCGTCGTCATCTGTCAGACCTTTAGCAGATACCGTGCCTCCCTGAACACCTCCAGCAGTTATCATGATCTTGTTGGCGCCAAAGGCCTCAAACTGCTTCGAAATAGAAGCCTGCATACCAGCGCCGATGGATATCAGGGAGATAACAGCGGTTATCCCGATGATAACGCCCATAAGCGTCAATAACGACCTTGCCTTGTTATAGTTGAGGTTCTTTAAGGTCAGCTCGATATACTGTAGCACTTTTCACACCTTTTAATATCCAAAAATATTAATGATATCAAACGGGAGTCTAGATCTCGTATGGCTCAGCCTTCTCCCAATAATATTCAAAGACCTCCTTGCACCACTTCTTAAACCTGGGGTTATAACCAAAAATAATTACATCGTGGTCGATCTTCCCACTTTCATCCGGAAGTCCGACATCCACAAAACTATCGTTTGCGTTTATGGATATCCTAACCTCATCTAACACCCTGACCTTTACCCCTTTCCTGATCTTTTCACTTAGAGCGGGTTGAATAGTCTTGATCAACTCTTTTGGAAATATAACCCTAACTTCCACACCAGCATCCAATTTTTCTTCGACTTTAGGCAGATAGTACCTGGGGAAATCATCCGACATGTACCAGAAGTATCTTTTCACGTCTTTGAAGAGTTCATCTGCTGTGTGCAGTGTCTCATATATTCCGGTGACGATCTTTCCTCCAGTGAGGGCGTCTATCCGTTTTACAAGGTGCGGTGGAACAGGCGATAGGTCATGGTTTGAAAAGTACTCAGATTCCGGCTTAACGAACTCTAGATCTCTTGTGAGCACCTTACCGTCCTTTATCTGTATGACTCTTTTAGCCGTCTTGGCAAAATCTGGATCATGGGTGACCAATATTATGGTCATGCCCTCGTCATTCAGCTTTTTTAGGATCTGCATGATCTCATCCCCCGAGGCAGAGTCAAGATTTCCAGTCGGCTCATCTGCCAGAAGGATCTCCGGTTGATTAGCCAATGCCCTGGCTATTGCAACCCTCTGCATCTGCCCTCCGGAGAGCTCTGACGGTTTGTGCCTCATTCTGTCACCCAAGCCCACAGTTTTTAACAACTCCGCAGCCCTCTTAACCCTATCGACTTTAGAAATTCCAGCAAACCACATGGGAAGCTCGACATTCTCAAGAGCAGTAAGCCTAGGTATAAGGTTGAATTGCTGGAAGACAAACCCGATCTTCTTCCGCCTGACTGTGGTCAATGCGTCACTATTCATCTTTGAGACGTCATTTCCATCGATGAAGACCTTGCCGCTGGTTGGTCTGTCAAGGGCACCTATAAGATTCATGATAGTGCTCTTGCCGCTTCCTGAGGGCCCTATTATAGAGACATACTCGCCTTTCTTTATCTCAAGGTCTATGCCTTGAAGAGCAGGGACTTCTATCTTCCCCATCTTATAGATCTTCTCGACGCCTTCAAGCTTTACGATACTCAACATCTGTCCTCCACTAAAAGAAGGTAAAAAAGAGAGGAGGTCATTCGATCTTCACTCTTCTCTTCTTCCAGAGGTAATAGCTTACTCCTATCACCAACAGCAATATGATGATGGTTCCTTTGCGATTCTTGGGGGCTTCATCAACAAACAACGTGAAACTCATATCATCTGCGAATTCAGCTCCCTTCTCATCGGAGTATCTCACCTTCATGTTGACATCATAGGAACCCGAGTTGGCTTTAGGTAAGAGCCGTAGGTCGAATATTCCAGAGGATACATCGTCCTGCTCTATCTCTCCAACGAAAGAAGAGCGCTCGCCGATAAACTCCTTAGGCAAAGTGACATCGATCTTAACAGACTTGGCGTCTTGTGTACCTGTGTTTTCCAGCTGTATTGATAGAGTAAATTTACTGCCTGGATAAACCGTCGTAGGCGAGGTGCTCAGTCCCGCGATGCTCAAAGCGATGTCACCTCGTTTGTGGACAAAGAGGGTGAAGTTCTTTTCTACAGAGTAGGGCGCGCCGTTCTCGTCCTTGTAACCTATCTTCATCACAACGTTGTGCGCCTCTCCTGCCGCGGTCTCTTTGGCAGTCTTCAAATCGAATGCGGCTGTGGCAGAAGCGTCCGCTTTTATGGTCCCAAGAAACGCTGTGGTTTCGCCTGAAAATCCTTCTGGTAAGACCAGGTCTATCCCTGTTGATTTTGCGTCTTGATCACCTGAATTCTCAAGAGTAACTGAGACTGAAAAGTCTGTATCTGCGAGTATCCTTGTTGGGGAGGTATTGACACCTGCGATGTCAAGCTTTATGTTTCCTCTTTCAAGGACAAAGACCTCGAAGGTCTTCTCCTCTTCGTGCTCGATCCCGCTTTCGTCATCAAATCGTGTTTTGACAGTAAACGTATAAGTCTCACCTTCTTGCGCGCTCTTAGAAGCCCTTAGGTCAAAGGAAGAGGTTGATGAGCTATCCTTTGAGAGAGTTCCCAAAAACGCGGTTGTTTCACCAGAAAACTCAGTTGGCAGTTCAAGGTCAACCTGCATCGCTTTAGCGTCTTGGTCGCCGGTGTTTTCCAGGGTCAAAGTGAGACTGAAGGCTGTGTCAGGATATATCTTGGTTGGGGATGTTGTTACTCCTCCAATCTGGATCTTGACATCTCCTCGTGTATCGACAAAGAGGTCAAAGCTTCTCGTTAACGTCTGGGCAATGCCTTTCTCATCGATATACTCGATATCTATCGGGATGTTATAGGTCTTGGAGGTTGCGGTTTTTAGGCATTTTAAGTTAAAAGATGCAGTGGCAGTGCCGCTGCTTGATATGGTGCCCAAAGAAGCACTGTTCTCACCTTCAAATTCTGCCGGCAAACTCAGTGTGACCTTGACGGATTTTGCCTTATCGCCGCCGGTATTCCCGATGCCTAATGACAGGTTGAAGTCTGAGTCAGGATATACTTTTGACGGGTTTGTGCTTATACTCGATATTCTTAGGTCAGCGTTTCCCTCCACCTCAACACCGACATTCAGAGTGTCGGATTTTTCTGCAGCAGCCTCTGTTTTCCAGACGACTGTTAGGGGGACGTAATAGACGCCTGAGGTTGCGTCGTCATCTATCTTGATTATGTATTGCAGGGTGGCGGTGCTTCCGCTTTTCACCTCTCCAGTGGTCTCGCCTGCGGCGGAGATTAATCCTGCGTAGCTTTTGGTTTTGCCGATAAACTTTATGGGCCCGGTGATGCTGCTTACGTCTATTTCTCCTGTGACCTGGGTCGCAGCTCCGCTTCCGTCGTTTCTGATGGTGATAGTGATTATGCCTTCCTGCGAAGGCTGGAATTTACTGGGACTTACCTCGGTGATGTAAAATCTGCTGTTTTCATCTGCACTTACTGTTGCCAAACATAGGCTGAGTGCTAGTACGAGTAGTATTATATTTTTAATCCTGGTCATAATTGTCACTCTCCTATTATTTCGTATCATCTATGGGTATGTTTTTTAATAATATTAAATACCGTTTTGCGGTTTTGTAAGAATTTTTCAATTGTTCAAGCTTTATTAGGTCTTCTTCTATCTCTTTTCGTATCTTTTCATCCTCGGTTTTTTCTAGTAGTTTTTTGTATTTTGCTTCTGTCCGGTCTATGTTGCCGAGCATGGGTGTTATCTCGTAGTTCAGTGTGGATTCCATGTATTTTTTGATGTTTTTGGAGATGTCCTGTTCTGCTTCGAAAAGGATCTTTCTGCTGTTGGGCATCTTTGTCCTTTTCACGTTTCCGATGTTTTCTAAAAGTCTTATGCTTTGGCTGATGGATGAGACGCTGTATCCGCTGCTCTTGGAGATTTCGTCTAGTCCCATGGGTTTGTTTGAGAATATTAGGACGCCGTGTATTCTTCCGAATACTCCTGAGAGTCCCCATCTTTCTGAGACTTTGGCGAGTTCGTCTATGATCTCTGATCTGATCTTTACTAGTTCTTCTTCGCTCATGGTATACCAGCCGCTATATTCAATAATCTCAGGATATATAAATATTTCGAATTTTCAGAATCATTGAATATTATGAATATTGTTCTTGATACAAAAATTAATATAACGAGACAAACCTAGCCATAATAACCATGTACATACTCAGATGCATCAAATGCGGAGACGAATTCTCCCCCGAAGAAACAATATTTACCTGCAAGAGTTGCGGCGGATTATTAGAAGTCATCCTAGATCTTGACAAAATAGAGGTCACACCAAAAGACCTTGACAGCAGAAAGATAGGCGTCTGGCGATATAGAGAGTTCATGCCAGTAGGAAAAGACGCCAAGATAATAACAATGCAGGAGGGAGGGACACCACTATACAAAGCAGATACCTTGGGAAAAGAACTGGGGATAAAAGAATTATTCATAAAAAACGAGGGCGCAAACCCCACAGGATCCTTTAAAGACAGAGGCATGACCCTAGGTGTGACAAAAGCACTGGAGTTCAAAGTCAAAGCAGTCGGATGCGCCTCCACCGGAAACACATCAGCCTCGCTATCGGTTTACGCCGTAAAAGCAGGCATGAAATGCATCGTCCTGCTGCCAAGTGGCAAGATAGCCGAGGGAAAGCTCGCCCAGGCCATATTACACGGTGCACAGGTCATCGGGATTAAAGGAAACTTCGACCAAGCACTGGAGCTTATAAGAGAAGCCTGTGAAATGTTCAACATATACCTCTTGAATTCAATAAATCCTTGGAGGCTTGAGGGACAGAAAACAGGGGGATACGAAATCGTTGATCAGCTTCGATGGGGGGTACCAGATGTGGTTATTCTGCCGGTGGGCAACTGCGGGAATATCTCAGCAATATGGAAGGGACTGAACGAGTTCTACAGTTGCGGCTTCATAGACAAGCTGCCAAGGATGATAGGGATCCAGGCAGAAGGAGCAGCGCCGGTTGTCAACGCATTTAAAGAGGGTTTAGAAGAATATATTCCAATAAAAAACCCTGAGACAGTGGCAAGCGCCATACGCATCGGGGCGCCGGTAAACGCTCCAAAAGCCCTAAAGGCCATCAGGGACTCCGGGGGATATGCGGAGATGGTATCTGATAAGGAGATAATCGGGGCCCAGGCAAAGCTTGCGAGAGGAGAGGGCATAGGGGTGGAGCCAGCGTCAGCGGCATCAATAGCAGGCCTTATCAAACTCGTAGGGAGTGGAGTGATAGATAAAGACGAGAGAACCGTATGCATCACAACAGGCCATGCCCTGAAGGACCCGGAGGTAGTCTTAAGGGAGTATGAGAAGCCCGTTGAGATCGAGCCGGACATAGAAAAGTTAAAAAACCTCATCGGACTATAATGTATAGGGTGGTAAAATGGTTGTTGGAGTCTGCATGATAAACGTTGAGTTGGGGAAGGAGACTGCGGTTAGGAAGGAACTGGTAAAATTTGGGGGGATAAGGGAGCTTCTTCATCTTTTTGGAGAGTACGACTTTATCGCTATCATCGAGACTGATGGTCTTAAGGCACTTAATGACTTGGTTGATGAGATAAGGGTGATCAAGGGTATCACAGCAACCAAGACGATTATAGGCGCCGAGTTCTAGGAGTGCTACAAGCTGTCGATCCAGGTTGTGACGCTTGTAGACCATTTTTCTATAGAGGCCTTCATATTCTTTTTTACATCTTCAAACGGCGCGGCATGGTAGATGTAATAATATCCTCCTCCTTTGATGTTTTCTCGCTCCCTGAATATGAGCCCGACAAGGGTTAGGTCTTGAAGAGCTCTTTGTATAGTGCTCCTGTTTTTTTCAAATCTCTTCAGGAGCTTGTTTACTGTGCTTGGACCCTGCTCTATTAGGTCGAAATAGATCTTTGTCTCGAACTTTTTAAGCCCGAACATGCAGTACATGATCTCTTCGACAGACTGTTTCCTATAGGGTGTTTTTAGATCTGGAAGATTCTTCATCTCTTTTTCCTCCATGGTTAGGATTATAATGATTTTATGTAGTCGTAGGCGCTCAAGGCCGCGACAGTGCCTTGTGCTACTGCGACACCTAGTTGTTTGACTTTGTTTGTGGTCACATCTCCTGCTGCATAGATGCCGGGGATATTTGTTGCCAGATTATCATCCACTTTAATATAGCCCTTAATGAGCTTGATCCCGAGCTCGTTTAGGAATTTTGTGTTCGGTTTCT
>JAZFTJ010000108.1:0-3080 GCA_036446635.1 Hydrothermarchaeales archaeon (SeqCode) | reverse complement strand
GATAGAGAAGGAAAAAATAGACGTAATCAAAGCCGCTGCAATTAACTATGGTTTTTTAGCAAAAACATTATCTAGAAAAAGGTGTCTTATAATTGTAATCAAGGAAATGAAGAAGGGGATTCGTTGTGAAAAGAGAACTTGGTTACCTGTTAGCGGTTTTTTTCATTTTTTTCGGTTTAATACTGTTCTCAGGTTGTATTGAGCAAACAGGAGAAGAAAAGGTTGTGTCTACTACAATTCAATCTTCTACTGCAAAGCCCGCAACTACCATACTCGCTCAGACTACTGCTCCTCCGACTACAATAACTTCTCCACCCCCGACCACACCAACTCCCATAACTACTACAACTTCTCCCCCTACAACTACGCCTGCTCCCACGAGTAATAAGCTCGGGTTTGCTTACCTCTCTAGGGAATATGCCATTCAGATAAAATCTGTTCAGTCTTCAAAGGAGAATGTGAGCAAGTACAGCATAGTTGGAGATGAGATACCCTTGATTTACTATGGCACGGTGGATGGTGTGTATCTGGGTTATCAGGAGGCACCTCATGCAACAGCCCAAGTGGCAAGGGAAGCCTTCTACGCCTATGAGAAGACGGGAAACACAGAGAACCTCTCAAGGGCGCTCGTTCTCGTGGACCATCTTCTTAACACCACAGTGGATAGGAGAGATTACATGGTCTGGGAGTACGCCTTCCCCTGGCCAGGCTACAGTCTTGAAAAGGGTTGGCGAGGTAGCTTGTGTCAGGCAGGGATACTCAAGTCCTTGATGCTGGCGTATAAGCACACTGGTGAGGAAAGGTACAGACACGCCTCACAAAAAACTCTTAATGCGTTTACCGTGCCGGTCGAAGAGGGTGGGCTTTTAAAACTCAGAGAGGGCTACGCCTGGTACCCTGAGTATGTGAAAGAGACTCCGCCCTATGTGCTCAATGGCTTCATAACAAGCCTTATTTGGATAAGGGAATATCATGACTTCACCGCGAATCCCTTGGCTGAGGAGCTTTTCAACGAGGGCATAAGTTCCTTAATCCACTTTCTTCCAACTTACAACTTAGAAAAAGGAAGCTATTATGATGCCATAGGACACAAAGCAACGCCCAAATACCACAGCTTACATGTATCTCAAATGAAAACCTTATTTGGAATGACTGGAGACCCCATCTTCCAAGAATACTATTTAAAATGGAACGAAAGTGTATAGCTATATTTGAAATAGTTTACCTTAAAGCACTGAATATCTTTAAAAAATAGTTTGGGGAATCATTGTGGAAAGAAAGAGTTTCCTGAAGGCCCTAATTTTTGCTTTGATAATCTTTTTGTTCGGCATCTACTTTATCATCGGGAGAAAATTGTTGCTTCATGGCTTCATGATTCCAACACAAGAGAGTGTCATGCAAACTGTCACAGCTTTCGGCCCTGCGGCACCCCTTATCTATATCCTTCTTCATATTATAAGGCCGTTGACGTTGTTTTCTGCTACCGTCTTCTCCATTAGTGCAGGGGTCCTATTTGGGCCGTTTTGGGGGACAGTTTATACAGTGATAGGGGCGACTCTTGGAGCTATAGTGGCTTTTTTGATCTCAAGAAAATTCGGTAGAACAACTGCTGAGAAATTTTTAAAGGGGAGGCTTAAGGGTATAGACGATTTCTCTGAGAAACACGGGCTGATGACGACTCTTGTATTGCGGTTGGTTCCTGGCCCACCGTTTGATATCTTAAATTATGGTCTGGGGCTTTCAAAGATCAGCCTTAGAGATTATGTGATAGGGACTTTCTTCGGGATCATTCCAGGTGCCTTTGCATATGTGTATTTCGGGGCGTCACTTAGGGTGTTGGAGCTGTCGCAGATACTCTCGGCTTTGTTGATCTTGGGGTTGTTGATAGGTTTACCCCTGCTCTACAATAGGCATAAAGCCAAACAGTGATCCTTTGCATAGGGCGTGAGGTCAACAACTTCTTTGACTTTTAAGCTTTTCTTTATCTTCTTTAACTCGTTCTTGATTATCGTTTCCGGTTTTTTTGTTGAATCTATGCTCCGTGCTTTGATGGCGATTATCGCCTGGCCCCCGGGTTTAAGGTAGAACTCGGCGTTTTTTAGGAGTATCTCGCTCTGATTTGGCTGAGCAACGTCTTGGTAGATGAGGTCGACCTTCTCGAGTATGGATTGATAGCTCTCGGGTCTTCTGGCATCAGCTAATACGGGCACCATATTTGGCCTGTTTTCACATACTTTTAACAGATCTCTTACCATTCTGGGTGAAAATTCGACACAATATATCATGCCCTCGTCCATTATGTCAGACATATGGCTGGCTGTGGTTCCTGAAGCAGCCCCCAGATACAGGGCTTTTGAATCTTTTTTTATTGGCAGGGTTTTTAGGCCGTTAAGTATTGCTGCGGAAAGCTTGCTTCGATGGGGGTTCCAGCTTCGATATTCGGCATCATCTATCTGGATCAATTTTTCGCCATATACCCTTAGTCCTTTGACTAGGTTCTTTGTTGCCAATTTGTCGTCTATTGAATAGACGCCATTAAAGATCTCTCTCATCCTTTCATCTCGTCTGTCAAGCTATTTTTCTGGCATATTTGACCAGCTTGGATCTACTACAACTGAGGCCATGAGGACGTCCTTTTCAACTGCGTCCACTGCTAAAAACCTTTCTTCAGGATAGATAAAGTTTTATGAGGGGGAGTTGCTGACATTAAGTAATTAACAGGTTAACAGCTCTTTTTAATGCTCTTAAAATGTCCGATATTATCTATTCAGAGCACTCTGTTGCTGGAATATGCGCCCTTAGATCAGTGGGTTAAAACTTGAGAGATAATGGGGGAGGGGACCTATGAGACAAGAATAAAAAGTAGTATTTTCGTCTCATAGGCTTCTAGGCATTCTTTTCGGTTAGTTATTTAAATTTTTCTATGAGCTTTGAGTGCTTGTAGTATCCCGAATTAATGTTCCTCCCGGAGATAAAGTAAGCTCTTCAAGCCTTTCAAGGCTTATGAAGAAGCTAAACGGAAGGAAGATCAGGTGGATATGCAGAGAATTCGAGAAGGGCAGATTATCCATATGCCGTAT
>JAZFTJ010000107.1:0-7628 GCA_036446635.1 Hydrothermarchaeales archaeon (SeqCode) | reverse complement strand
ATATAAAAAACTATATTTCGGCAATGCAAAATGAACAGGTTTATATATCATCCAAAAATTAAAACAAAACGGTGACTGATTTTGAAAAAAATGAGATGGATTTTTATCCTTATCATAGCTCTACTAATTGGCTTATTTTCAGTGTATCCAGTCTATGCTGGACCTACTGTTGATAACTTATTGGGCTTAAATGTCCACAATAAAGGCGCGAACGTCGGGATCGCCATTTTTACCGGTTACCCTTCGGCAGAATACAATAGAGCAACACTACGCTCAGTCAGTCCAAATACAGCCATTACCATTAATACACCGATAGATAAACCAATAGTTGATTCTTGGCTTTACATTTACACAAGCGGCTATAACACAGAAGCCTATTCCAAAATTATAGTAAATGACCAAACGGTCGTTGATAACAAGCATATCTTCCCTACGGGAGAAGACAGAAATCGGCAACTATTAAGAGTCGATAATGTTTCCCAATATATCGGGAATATTACGGAAGTTAGCTTCAGGATCAGCGCTTTTGGTGGTAGCAGCGAAATCCACGTAGATGGTGCTTCCCTCGTTGTCGTCTATGAAGACACAGCTTTGAGAGAGTACTGGATTTATGATGGTACTGAATTCTTATCTGCAGGGGAGGCTTCTGAAGGCACTCAATCAGACCAAAGCTATACCCGCACATTCCTCGATCCCCAATATACAAGTCCAAAAAGTGCTGACCTCTATGTCGTATATCACAATTACCGCCAGCCAAACGACAAATTGGAATTCAATGGAAATGAGCTAGAAGACAGCTCGGCTGAGACATTAGTGGATACTGAGTATCTTAATATTATGAAGTTCGATGTAAAGTCCCTTCTAACAACTCCAAACTCGGTCACATTCACATCCCCCAGATTTTCAAATACAGATATCTATCCTTCAATTGCTCTCTTAAGCGTTGAAACTCAAGATACAACTCCTCCCGCGGTTACAATCATTTCTCCTACTGATGAATTAGTGAGAGGAGAGATTGAAATAACTGGCAGTGTGGATGATCCTACAGCAACACTCGCCATTTTAATCGATGGAGAGGAAAAATCGACAAGCCTTCCGTATACTTGGAACACTTCTTCGGTCGTTGACGGGTCGTATGACATTAATGTAGAAGCAACTGATCCAGCATCTAACAAGGGGACAAAGACGATAACAGTAGAAGTCGATAACACACCACCATCCGTCTCCATATCATCACCTATGAACGGCTCTGACATAGAAGGGACCGTGGATGTCACAGGCACGGCAACAGATGCAAATATTGATACAATATCTTTGAAGATTGATGGAGCAGAGGTTTCCTCAACCTTGCCTTATAGCTGGAATACTAGCTCATACTCCAATGGTAGTCATACAGTTGAGTTGACAGCCACAGACAAACTTGGTAACACAGCCACCACGACGATCGAGGTTAATATTGTACCAACAGTTGCAGTGCCGACAACTACGGTTGCTCCCACAACACCGCCTCCAACAACATTGCCACCTTCGACCGTAGTGCCTACAACTATCCCGCCTCAAACAACCACTCCGCCCCTAAATGAGGTAGATATTGGTATACAAATCTTATCTATTTCACCACAACCAGCTATCGAAGGAGAAGAGGTCGAGATAAAGCTGTTGATCATAAATTATGGCGACAAAACGACAGAAGGAAAGGTTGAACTTTATGTGGGTGATGAATCCTACGATCGATTGCTGACAGAGAGGGTTAAGATTGATGCAGGGGCATCCAAGACCCTTGTGTATACGATTAATGTAAAAGACAGTAGGGTGTACGAAGGACCTGGAAGATATAAGATCAAAGCTGAGATAACAAATGTTGGCTTGGACATTGTAGATCCCAATGAAGCCAATAATGAGGTAATAGACAGTCTTAAAGTGGAGAAGAAGCCCTCTAGAATATCACTGGCAATCATTTGGCCTATAGTTAAATGGGTGGCTATTATCGCGGTTATTATTGCGGTATTAAGAGTGATACAGATCCAGATGTCGTCCGAAAGAGATTATCTAAGGTAGGGATACTGCTTTGAAAAAACGATATCCTCTTCTATTTATCATTCTTATTTTAATCTCCGTCGGATGTGTTGAGACCACGACACGAGAAAAAGCTGAATGGGAGATGTTTCATGGGAACTTGGAGAATACCGGCGCAGTGAAAAACGCGTTATCCCCCCCCTTAAGTATTATATGGAAGGATCAAGCCGGAGACAATGTGTATTCATCGCCTGCAATCTCAAATGGCGTTGTATATGTCGGATCAAACGATGGGAATGTCTATGCCTTGGATGCGAAAGATGGGACTATGAAATGGAATTATACCACCAACTTTTTCGTAAGCTCCTCTCCAGCAGTCCATGAGGGCGTTGTATATGTCGGGTCGTGGGATAAAAACTTCTATGCCTTGGATGCTGCGACAGGAGAGATGATATGGAAGAAGGATATAGGAGCAGTAAGCGCCTCATCCCCTGCGATATATAATGATCGGGTGTACATTGGTGGCGGTGGCACAGTTTATGCCTTGAACACGGTAGATGGATCTATTGTTTGGAGCTATAAGATTAGAGAGATGATCACGTCCTCTCCAGCTGTCTCTAACGGTGTTGTGTATATTGGCGCTTGGGACAAGAATCTTTACGCGTTTGATGCTGAAGATGGAAGCCTTAAATGGAAATACACGGCAGATAACTTCATATATTCATCCCCTGCTGTCTATGAAAACGTCGTATACGTGGGGTCTGTTGATGGAAATGTCTATGCATTGGATGCTGCGACAGGAGAACTGATATGGGAATATACAACAGGAGACGCGATATACTCCTCTCCAGCTGTTTTTGAAAGAACACTTTTCATCGGATCCGCCGACAATAATGTCTACGCTTTGGACACCGGCACTGGAGAACTGATATGGGAATACACCACAGGAGACGCGATATACTCCTCTCCAGCTGTTGATGGTGAAAGCGTCTATATCGGCTCGAATGACAACAATTTTTATATGCTTGACGCTTCTGATGGTAGCTTAAGATGGAAGTTTTCGACAGGCGGTGCCATTGCGTCGTCTCCCGCGATAACCGATGGTGTGGTCTATGTGGGTTCAAGAGACGCGAATATTTATGCTTTTGAGGGAAGTTAGGTGAAGCTTGTAGACTTTAAGAAAGGGAAGCTTTTCGGAGTGAATATAGTAGATCTGGCTGTTATCCTTTTAGTTCTTGTACTCGTCTTTTCCTTCGCTTCTGAAGCTGTTTCTAAAGACCTGGTTTACAGTGGCGAGCAGATGCACAACGCCGTGGTGGAGTATCAGAAACTTGACAACAGAGGCTTTGTCATCGAAACAGAGGTGAAAGGAAAGTGGGTGGTGGACAAAGCGCCGTTTGAAGAGACAGGCTTATTGATAGCCACGACCAGGGGGACGTTCATTTTCAGGGAGAAGAGTGGAGGGATCAGGACGATAGGCGGGTCCATGGCCCATCGTGAGGATATAGCAGCAAACCAGATCGTTCTAAAGCCTCTTGACAACTATCTGGTTGTCTTTGATCTGGAGCCAAGATCTTTTACAGACTTTGATGAGTTCTTGACATATCTTGAAGGGCTGAAGAACGATATAGGATCAGATCATTTTTACATTAATGTCAGGCTTGCTTATGAAAATGGTCTTTCATTCACAGAAGTTCAGAATCTGAGAAACCAGCTAGAGGGCATGTATCTTCTTAAAGACTTTGCGATAATGGACGCCACGGAGAGTGGGTTGCTTTTGAATTTCCGGAGGATCAGTCTGGGGGAGCTTAATGAGATCGAGATAGAATCTGGGGCTGTCACCACTAACAGAATGCGTGTCTTTGCAGGCTACGATAATGCGCCACCTGTTTTAAGCGGTATTGGGGAATACCATGTCGTAAGCCTTGCGGAGTTGAAATGATCGAGGAGAGCAGGACTGTAAAATCCCTCTCGGACTTTGGAAGATTTCTTAGCTCAACTATCCAAGAAAGCAAGGCTTTCATGGTTCTTCTTTATGCCCTGGAGTTTATCGAAAACTCCTACCAATCTTCTAGATTCAAGTATATCCTGAACAGGATCTTGGGAGTGTTATATTTTGGGGCTTTGTGGAACATATTTGACTCTGTAAACGATAGATTGGATGAGAGCTTTATCTCCAAGATAAAGGTCTTCAACCCTGTGCTAATCGTACCCTTGGTATATCTGGCCTTTATCTCTCTTAGCACTTACAGGATATCGAATCTAGGTCTGTTGTCGATTATCGCTGGGTTAGTCTTTTTTATTTTAGGTGTAAGATTTTCAGGAAGAATCAGTTTTGGAAAGGTCTATCTGGATGAGCATTCACAAGAGATAGCTATCCTTTTTCTCTCTCTGGGCAGCCTTTATCTGGCCTTGGACCTTTTAAGGGCGGGTGCAGTGCCGCTGCTAAACTCAGAGGCGCGGAGGAATCTGAGTGTTCTTTATACTTATCTTGCCTCTCTTCTTGTTCCTGGAGGAGTCCTGCTGATCGCGTTGGTAGGGACAAAACTCAGAAACCGAGAGATTGGATTAAAAGAGGCAAGGGTCTCAGCCCTTGCCATCACATTTGGCGTTACTTTTCTCATAGCCCTATTAGGCTATAGGACGCAGTTAGTTGTAAGTCTTTTGGGATGTATCGTTGCCATGTATTTTATGGATATCATCGGTATATCTGAGATTGGACTTTCATTTCTGGGCATCGTCTTTGGAATCTCTTTTTTGGGTTATTATCGGGCTACGACTCAGGGTGCTACCATAGGGATACTTGATATTATCGGGAGTCGTGTGGGGTTGACTTTGAGTGTGTATGACCATCTTCTTGGCAGGTTCTGGCTATTTGGTGCAAATCGTGGTTCTACCCTGCTTGCCACATTCTCCTCATTTCTTCCATATGTCCCAGGTCCGTGGATGGGGCCTAGATCGATAGTTGCGGGTGTATTCGGGGTCACAAATGTCTCGATGACCTCCACGCTTTTGGGGACTTGGGTGCTGGATTTCGGGATTCCTGGGATATTGGTCTTCATGCTGGCATTGGGGTTTGTCATCGGCATGGCATACCATGCGATGAGGGAGACTGGGAGCGCCTTGGCCACTGCTATCTACTCCCTTTTGATCGCCTATACCATTGTTGGAATTGAGACAGGGTTGGCTGATTTTAATGTCGCAGTCTTCTTTATAGGAAGCTTTTTAATTCTTTACAATTCAAGAATGGAATTATGAGGATTCTTCTCATCTCACTCTGGAAACCCAGGAAAGGAGGAGTTGTAACCCATGTCTCCAATCTGGTAAAAAACTCAGAGAACGATTTTTTAGTCCTCACCTACGACAATGATACCAACCCGGAGGTTCTGGGTGCAAGATACATTGATCTCCCGGTTCTAAGGGCGCTCACTTTCACTGTTTCTGGTTTCTTCAAGGCTAAAAACGCAGATTTTGATGTCATACATGCGCATTACGCGGTGCCCCAGGGGTTATTGGGCGTGTTGCTGAAAAAATCAAGTAAAAAACCCCTTGTTGTAACGCTTCACGGCTCTGACATAACGATCTTGGCTAAGAACTGGGTTACTAGACCGCTTGTAAAATATGTACTAAAGAATGCGGACAGTGTGATTACTGTTAGTGAATTCTTAAGAAATGAAGTGTTGAAACTGGGAATTAATGCCACGAAGGTGACAACAATCTATGCAGGTTTTTCGGGTACAGGAAGAGACAGCGCACTGCTGTCTGAGAGAAAGACCATCACATTTATAGGGGCCCTAGTTAAGCAGAAGGGGGTTGACATCCTACTGAAAGCCTTCAAGTCTGTTAAAGAGG
The DNA here is from genome assembly GCA_036446635.1 of Hydrothermarchaeales archaeon (SeqCode). Taxonomy (GTDB): domain Archaea; phylum Hydrothermarchaeota; class Hydrothermarchaeia; order Hydrothermarchaeales; family SZUA-236; genus JAZFTJ01. Next base: position 1,760 of record JAZFTJ010000107.1, on the reverse strand, counting down.
TGTTTCCTGAATCTCAACTTCTTATTGTAGGAGACGGGAAAGAACGAAAGAATCTTGAAAGATTAGTAGAAGACTTAGGGCTTTGTGACGTCAGATTTAGAGGTTTTGACGTGGATCTTGAAAATATATTCAAAGAAACCTCGGTTTTGACTCAGCCTTCCAGAGAGGAGGGTTTTGGACTTGCTCTATTGGAGGCGATGAATTATTGTATCCCCGTAGTTGCCTCGAGGGTTGGAGGGATGAAAGAGATCATAGAAAATGGTTATAACGGTATCCTTGTTAAAAAAGAGGATCCAGAAGAGTTATCAAAGGCTATCATTGAAGTTTTAAAAGATGAAGAGTTGAGGGTGAAGATGATAAAGAACGGAAAAGAGTCTATTAAGAGATTTAGCTGGGAGAAGATGGCAGATGAGATCGATGGTTTCTATAAAGAATTGGCAGGTTGAAAAGCTCCTAAAACCTGAGATAGCTGTGCCGATCGTATATCTGATCTTTCTATTCTCAGCTTTTTTGGGTTTCAGATTTCCTGCTACAAGACGATTTCTTATTGGATCTTTCTCCCAGGAACCAGGAGTTCTAACTTATCTTCTGAGCATTTTAGCAGCCGGTGTAATATACGTGTCAGCAAGATATGGGCGCGGATTATCTGTTAGAAGTTTAAAACCAGTAGTTCTTCCATCGATTTTTCTGGTCACTTCTATCACGCTTTTGTTAGTCTTTCCATCGTTCGGCGTCTTGCTGCTTTTCTTATCTGGTGGTTTCACAGCTCTGCTGTGGTATGTATCAACCAAGCTCGATGAGATCGGGCTGATAACATCTATTGCTATATCGATGGCGATCCTCTCTGCTCTGACTATCCTTGTAACCGGCATACCTATACTCGATGTAGTTTCAAGAGAAACTGTTGCTGTGACGCCCTCAAGGGCGATTTTTCATGGTTTCGCGGTGCTCTCTGCTACTCTCCTTGTGGGATTTTATGATAAAAAAAGGTCGGTGATTGGAATTTTATTTCTTGCCGCTCTGGCCATCGTCTCTGGTTTTAAATCCGATGCTATCGCCATAATAGTCTCGGCAGGGGTCACCGGCCTCCTTCTTGACCGGATCAGTTTTAAAGAAGTTACTACAATTCTGGTTTCAGTAGTTTTTATCCTGACTGCTATTAGTACGCATATCGCCAACATATCCTATTCAAGTTGGAAGATTCCTCCTTGGCTATACATTTTTTACAGGTCAGGCTTCACTCTCTCTGTTTTCGACAAGATTGTGAAAGTTAGTTTTCCTCTGGGCTTGTTGCGTGGAAAGTCTCTGCTGGACCCAGCGCAGCAGATAGTCAGCACTGCAGTTTTAAATTATCAAAAGCCGCACATAATCACCTCTACATTGATAGGGCCTGGAATGGTTGACTTCGGGATCTTGGGGATTATCTTGATATGTGTTGTGGTGGGTTTATTCCTTGGTGTTTTAGATGGGCTTAAAAAAAATAAGCTGAATACCTGTCTGTTTTCTATAGCTCTTGTCCATGTGCTGATCCTTATTGAGGTCGGGCTGCAGCTTTCAAGCATTATATTCCTTTTATCACTCCTATACCTGGCTATGAGTAGCGATGCCAAACCAGTGTTTGACGCGGTCCATGTTTCGGTGGAAAGCAAAACCAAAGTCGTTGCAAAAGGCTGAGATCATGTGGTTAGAAGGACTTGTATTTGGAGCTACATCGTTTTTACTGACATTCTTAATGACCCCTCGATTAGCAGAGCGTCTGA
>JAZFTJ010000106.1:0-13730 GCA_036446635.1 Hydrothermarchaeales archaeon (SeqCode) | reverse complement strand
GCCCCATCGAAAAGTTCAATAAAATTCTGTTCGTGCAATCCAAAATACCAGGTCTTGGTCTTATCTTCAAACCTGGCTTCAAGCTTCTGCCTATAATTCGCAACGTCCCATTCAACTACCCTGATTTTAAAGCCTTCTTCGTCCCACTTTTCGTCTTCTTTCAGATCAATTTCTTCGAATTTAACCATTTTTGACGCCTCTTTTCAGGAAAAAGCATCTTTGTTTTTAAAAGTAACGCATGCTATTCCAACTTTACTTGTAGACATTAATCTATAACATGCAAAGCACTGGCAAATAGGAGGAATAACAGATACAAACACATCTTGATATATGGGTTCCAACAAGGACGAAGGTTTCCAAAAGAGTTATACAAGAATATCGTGAGGCCCGTCCCGCAAAACTTGTCAAACTCAAACCCGTGGGATTCCCGCTAAAGGATTTCCACCGGAGCTACTCTATCAACATCGAAGATGAGGCACTTTTTGAGATCTATGCTAAGGAGCAGTGGATGGGGAGCATAATATCCAGCGGAGACTATCTCTTCGATCAGCGCGTTATACCTGATTTTGCTTTCCAGATAATCAAGGTACTGCCTCAAGGAGAAGTAAAGATCGACGAGGATACTTTGATCAAAGTGGAGAAGCATGAGTTAAAGCAGTTTTTCAGCTTAAAAGGACAGATTAAATTCAAAGACATAATAGGACATGAAGATGTAAAGAGGAAATGCAAGATAGTGGAACGCTTCTTAGAAGACCCAAAAAGCTTTGGCGACTGGGCGCCTAAAAATATCTTGTTTTATGGCCCGCCGGGAACAGGGAAGACCATGACCTCTAAGGCTCTGGCGATGGAGACAAGCGCCTCTCTCTTCTTAGTAAGGGCAACTGATCTCGTGGGAGAGTACGTCGGGGATGGTTCAAGAAGAATACACGAGCTCTACACGGCGGCATCAGAAAGAACGCCGTCCATCGTGTTCATAGACGAGTTTGACGCCATCGGTTTGGACCGGGCCTTTCAGTCTATTAGAGGCGATGTCTCGGAGGTCGTGAACGCCTTATTGACTGAGCTTGACGGTTTACACGAAAACGAGGGGGTAGTGACTATAGCAGCAACCAACGACCCGAAGTTGCTTGACCGTGCCTTAAGGAGCAGGTTTGAAGAAGAGTTCGAGTTCAAACTCCCCACAGCAGAAGAGAGATTAAGTATCCTAGAGCATTATGCCAAGACCCTGCCAATAAAAGTCTCAGCCAATCTGAAGGATTACATAAAAAAGACAGAGGGATTCTCTGGCAGAGACCTGAAGGAGAAGTTCCTTAAGACCGCTCTTCACAAAGCGATCCTAGAGGATGCAGATAAAATCGATGAGAAACATCTAAACACAGCTTTAAAAGATATAAAGCAAGAGAAAACAGCACCTCCGAAGGAGATGTTCAGGTAAAATTTTCAGGGCCATTTATTAATGTTATCTTTTTTTAAAACCAGAAATTGAATTGGAAACAAAGGCTTTATATACTCCCTCCTAAGATTGTTTCCAATACTTTTGGAGGCAAATAAATGAATGCGTGGGATCGCGAAATTCGTCGGTAAAGAAAAGATACCAATGAAAGTGGAGATATACGACACCACGTTGCGCGATGGATCCCAATCTGAGAGGATCTCTTTTTCAGTTGAGGATAAAGTCAGGATAGCTGAGAGGCTTGACGATCTTGGAGTGACTTATATCGAAGGTGGCTGGCCGGGATCCAACCCCAAGGATATACGGTTTTTTGAAAAAATCAAGGACCTTGAACTTGAAAACGCAAAGATCGTTGCGTTTGGCAGTACAAAGAAGGCAGGGACCTCTCCAGAGGAAGATAATAGCTTGCAGGCTTTGGTCGAGGCTGACACCCAGGTTGTATGCATATTTGGCAAGAGCTGGGATCTGCACGTGAGAGATGCGCTGAATGTCTCGCTTGAGGAAAACCTTGAGATGATTGAGGACTCAGTCTCCTATCTCAAGTCAAAGGGGCTTATGACTATTTACGATGCAGAGCACTTCTTCGACGCATATAAGGCAAACCCAGATTATGCGTTAGAAACCCTGAAGCAGGCAGAAAACGTTGGAGCCGACCGCATCGTTTTATGCGATACTAACGGCGGGTGCATGCCCAATGAGATCGAGCACATACTGGGTGTTGTTAAAGAGCGGATAAAAACCCCCTTGGGCATACATGCTCATAACGACACTGATGTGGCTGTGGCAAACAGCTTAGTTGCAGTAAGAATGGGCACAACACATGTTCAGGGCACGATAAATGGATACGGCGAGAGATCGGGGAACGCTAATCTCTGCTCACTAATTCCGAATTTAAAACTCAAACTCGGCGTTGATTGCATAACCGATGAGCAGCTGAAGAAGCTCACAGAGGTTTCAAGATTCGTGAGCGAGTTAGCTAATCAGAGCCAGAGGAACAACCTCCCCTATGTCGGGGCAAGCGCCTTTGCCCACAAAGGCGGAGTGCACATAGACGCTGTTCAGAAGAATCCTCAGACATATGAGCATATTACGCCCAATTTGGTGGGCAACACACGTCGCATCCTGATTTCAGAACTCTCAGGCAGGAGCAGCATCATCTCCAAGTCAAAAGAGTATGGTCTGGACTTGAAGAAGGACACTAAGGAGGCGAAAAAGATCATCGATACTGTAAAGGCTTTGGAAGATGAAGGATATCAGTTTGAGGGTGCAGAGGCGTCTTTTGAGCTATTAGTGAGAAAGATACTCCAACCCCGTGAGGATTACTTTGAATTGGAAGGATTCAGGACAATAGTTGAGATGCAGAAGGATGGCAGGATGCTCGCGGAGGCAACAACAAGGCTGAAGGTAGGCGGAGAAGAAAAGTACACAGCAGCAGAGGGCAATGGTCCAGTGAATGCTCTTGACAAGGCATTAAGAAAGGCGTTGGAGCGCTTTTATCCAGAACTAAAGGAGATGCATCTGACAGATTACAAGGTCAGAGTGCTCGATGAGAGGGATGGTACCGCGGCAAAGGTCAGAGTATTGATAGAGTCCAGTGACAAATCAGGGTCTTGGGGAACTGTCGGCGTTTCTGAGAATATCATAGAGGCGAGCTGGAAGGCTTTAAGAGATAGTATTGAGTACAAGCTTCTTAAAAATCACAAGAGTAGTAACGGTTAAATATGGCCGGCTTCCTAATTTGAAGAAAAAATGAGGTTATAGATTATGAGAATGAGTGGTGCAAAGGCCATTATTGAATCTCTAAAAAGAGAGAAGGTTGATGTGTTGTTCGGCATACCTGGCGGTTCTTCTATACCGTTTTGGGACACTCTCTACGATTCTGATATTAGATGTATTTTGGTAAGACATGAACAGGCTGCGGCACACGCAGCGGATGGTTATGCTAGGGCAAGCGGCAAAGTAGGTGTATGCACCGCTACTTCTGGTCCGGGCGCTACGAATCTTATAACTGGCCTTGCATCGGCCTACATGGACTCATCACCTGTTGTGGCGTTTACAGGTCAAGTTCCAAGGCCCATGTTGGGGAAAGATGCCTTTCAAGAGGCAGATACTGTGGGCATCTCCATGCCGGTGACAAAACATAACTTCATGCTTTATAGCGTCGAAGAGATCCCTAAGATTGTACGGACGGCATTCAAGATTGCTGGAACAGGAAGGCCTGCTCCGGTTCTGATAGACATGCCGAAGGATATTCAGGAAAAGGAGGCTGACATTAAATTTCCAAAAGACGTGGAGATTCCAGGCTATAATCCTACTTTAAAGGGGCATCCGAAACAGATAAAGAAGGCGGTTGACCTGCTTTTGGCAGCGGAGAGGCCGATAGTCCTCGCTGGCGGCGGGATAATCATCTCTGGGGCTTCAAAAGAGCTTATGGAGTTTGTTAATATACTGGGCGCCCCGGTAGCTACGAGTCTGATGGGAAAAGGAGGTTTTCCTGAGGATCATCCTCTTGCTCTTGGCATGATCGGGATGCACGGAAGAAAGGCGGGTAACTATGCCATTAATGATGCTGATGTAATATTTGCTATTGGGTGCAGATTTTCAGATAGAACGACAGCGAATGTGGGTTGTTTTGCGACTGAGTCGAAGATAATTCATGTTGACATTGACCCTGCTGAGATTGGGAAAAATGTTGCTGTAGATGTCCCTGTTGTTGGTGACGCAAAGACTGTCTTAAGTGATATGAATAAGGTTTTGAAAGCGAAGATTAAAAAAGGCGGTAAAACTGAGTGGCTGAGTAAGATCAAGAAGTATAAAAAAGAGTTTGCACCTATGATGGACTATGATGATGTGCCTTTAATGCCTCAGCGGGTTGTAAAGGAGATCATGTCGGTTCTGGGTGAGGATGACATAATTGTGACTGAGGTGGGTCAGTGCCAGATGTGGGCGGGCCATTTCATGAGCCGTAGCAAGGCTAGGAAATTCATCTCTTCAGGTGGACTTGGCACTATGGGGTTCGGTTTTCCGGCTGCTATGGGTGCAAAGGTTGCAATGCCTGACTGTAATGTCATTGATATTGCAGGAGACGGGAGTTTCTTGATGAACTGCCAAGAGCTGGCTACTGTGGTTGAGAATGATATCCCTGTGGTTATCGCTGTTTTTAACAATCACTATCTTGGAATGGTGCGTCAATGGCAGGAGCTGTTCTTTGATCACCGTTATTCGGGTGTTTATCTGGGCGAGGTGCCGGATTATCTTAAGTTAGCAGATGCTTTTGGAGCTAAAGGTTTAAGGGTTGAAAAACCAGAGGATATAGCACCTGCTGTAAAGGAGGCCTTTGATTCAGGTAAACCGACTGTCATTGATTTTGTTATTAAACGCGAGTCGAACATATTCCCTATGGTCCCGCCGGGAGCCTGTTTGAAAGATCTCATAGAGGGCTAGAAAATGACGGATAAGCACATATTGGTTGTTTTGGTGGAAGATAAGCCGGGGGTCATGATGAGGATCTCTGGATTGTTTACGAGAAGACACTTTAATATTGAGACTATTAGTGTCGGCCATACTGAGAAGGAAGGGATTTCAAGAATAACTCTGACAGCCGTGGGAGACATGCGTGAAGTTGAGCAGGTTATGAAGCAGTTAAATAAGCTTATAGATGTTTTAAAAGTTACTCGAATGGAGGATGACTCTATCAATCGGGAGCTTGCGCTCATCAAGATTAACACAAAAGATAAGGATTCGAAATCAGAGTTGATCCAGCTTGTGGATATCTTCAGGGGGAGAATAGTCGATGTAACCCAGGAGTCGATTGTTGTCGAGATAACAGGAGACAGGAAAAAAGTCGATGCTTTTGTGAATATGGTGACTACTTTTGGCATAAAGGAGTTGGCAATAACCGGTGTTACTGCGATGAGCAGAGGGCCAAAGGCCACTTAAACAAGAGTGGTTTATCCTGTTAAAGTTATTATCTATATTGGATAATATATTAGATGTGGAATTTTTTTATTAAACTATCTTCTCTTTTATAGGAGGTTGTGGTATGACAAAGATGTATTATGATGAGGATGTGAGTTTGGACATCCTGAAAGGTAAAACAATAGCTGTTATAGGTTATGGAACACAGGGGCATGCTCAAGCTCAAAATATGCGCGATTCTGGTTTGAATATCATCTGTGGTCTAAGGGAGGGAGGTCCGTCGTGGAATAAGGCAAAGGCGGCTGGTTTTGACGTCTATTCGATGGATGAGGCAGCGAAAAGGGCGGATATAGTTCACCTATTGATACCTGATGAGTGTCAGCCAGATTGTTATAAGGATTATATTCATGATAACTTAGAGGAGGGTAATTGTCTGGGATTTTCTCATGGTTTTAACATACGGTTTGAAACGATAGTGCCTCCAGAGAACGTGGATGTTATAATGATGGCGCCAAAAGGTCCTGGTGCTATTGTAAGACGTGAGTATGAAAACGGCTTTGGAGTCCCTGCTCTTTTTGCCGTGGCACAGGATTATAGTGGAAAGGCAAAAGAGATGGCCCTTGCAATGGCTAAGGCAAATGGTGCGACAAAAGCCGGGGTATTGGAGACAACGTTTCCTGAGGAAACAGAGACTGATCTTTTCGGAGAGCAAGTTGATCTTTGCGGGGGTTGCGCCGAACTTATCACTGCCTCGTTTGAGACATTGGTGGAGGCTGGGTATCAGCCTGAGATTGCCTATTTTGAATGTCTTCATGAGCTGAAGCTTATTGTGGATTTGATATACAAGCAGGGCATTGAGGGTATGTGGCGGAATGTATCTAATACTGCTGAGTATGGGGGAAGAACCAGAGGTAAGAGAATAATCACAGAGGAGAGCAGGCAGGCTATGAAGGAAATCCTGAAGGAAATCCAGTCGGGAAAGTTCGCTGAAGAGTTCGTGTCAGAGAGCAGAAAGGGGATGCCGAATTTGAGCCGAATGAGAGAAGTCGGTAAGAAACATCAGATAGAAGAGATAGGTGAAAAACTGCGTTCGATGATGAAGTTTTAACTTCTTAATATCTCAAGGTTTATATAGGTATAAATTAGAGTTGAAATTGTGTCTTGGAGGAATTCCAGTTGAAGGTATTTTTGATAGGTCTTGGCCAGGCCGGTGGCAAAATTGTTGACCTCTTTATAGAGGATGATGCCACTAGGACTGAAAAGCTGTATAGAGGGATAGTAGTAAATACTGCAAGGCCTGATCTTAAAGGACTGAAACATATTCCTTATAAAAATAGAGTTTTAATTGGCGAGACCATAGTCGGGGGGCATGGCGTTGGTGCTAACAACAAACTCGGGGCAAAGATTGCGAAAGCTGAGATAGATAAGATCTTGACCGCCATTGATCTGGTGGGGACAGGAGAAGTTGACATATTCCTGATCGTTGCAGGATTAGGTGGTGGTACGGGTAGTGGAACAGCTCCTATTGTTGTTAAACACATTAAGAGGATCTTTAATGAGCCGGTTTATGTCCTCGGGGTATTGCCGACTGATGCTGAGAGCGGTGTGTATCTGCTAAATTCTGCTAGAAGTCTTAAGACGCTTTCAAAATATGCGGATTCACTGATTATTGTCGACAACAGCGCCTTTTTAAAACCTGGAGAGAGTCTTCAGAGTGCCTATAAATGGATAAACTCTGAGATTGTGAAGCGTTTTGGCCTGCTTGCTAAATCTGGAGAAGTGGGTACCGGTGGTGTAGTTGGTGAGATGGTGGTTGATGCTTCTGAGATTAATCAAACCATGACTGGTATGGAGATCTGTACTATTGGTTATGCTTCTGAGGTGCTGCCTAAGGCTAGTTTTTTGAAAAGAGCATTTGCCGGTGATAATAAGATTGATCAGAGAAAGTCTGCTAGGATTGTTTCCTTAGTGACTCGGGCAGCTAAGACTCGGTTGCTTCTGCCTTGTGACTTCAGATCTGTTAGAAGGGCTTTGGTTGTGGTGGCAGGACCTCCTGACGAGCTCAGTAGAGATGGGACAGAGAGTGCTAGAGAGTGGTTGGCCCGGAACATATCAGGTGGGGAGGTAAGGGGTGGAGATTTTCCTGTTCCTAACAGTAAGTATATGGCTGCTGTGGTGCTTCTTGCTGGTATCACAGGTGTTCATAGGATAGACGCTCTCTTTGAGAAGGCTCGGGCTATGCAGGAGACGATGGCAAGGGGTTTGACTGTTGAAGAGACTAAAAAGAGGGAGAAGACGAGCCAGCTCATGGCGGACATCGATGATCTGGAAGAGGAAGAGATAGATATTGAGGACATTGAGGATCTGCTAAAGGATCTTGAGATGTAAAATAAGTGTCTCTTACATCGTCCACATTTTAAGTATCCCCGCTGTCCCTACTCCCACTAATAAGCCTCCGAAAAAGAATAACCATTGGTTGTTGCTTTTGGATATTATCCTCATGAATATCAGGGCTGCAATGACGAAGATTGCGGTGGTTGAGAATATCTGTGTTTGTTCTCTTTCCGTCTTCTTTGAAAACCCTCCTGTCCGAGAGTTGGCCAGTTTTTTTTCTAAGTCATCTATTCTTAGCTCGTACTCTGTTACCTTGTCAAGCTGAAACTTGTACTTGTCATAGAATTGCTCCCAGTCTTTCATATCTGATTCAAGTGTCTCAATGGCCTCTTCTTTTTCCCCTGCCATATTTGTCATTCTCCATTTTCTTCTTCTTTTACCACCTTTGCAACTGCGACCACCGTGTCTCCCTCTTTCATTCTCATGATCCTGACTCCTTGTGTATTTCGGCCTATGATTGAAATTGTGTTGACTGGTATTCTGATCACTATGCCTCCAGAGCTTGTGCTCATCAACTCGTCTTCATCTTCAACCAGCTTTATAGCTACTGCGGCACCGTTTCTCCCCTTGGTTTTGATATTTATCACTCCCATTCCACCTCTGATTTGAGTGCGATATCCGGATGTGGCTGTTCGCTTTCCATAGCCATTTTCTGTAATAGTTAGGATGGATTCATCACCTTTTATTATCTCCATCCCTATTACTATGTCTCCTTTTCTCAGTCTTATTCCTCTCACTCCCTGTGCGGTTCTTCCTGTTGATCGAACGTCATGCTCTGAGAATCGAATGGCCTTCCCAGATCGTGTGCCCATGATCACGTCCTGTGTGCCATCTGTTACTTTGACTTCAGCCAATTCGTCGTCATTTAGCAGGCCAATTGCTTTTTTGCCTACTCTCCAGATGCTTCTAAACTCGGAGAGAGGCGTCTTTTTGACCTTCCCATTTTTGGTTGCCATGAATAGGAAGTGCTGGTCATCAAATTCTTTGATGGGGATATTGGTTGTTATGCTTTCTCCCTGATCTAACTCTAGAAGATTGACTATGGCTTTACCTCTTGAGTATCGTCCACCGGAGGGTATCTCGTAGATCTTTCTCCTGTACACTTTTCCTTTGTTTGTGAAATATAGCATGAAATCATGGGTTGACGCAATGAATAGATCCTTAACAAAGTCCTCCTCTTTGGTCTCCATCCCTTTGACTCCTTTCCCTCCTCGTCCTTGCTGTCGGTATGTGTCGACTGGGAGTCTTTTGATATAACCAGTATTTGTAATAGTGATTACCATGTCCTCAACCGGGATGAGGTCTTCATCGTCAATGTCTATTACATCGTAAACTATCTCTGTTCTTCTCTCATTGTTGTACTTTTCTTTTAATTCTAAAAGTTCGTCCTTGATTATGCTTAGAACCTTTCCTACATCGGCCAATACTTCTTTGAACCAGGCGATTTTCTTCAGTAGTTCTTGGTATTCTGTGTCGATTTTCTCCCTCTCAAGTCCTGTCAGGCGTTGCAGTCGCATCTCCAAGATGGCCTTGGCTTGTTCCTCTGATAGTTCGAACTTTTCAACAATGGATGTGCGTGCTTCATCAGCGGTCTTTGAACTTCTGATGGTCTTTATTACAGCGGTAATATTGTCCAAAGCGATCTTTAAGCCCTCAAGTATGTGAGCTCTTTTCTCGGCTTTGGCTAGTTCAAAATGTGTTCTCCTTTTTACGACATTCTTACGATGCTTGATAAAATGTGAGATGATCTCTTTTAGATTCAAAACCTTGGGCTCGCCATCTACAAGGGCGAGGTTTATTATTCCAAACGTTGTTTGCATCTGAGTGTGCTTATAGAGCTGGTTTAGAACAACCTCCGCGTTGGCCTGTTTTTTAAGTTCGATCAAAACTCTCATGCCGTCTCTGTCAGATTCATCACGTAGGTCTGCGATGCCCTCGATCTTTTTGTTTTTGACCAAATCTGCTATTGATTCGATCAGCCTTGACTTATTTACTTGATATGGCAATTCTGTAATAATTATCCTAGGCCGCTCTCCCTCTTTCTCCTCTATCGTTGCTCGCGCCCTTATCTTTACTCGGCCTCTTCCTGTCTTATATGCGCTGTATATTCCGTCGATGCCATAAACGAATCCTCCGGTTGGGAAATCAGGGCCTTTAACTATCCCCAAAAGTTCATCAATTTCTACTCCAGGATTTTCTATCTGCAGTACAATGGCGTCAACTATTTCGCCTAGATTGTGTGGGGGCATATTTGTGGCCATTCCGACTGCAATGCCTGATGAACCGTTGACTAGTAGGTTGGGAAGTTTTGAAGGCAATAACACTGGTTCTTGTAATGACTCGTCATAGTTTGGGACAAAGTCGACAGTATCTTTGTCGAGGTCCTCAAGCATTTCCTCAGCGATCTTCTCCAACCTAACCTCAGTGTATCGCATAGCTGCAGCGGAGTCTCCGTCAACTGAGCCAAAGTTGCCCTGTCCATCTATAAGAGGATATCTCAATGAGAAGTCTTGGACCATTCTGACGAGTGTGTCATAAACGGCAATATCTCCATGAGGATGATATTTACCTAGGACATCTCCCACAATCCTGGCGGATTTCTTATAGGGCTTGTCAGAGGTCATGCCTGCTTCTTTCATCGCATACAGTACTCTGCGGTGCACTGGCTTAAGACCGTCTTTTACATCTGGCAGTGCCCTCCCAACTATCACGCTCATCGCATAATCGATGTAGGAGCTCTTCATCTCCTCCTCGATAGTTCGTGGGATTATCCTCTCTTGTTCTGCTGCCATTTTTTATTCCTACACGTCCAGGTTTTTCACTTCTTTTGCATGATTTTCAATAAACTCTCTTCTAGGCTCAACCTTGTCCCCCATGAGTATTGTGAAGATCTCGTCTGCAGCCATCGCGTCTTCAATATTTACCTTCAGCATTTTCCTGTTTTCTGGGTCCATCGTTGTCTCCCAGAGTTGACCGGGATTCATCTCGCCCAGGCCTTTGTATCTCTGGATTCCAACGCCTTTTCTCCCTACCTCTTCTAGAATTGTTGCAAGTTCTTCCTCGCCATACGCGTATCTATCGGTTTTCCCTTTTTTGACTCTATAAAGCGGCGGCTGTGCGATATACACATAGCCTTTTGTGATAAGACTCTTCATATAACGATACATGAGCGTCAAGAGCAGTGTTCTGATGTGTGCACCGTCGACATCTGCGTCTGTCATGATGACTATCTTGTGATATCTCACCCTTGATACGTCAAACTCATCGTATATTTTCAGTTCGCCGTCCTCTTTTTCCGCTAGGTAGTCATCATAGGTCTTGGCATTGATTTTAAGGGCTACCTTGTTACCTTCCTCATTGAGTGTGATCTCAGCAGAGTTTTTATCAGAGGAAACGACTATTGTCTTATTGTCCTTTGTTTTTACAATGTCTGCATTTTCCACCCAGTTAGCATCAAAATCATCTCTCAAGAATTTTTTAAGTCTGGGGGTATCTTCTCCTGGAACTTTATTCCAACTAAATAAATATAAATGACCGTTTATTCCTACGCCGGTGGCTGTAATAAGTGTCCTTATCTCTTCGTTCTGCAGTATTTTGTCAAGGCGTGCTTTCTCAACGTTTAGTATCTTTCCACGAAGCGGCAGTATTGCTTGGAACTGTCGATTCCGCCCTTGTTTTGCAGAGCCTCCTGCTGAGTCACCCTCTACGATGAAGAGCTCGCTCTTTGCTGGGTCTCTTTCTATGCAGTCTGCGAGTTTTCCTGGTAAGGCTGAAGATTCTAGTGCGCCTTTTCTTCGTGTAAGCTCTCTGGCTTTCTTTGCGGCGTCTCGTGCTCTAGCTGCTGTTAGGCATTTTTCAACTATTTTACTTGCAGCGGCTGGGTTTTCTTCTAAGAAATTTTTGAGTTCTTCGTTTGTTACTGATTCTACGATGCCTTTTACTTCGCTGTTTCCAAGCTTAGTCTTAGTTTGCCCCTCGAATTGAGGGTCTGTTAGTTTTATGCTTATAACAGCTGTTATGCCTTCTCTGATGTCCTCTCCTGAAAGGGTTTCGTCTTTTAGAAATTTGTTGGTTTTTGCGTAGTCGTTTATTGTTCGGGTTAGAGCTGCTTTGAAACCGCTAAGATGTGTCCCTCCTTCTTGTGTGTTTATGTTGTTGGCGAACGCATAGATATTTTCACTATATCCTGAGTTGTACTGTAGGGCTATCTCTACTACAGTGCTGTTCTTGGTTTTTTCAAAATATACGGGGTCATGGAATGGGTCTTTATTTTTGTTTATGTATCCGACAAAAGCGACTATTCCCCCTTTGAAGATGTATTTTTTCTTCTTACCGGTCTTCTCTTCTTCAACTGTAATCCTTAGGCCTTTGTTCAGGAAAGCCAGCTCTCTTAATCGTTTGGATATGGCCTCAAAGTTAAATTCTATTTTCTCGAATATCTCAGGATCGGCTTTGAATGTGATGGATGTGCCTGTGTCTTCGGCTTCCCCTACCTCCTCCACTTTGGATATAGGTTCTCCTCTCTCGTATCTCTGTCTGTATACCTTTCCATCTCTTCTTATTTCTGCTTCCAGCCACTCTGAAAGGGCGTTGACTACAGAGACGCCTACGCCATGGAGTCCACCTGAAACCCGGTAGCTTTTGGTCCCGAATTTACCTCCTGCGTGGAGCATTGTCATAACGATTTCCAGTGCAGGTTTTTTGTATTCCTCATGCATTCCAACGGGTATTCCTCTGCCGTCGTCTGTTACTGTGACGCTGTTGTCCTTGTTGAGTGTGATTGTTATGTTTTTACAGTAGCCTGCTAGGGCTTCGTCGATGCTGTTGTCAAGCACTTCGTAGATGAGGTGATGTAGGCCGCTTAAGCCTGTACTTCCTATGTACATGCTTGGTCTTTTTCGAACCGGCTCCAGCCCTTCTAGGACTTCTATGTCGTCTGCTTGGTATTCGCTCTCAGGTTCTTCGTCTGCCATTTTTTTGTCCTTTTTTTTTCAGCTAGATAATCATGTAAAAAATGTGTTTAAAATTAATTCATTTAAAAACTCTTTTTCAGAGCTAATTCTTTCCCTATATCTTACGTTCAAATGTAACGTTTTACTACCTTATAAACCCATCGATTTAGCTGTCAGATTCTGGTGTTTTGACAACCTATGGATCGTTTCTATTTCCTTGAACTATGCTAGGTTTATGTAATATTTGTTTAGATTATCATTTTTATGGAATATAAACCCTAAAAATTAGGGTTTTTTGTACGTTGGAAGTTCGTTAAAATTGGCCTATGTTAATGATTAGTCTCTTGACAATGATAATCGTAAGATATGGGGAGATAGGGACGAAGTCAAGACAGAGCAGGGGCAGAATAGAGGGGAAATTAGTTCGGAACATCAAAAAGGCCATAGGTAAAAAGAAGATAAAAAGGACATATGGCAGGATTTACGTTGAGTCTGATTCTAGAGAGGACGCGGAGAAGATATCCCATGTTTTTGGGGTTGTTTCGACATCTATTGCGAAGAAGATAGGAACAGATTTCGATACGATCATAGATGAGGGATTAGACTATGCCCTGCCAATAATTAAGGAAAATACTACGTTTGCTGTTAGAGCTAGAAGGGCTGGTGAGCATGAGTTTTGTAGCAAGGATATTGCGGTAGCGTTAGGGGCGAAGATAGGGGGGGTTACCAAGGCAAAAGTGAACCTTGATTCTCCTGACAAGACTATTTATGTGGAGGTTCGTGAGGACCATGCATATCTCTTCGATGAGATCATAAAAGGAGTTGGAGGGCTGCCTTTGGGGACGCAAGGAGCAGTGGTTGCCTTGGTGAGTGGTGGCATAGATTCTCCTGTTGCGGCATGGATGATGATGACCCGGGGTGCTGACCCTGTCTGTTTATATATGGATAACAGTCCGTTGGTGGATGAGAGGACAGTGGACCGAGCCATTTTGGCGATTGAGAAGCTTGCAGAG
>JAZFTJ010000105.1:0-3121 GCA_036446635.1 Hydrothermarchaeales archaeon (SeqCode) | reverse complement strand
GTTTATCTTCAAATCTGCAGGGACGTTCTGTGATCCATTTGAAGGGCTTATCGTAAGATTTGGGGGGCTGTTATCATATTGTGTGCCAACAGAGACAGTCCAGTTTATGATCTGAAGATTATTAGTATAGTTTACGTATATAGTGTTAGTTCCCTCACTTAGAAAGACTGTGGACGTAGTGTACCAAGGACGAGTCTCATTGGCATCTATAGTCTCAATAAATGTGCCATTGACAATTACGCTGACATTCCCAGTCTCCATCATGCCCAGGCCTATATAGTAATTTCCAGCCCCAGTCTCAACTATGTGGTCATTGCACCATCCATTATAATCGGCCTTGGCAGTACCGTCAGGAGTGCAAGGATCTCCTTCATTATTCATGTCTACCCAGATATTCCCAATTTTGCTGCCAGCGCCACCGCCTCCTCCCTCTCCTCCTCCGGAGGTACTACCGGTTATAAATGCAGAGGATGCCAGGGCCTGTTGCTGATTACTTGTGTTGTCAAAACTGCCATTGAGTGTGATGTTATACTGCGTATTTGCCTCAAGCGTTAGATTGATGACAAGCCATGTGTCTGCCGCATGCCACTCATCTGCAGGTTTCCAGGATAAATTATAATCACTCCCCTGTGTTAATTCCACACCGTTTTTTGTGACAGACAAGTTCCCAGCCACTGAAGATCTATTCATTGAATTATCAGTGTGGAAGAAAATGTCGACGGGTGCATCCAACGGGATATAAGTTTGGCCGTTACTGGGCCAAATTTCGACTTCAAATGTAAACGCACTCACATTCCCCACAATCCCCATAAGGAAAACCAAACTAGTTAAGAATAGGACCAGCAGCACTTTATTATTTGGTTTTGGAATGTCAAGTTGTTTGCCCGTAATCACACCCGCCTACCACCTATAAGGTGTATAGTTCTTAATTCTCCCAATTGGAATTTTACATCGTTTATGGATTCAAATAGATTATCTTTCAAAATTTGAAACGTAAGTTGCTTTTTTCCTAACCAACTTCAAAAGGTAAAAGACGTATTATTGTCAGCAAGCTTTGTTATCTCCTACTTTATGGCCAATAATCAGAGCCTCAAAATTATCAGGAAAATCTGGCGAAAACCGCATTAAAAGAACTCATCTGGTCACCAAAAGAGAAACCCCCAAAGTGGCAGCCCTATCCTCCGCCAGACCTTCCAACCTAGAGTTACCCCCTCAAGCCCACCCACATCCTCTCTCCTGCATATCTTCTCTGCCTGCCTGTCTATAACGGCGGCTTCCATGGTTTCTCTCACTTATTAAAGCTATCTTAACGATATTTAAACCTTAGAATGGGGCAGTGATGTCCGGAAAGTAGCAGGGCTAAGCCGGAACCGATACAGTCCCCATCAAAGATCGATGAATGGATATCAGTGCTTGATCGATGCCATTTTTTTAGTGGATATTTGACATTATAGGACGTTATCCATAACCCAGGATAATCTTTAAATACCAGGACAAACAACTAAATGTACTGGTAATAAAGATGTCTGCATATTCTAAAGTCACTAGGAGATATCAAATCACAATCCCGAAAGAGATGCGGAGGATACTTGAAATTAAAAGGGGCGATGTGATCGCCTTTTTTGCCGAGAATGACAAAATAGTCCTCAGAAAGGTCGAAAAAATTGACAATCCAGTAAAATTTATGAAAGGACGCCACAAAGACATCGAACTGACAACAAAGGAAGTAGAAGAAATTGCAACACGAGAGATCGACTAAATACTTCATCGACACCAACATCTTCTTGCACGTTTTATTTGCACAAGAGAAAGAAGAAATCTGCGGAAAACTTTTAGAGAAAATAAACCATGGGGAGATCAAAGGAATATCCTCCCCCTATGTTTTAAGCGAGATAGTGTGGAAAGAGAAAGAAAGCAGGGTCCCTGCAGAAGAGATAGCCAAAGACATTTCTGCGATCCTTTCGATCCAAAATTTGAGTTTTATACAAGCAAGCTCAGACACGATTCTTCAGTCGATGGTATATATGAGAGAATATGGATTAAACCATGTTGACTCAGTTGTTGTAGCAACGGTGATCAAAGAAACCCTAAAGTTTTTAGTAAGTTATGACACCGATTTTGATAAGGTAAGTATCGTAGAAAGAGTTGAACCCGAAGAGCTGGTTTAGATCCCCCCCCTATGATAAGCCACATCGACAAAAAAAGTGATCAAATAAGACTTTTGCGTAACTGCGTTAAGAAGGCCGTAGGTTTTCCAGCAGTAGATGGATCATTGTATCTTACAAAGACAGTGCTGGCAATCCCTAGGATGGGCCTGAAGGAGACCGCATAGCATCAATCCTTATTTGAGTTTTTTAGCAAATCCGGTCCATAATTGGAATCGACCCGCTGGTATTTACCGAACTGAAAACAGGCATTATCTAACTTCTGAACAGCGGACAGATAGGATCTATCCCCTTGTAATATCAATGCTTGCAAATACCATTTTCCAACGGACTTTTAAAACAATAACCAATGAAGGTATGATCTCAAAAGACCTACAAGAGGCTGGAATAAATCTTTACAGAATAGTATTTTATGATAGAGGTACTTGTGGATGACAAATGGCGAAATAATACATATTAACGGCTCTTATGGGGAGGGCGGCGGCCAGATCCTACGAACAAGCATAGCACTCAGTGCTCTGACTGGAAAAGCGGTTGAAATAACAGGGATACGGAAGAACCGGCCCAAACCTGGCCTGGCCCCTCAGCACCTCCAGGGAATAAAGGCGAATCAGGAGCTGACCAACGCATGTGTGGACGGCGTTAAAATAGGGGCAACTGCAATAAGATTCACTCCGAAGACCATTAGGCCAGGCAAATATGAGATCAACATCGGAACAGCTGGCAGCATCTCACTAATCTTACAGGCATTTGCCCTGCCAGCAGCATTTTCTAATGTCCCAATATCTGTGACAATCTCTGGAGGCACAGATGTGGAGTGGTCTCCGCCCATAGATTATATGAAAAAGGTCTTATTAGAAATTTTGGGTAAAATGGGATACAGGAGTGATATTAAAATTATTAATAGGGGATATTACCCGAGGGGAAATGGTACAGTACATGCAAAAATCATGCCC
>JAZFTJ010000104.1:0-20761 GCA_036446635.1 Hydrothermarchaeales archaeon (SeqCode) | reverse complement strand
GGATAAACAAGATACTATTGATGCGGAAAAACGAGGACAACAGAAAATCCTAAAAGCCCCATCTAAAAGAGACCCAGAAAAGAACAACCGATAGAAAAGAGGATTTCAATGAACAAGCCGATGATCATAGGCATGACAGTGGTAACAGGGCTTTTTATCCTGTTTCCACAGTTTTTGGCATATTTTTTACTTTTAATATTTTTTGTAGCAGTAGTTATATTTGTTGCCATATTGCTGAATTTAACAAGAAAACAGTAGGACAAACAGATAATCGGGCCGCCGCCCCTATGATAGCGCCCAAGATAAAACCTGAGATAATCAAACTGATATCTTACGCCCACCTTTTTATTCTAAAAAGATGAGAATTTAATGTTCCCATCCAAAAAGTTTTATAAAACATAAAACCAGATAGAAAAGAGGAGTCGAGAAGATGGTGCAGGCGTTCGCTGAAATGATGATGAGAATGACCCCCCAGGTACTCTCTCCATGGACGATGCTATTTCTATTTCCATTTATACTCTTATGGCTAATGGGGCTTATATGGGCGACAGGCAACGTGCTAGGGAGAACCGACCTGGACACTGGCAACAAAATTGTGTGGCTTATAGTTGTTTGGTTCTTCTGGGTCGTCGGTATCGTGGTATACTTCCTCTTCGGAAGAATTCAGAGAGAGACCATCTTAGGCGAGGAAAAGGGAAGCGCTTTGAGGATAATGGAAAACCGTTATGCAAAAGGGGAGATACGAAGAGAGGAATACCTCAAGATGAAAGAAGATCTAACTTGCAAGTAAAAACCCGATTTGTCTTACTTCCTCAAGATATCTTTTAATCTGCGGACTTTTTCCGATGACATTCTGCCGTTTATCCGGTCATTATCTGAACACACTGCACCCCTTACACCCACAATATCAACGCCGATGCCGGTTAACAACTCTATCTCATCTACGCCAAGCGAACCTGCAAGAGCAGCCTCCAAACCCTGTTCATGACACAAATCCACAAACCCCTGTAATACGTCAAGACTCATGTGATCCAACAAAGAGTTGCCATTTTTAACTGCAGTATCTATCAGCGCAACTCTTGCCCCTGCATCGGCCCCGATCATGGGAAGCTCCAGAGGAGATATCGTGTTTATCGTTGAAAAATCAGCATACCCCGCGAGAACAAGTTTACAATCAAAACCTTCAATGCTCCTCATGATAGCAACAGCCATCTCCTGTGCCTGTTTCTTATTCTCTACACCGTAAAACCCTGCTTTGACATAGTCAACACCCAAACTGGCAAGGCCATAGGCTGCAAGAGATGCCGTTCCAGGTTTAAAATCCAGGTCACCCAAGGTAGCGCTCAACTCCCGATCGTCAGGCATAATTGAGCTAATACCTCTGATTATCCAAGGGAAATTTGCACCCAACGAGCCCTCCCTCGGGTTTTTGATATCTATAATATCGGCTCCCCCCTTAATGGCCTCTTCTGCCTCTTCTGCATCCACGGGACTAACCAAGAGTTTCATATCAACCACTAGGCTTAAATCTACTCATGAGAATATAAATTTGCGGGAATTATAATGGAGATCATACCTGTTATCGACATAATGGGGGGCGTTGCTGTAAGCGGCAAATCCGGGAGGAGAGATGAATACATGCCGCTTAAAACCATATTCTGCGATTCTTCAGATCCTATAGAGGTTGCATCCAGTATTCCCTCTAAAAAATTGTATATCGCAGATCTTGATGGAATCATGAATAGAAAGCCCGACTACAAAACCCTTAGGAAGATTGGGAAGATAAAGAATACCCTAATCGACGTTGGAGTTAGAAATTACAAGGATCTAAAAGAAGCCTCAAGACTCAAAGGCGACCTAATACTGGGGACAGAAACACTAAACGACCTTGATGCACTGAAAAAGAGTGCTAAAGAATTCCCTGACAGAATCATAGTGAGCATCGATATCAAAGACGAAAAAGTCCTATCAAATTTCCTTCCAGAAGATCCCAGAAGAACATACAAAGTTTTAAAGAAACACTGCAAAAGGTTCATCTTCCTTGATATAACGTCTGTAGGAACATTAACGGGACCAAGATTCGATTACTTAAAAGACATAGATAAAGACACTGAGATAATGGCCGGGGGGGGCATAAGAAAAGAAGACCTAGGACCGCTTGAAGACCTAGGTATTGACGCTGTTCTCATAGGCACTGCCCTGCATAAGGGTTTATTAAAAATGGGATAGAAACAATATAACATGTACGACTTCAAAACCTCTTTAGCCATCATGCTCCTAGTTTTTGGCTTTCTCCTCTATTTTACAGCCACAGACCTATTCATAGGCAAAAACGAACTTAAAGGAGAAAAAATCGTATTCGATTATAAGCTCTCAAAAATAGACCCAATCATCCACAAAATCTTTGTTGATATCAAGGCAGAAAAAGAGATTGAAGCAATACTCATAGATGAAATGTATCCTGAAGGCAAAGAGGTGTTCGAGTACAATGGGGAGAAGATACAATTTGTAAAAACAGCGCACAGAGGCGAGGTATGGACCCTGACGCTTTACAATAAAAACCCTGCCCCAGTGAAGGTAGAGTATGATGCCCGAATAACCTGCTACTCATATGTGTACGGAGGCGTAATCCTAGCAGCGGCGGGCTTTTTTATCCTAATATGGGA
The DNA here is from genome assembly GCA_036446635.1 of Hydrothermarchaeales archaeon (SeqCode). Taxonomy (GTDB): domain Archaea; phylum Hydrothermarchaeota; class Hydrothermarchaeia; order Hydrothermarchaeales; family SZUA-236; genus JAZFTJ01. The sequence continues at coordinate 18,095 of JAZFTJ010000104.1, read as the reverse complement.
GAAGATGAAAAAACGAAACCATGGGCAGATGACTTAAATGGGGATCAATCAAAAAAAGCTCTAAGTGTCTTTGCCACATCCTCTGGCATGGACTCAACAATCCTCTCCCTGTGAAGCACCTCCATAAAGCCTGTGTCTGACGTGTAGTATGTGCTGGGGCTTGGCCGTGATATGAACTTGAAGTTTAACCTGAAACTCTCTGTATCCTCGCCAAGAGGAGCGGAGTATGATGTGATATTGAAGCTCTGCACAGATAGACTGGAGTAGCCCTTGAGAACGTTTTTAATGCCCATTGAGAGTTCCGATATTTCTCCCTTAGATAGATCTCCTAGGCTCTGAGCATCATCGAACACAGCATTAACCTCCGTATTACCTAAAGGAACAAAGCTGGTAAACCAGGCAATGCTGCCGGTTCTTTTTATGAATCGCTCATTAGTCTTCTCTTCCTCTTCTACAAGCTTTAACCAGTAATTCTCACCGTTCTTTTCAAGGTAATCAGCAGAGGCGTCCAAGTATGCATTTGTCAAAAAAGGAGGGTCCTGATCTACAGTCAGCTGAGCATGAGGATGTATTATGCTCGCTCCAGAGGGGGGCATATAATTCCAGTTGAACGTCGCGCATCTTGCATTTTCGTCTGCAGCATTGACTCGCTTAAAATAGTCCAAGCTGGCCTTTAACGTGTCCTCGATCTGCTTTACTGTGAACTCTTCCAATGAAAGATAGTGATCTCTTGTTATAGTCGCGATGGCATGATACTGTGCAAACGGAAAGAGATTCGGGAAGATATGTGTCTCACCAAGCTTTAATCTGCCCTCTGGCGCAATATCCTTTGGAAACTTGGGCGTTGTCTTGACAATGTTTTCCGGGCAAAAAAAGCACCTCTCCCTAGACTTCTCAACAAGATCTGATATGTCACGTAGGTCCTGGCCCTGCTTTACCCTCTTAGTCCTCTCAATATTAATTCTACACCACAGGTTTAGCAGCGCGTCTCTCCTGTACTCAATAGGCTGTGTATCAAGCTCGAAATCCTTAAGAGGAGACATGAAACTTGCATTATAAACTCTTTTATCAAACATTAGAAACCACCATCTTCAAATAACCTCAGTTATATTTATATGTTTTAATAATAAGAGCTATCATAGGAAAACAACAAAAGGACAGGCTTTCCATGTTTAAAAAAATTGCAACTGCACTTTTTTTGATCTTCCTCCTATTGGGTGCATTCGGTGTCTACGCCTATTTTGCGATGATCAAACCCCTCATGGGACTTGAAGTAGAGCCGCAGAACATAGAGATGCGATCCATAGATCCGCTTGAGTTTTCCCTCGCTGTAAACGTCAAAAACACCGGAGGAGCTGATGCAACCCTGCCCGGCGCCACATTAAACCTCTATGTCGAAAACATATATGTGGGCACAGGCACAGTCAAACCAACAACTGTTCCTGCAGGCAGCTTGAAAGTCCTCAACGCCCGCATAACAGTAAGCCAAGATATAGCCAGATTAAGCAGCTTACTCTCATCCAGAGCCGCGGTAAACGCCCAGATAGACGGCACACTCCATGCTAAGATATTATTCTTAAATCTCAATATACCCATACCCAAGGTACCGGTACCGGTGCCCATAGAAACCTCTGAATTGGCGTCAGCAACACAGGTCGCATCAATACTTCCCATTTTACAAGAGCATAAAGATGAAACAATCGCAGAAGCCTTAAAGTCAGAGGAGGTATTGAATAAAATTGGGGAGGCAATTGGCCAAGAGGTAACAGCCGAAGAAGCTCAAGCACTCGCAGAGCAATACCTAGGTGGAGAAGACATTACTGTAGAAGAAGCACTTCAAAAATACCAAGAGACAGAGGAAGAATTGACACCCGAAGAGGCACAGGCCCTCGCAGAACAATACAGCAAATAAGTGGATTTATAATGAAGAACTTCTAAAAGGAAAAAACGCCGCCTCTCACTACTGATTTCTCAACCCATAGAAAGTATGTCATAATACTTCTTGACAGGTTCTTCCCAGTTCATATCCTTTGAAAGATTGAAAGCCTCTTTGCACATCATCCGATATTTACTCTTATCCCTAAGATAAGCAGTTGTGATTGAATCCAGACCCATAGCATAATCAGCTAAAGTCTCAAGATATGGCAGCTTTATATTGTCCACAACTATAACACCGCCCATAACCCCTCTCTTTTTTACATATTCTCTAACAGCATCACTAAAGCCACAGATTCTACTCACAATAACTGGAGTACCCTCCCTTCCAGCTTCTAAACCAGTCAACAAAAATGGGTCATATCGTGAGGGGAATATGCCAGCAATACATCCAGCGGCTATCTCGTCAACTGTCATACCCAAGCCCCCATCATCCTTACCCACCCACTGGGGATATTCTAGTGCTGAAACAACCCGCCTTCCAGTAATTATCTTTTTAAAATCAAGCTCATGACTCAGGATCATCTTCTTAAGCCTGCGTTCGTTTCCCACCAACAACTCCTCAGGGAGATAAACAGGGAATCCCTTAGGGAGTCTATCCTTCTGTTTTGGTCCATGCGAAGCGATCATCAAACAGACAACTATAGTGTCCTCGTCAACTTCGCCGTTTCTAATCCTATTTTTTAATGCGCGATCAAATAGAACCAAGGCATCCAAAAGATCCGGGTATCCCTTGTTCTCCAATTCAATCCGTGAAATAGTGAATATCGGCAGGATGTGTTCAGCCTCCCTCTTCTCACCATCATAAAACTCATACATATTTTCTGAAAGAAAATTCTGAATTTTCTCTCTACAAATTTTCTTCTTTTTCCAATCTACCGTATCTGTATCAACCAGAATCCCATTCGGCACAACAATGCTGTCAATCCCATAAAATAAGCGGGCTTCCAACCGAGTTGTATCCCCTACACAAGTTGCTGAATCAAAGTATTTTGCCAAAGCCTCCATCTGTGCCAATCCCTCAGCAGTGTATGGATGCCAACTCCCGTCGTTACTTGAAATCTTATCAATAACTTCCGAACCCCAACTTCTCCCAACTTTTGTTGCATGAAAAGTGGCCACAGTCTTCACATTAGGTGTTCTAAGTTTTTTTAGCCTAGCACCTGCGTAGAACACACCGAACTCATGGCAATGTAAAGATACGCTTCCTGAAAGGGCCAGGAGCCTTACGAACTGCGAGATTGCATGGGAGAGATTAAGATAATGAGTATACTCCCTCCCATAACCAGACCTTTCAAAGCTCAACGAGTCCAGCCCTACAAGATTGAATGCCTCCATCTTAACCTCGTCTGCAAACAATAACTCCTGATCCACATAAGTGCCCTGGGAGATCAAATATTTATCAGTATCAAAGAGAACATACGATACATCCTCTCCATCCACCTTTTTAACGCCTGAAACAACATCTGTCCAAGTCTTATCTATCGCGTCGATGGCCTTTTTAAGGTCCTTATCTGGCGTGAGCTTCTTTAGATCCTTGACATCTGTGATCCTATTTTGTTCAGTGTTCCAATCACAACCATCGCATCTATAATATGGGCCAGTGACTATAGTCTTGATATTGTCATTTAATTCGCCTTTGCTCTTCAGAGATGCAATCGTTGCCGCCTCAGCGTCGATGACCTCCCAAATCCCGCCTAGCTTATTCGATTTAGGGCCTGCTTCTTCACCAGCTAAAACTATCCATTGTTTTTCCATCCCACTCACCAATGAAGATAATAAGGACATTATTACCATTTATATATTTTCATGTGCAATTCGAAACTAGAACAGAAACTTGCTTTCATGTTATAAAGATAAAAAAAACAAAAGAGAGTCTTACTTATTCCCGGATTATCACAGAGTTTATAGTAGGAGGAAACACAAAACAATCATTTGATGACAAAAGAAAATCCCGTGTGTGGGGCTATTATCTCTATACTAGATACATCTTCTCTGCATTCGTCTTTTTGCCGTCTTAAGAAAAATGAAAAAACTTTAATTCTATGGGTTTTTGGGATCCTCAACAACCAAGTATTTTTCATGGAGAGTTGGTATATACCACCCATTTTCTAAGACAAATTCTTCGATCGAATCAACCTTACTAAACATTGTCTTTCCGGATTCTGTATGTTCCATTCTCTACAACCACCTTATTATCTGATTAAATTATTTGTATTTGTAAATCCAAAAATAGTTTAGACCTCTATCCGGGGGGATATAATTGTTATCTTTCGACATTAGAAACATAGCCCTGGGGGTTATACATAATTCAAATTCGAAACGCGAAACATGAGGTGAGAAATAAATTATATATCAACTGCGTTTGAAGAACCTGGATAGACTTAGTTTTAGAGCAACGGGGGTTATATATTGTATTCTCCTAAGCACGACCAGCACATAGAGGGAGGTCATTTAAAGATACTAAAAGAGACCGAGGCATTGGCAAAGGCAGATATGGATGGATTACTGAAAAGTAGAAGGCGTGTTAAGTCGGGGATCGCGGGATTTGACGAACTTGTTGAGGGCGGTCTTTTAAACGATAGAGTCTATATCATTTGCGGACCACCGGGTTCTGGAAAGACTACATTCGGTTGCCAGTATCTAGCATATGGAGCAATTGCTGGCGAACGAGGAATGTATGTTACTATGATGGAAGACCCCCGGAACATAATTATGGACATGTCAAGTTATCCTTTTAACATCCTTAACCATGTAAAGACCGGCAGGTTATTCTTCATGGATTTTGGGGCTAACTTTAACCCTGGAGTAGGTTCGTCTATCGAGTTTCCCACAATGTCTCAACTCTTCGCCAAAGTGAGGGAGTTTGTAGAATCCAAAGATGTGAAACGGTTAGTGATAGATTCTATCTCACAGGTAAAATTTGTCGGCGCAGATCTGATGACAGAGAAAAAACAGATGGTGGAGTTCGTGAGAAAACTGGAAAGCTTGGACTGCACGACAATACTTCTGTCTGAAATGCTAGACCCAGATAAATACGCCCCTGAGCATTTCCTTGTGCATGGAGTCATATTTTTATACAATTTTCTATCTGATGGAATCATGACCCGCGCAGTCCAGATATTAAAGATGAGAGGGACTAGACACGAATCTAATATGCGGAAATTAGAGTTTACAGAAAATGGATTGAGAATATCTGGACAGATATAAACCTTTGAAAAAACTATTTTTTCGAATTATAGACTCTAAGGAATCGCGGCATTCTAATTAATTTTGGCAGATCAATTAATGTAGCTCGGCTTATGTGGGAGGGTTTCTCAATAAAATTATATTTAATTTGAGTCAATAAAGACCTGGCCACTGGCAAAAAAATTTCATCTTCCCCTTTGATTTCAGCTTCAGGCTCTTCTACTGTTACGGCCTTTATTGAACGACCTGATGCAGGTGAGGTCTTTATGTGTTTCTCTTTCGAGTGCTTCCGCTTTGCCAGTTGCCCTTCTTTTTTCCCTTTTTTGAATTCTTCCACGACAGTCCCATAAAAACCGGTTGATTTTGCCCCCTCAAACAGGGTTTTTTTGCTCTTTCTGACCCATCCCCAGAATTCGTTGTGCTTGTGGAAACCGACCTCGTATCCCAGCTTATATGCTGATTTAATTAACTTTCTCTCTTTTTTCTTATTCTCAGATACATCCATAAGCTACCGACTTAATTTTAATGGCAACAGATAATAAATCTTTTTCAAAAAAAATTTAACTAGTTCTTAAATCTCTTCAGACCAAGTCAATACGACGATGTACTATGTATGGGATAATTGTGATATTGAGTCTCGCCATTTTAGGCCCTCAACTAGTACATCTCAAAGACAAAGCTAAAGGAGAGGGATGAAAGGGCGATATTCCCTACAGAGAGTGAAGATTTTGAAAATTTTCCAAATAAAAATACGAGGTGATTGACATGAATCCAACATTATTTGTTATTTTCACACTAGGAATGATATATTTGACCCGGCGAGTAATACAGGTCGCGATACTAAAAAATATCAATAAAAAAAGAATATCAACTGAACTTATCAAACAAATTTAGCTTTAGGTTGGCTTTGGATTAAGAAGAAGGCAATATTTCTTTATATTTGCTATATCATCTTCAACCAAAAATTGAGAAGTTCTCAAAAACTCTCGCCCTTTACTCTCTCTCCAGTCTGCACCGAGGGCGTAGCATGGCCCGAGGCCTTCGACCCCGTGTTTAGATATTTTTCATGAATGTACCACTCGGAATAACCGCAGTTCATGCAGGCATATAACACGAACTCTTTTGACCGCAGTAAGACATTGAGAATTGGGAATTTCGACTTATCCTCGGATATAAATGTACTTGGAAACAGCTCTTGATGGCCTCTTTCTATGTTTGTACTTTTACATCGGGGGCATTTGTTTGAATCTTTCATCTTTTTTCACTCCATAGACTTTTATATTCGCATGTTACAGAGTAAGTTAAAATTTAAAGGGTTTAATAACCCTATAAAAGTGGTTATAACCCGGGTATTACTTCCTTATTAAATCAAAACGGGCTTTTTCATCACCTGTATCCTTCTTCCAGCATTACCAATTTTCCCTTATCAGTCATTGTCCCTGAATTAGTAATAACCTTCTGTAATTTGAACTCTTCCAACACCGTTTCCACATGGTCATAATCAAGCTTTGTAAGAAAAACAATATCCCCTGGACTTCTTACTCCTTTAGCCAGAGCCTTAAGGACCAGTCTCTTGTCACTTGTAAACTTCATCGCCCCCGCTACTTTAGAGCTGGTTGGTAGGATAGAAAGTAGAGAATTATAAATCGTGTAGACAACGTCTTTTTTGCCTCCGACAAACAACTCATTTTCTTTGTAAGTCATTTCAAGTGAGGAGGACGTATTGTCAAGCATGTGTTTGATCTCAACGATGGCCACGGAATCGTGCGGAAACTTTTTCCACCCCCCCTTGTCTTTGATCCAGACATTTTTATCAGTGGCGACAAGCTCTATCTTCTCCCACCTCTTATAGTCTGGAGAGAAAAAAATATCTCCAAACTTAAATAACACCTTCTCTTTTTCAGCCATTCTTTACACCTATATTATGGCATATGTTCGGTAGGTATTTACATAAACTATGGATTTTGGGATTTGAATTCTTGTATTGAAAACTGGATTTAATAAGCCTATAAAGGTGGTTATAACCCGCGTAATACAAGTTTATTAATCCTGAAAGCCCCCCATATAATTTCGCCGTCATATATCTGATTAAGATCTCTACAGAGAATGCTTAATCTGTTTTTTAACAAGTTTAAATTTCACAAGAGCACATCATTAAAGATTGATAATGTTTCGGTCACAGAAAAACAAATTATATGTATCAAAAGTCGCCCTAATTATTTCGGTTATTAAAGGAAAAAACTCTGTATCTGAAGAATCGGTAAAATATTCATATCTTTGATGCACGCATTGCACAGAATTTGAGAAAAGCAAGGCTTTCTCCTTTGAGTGATAAAAATAAAGGGGTGCATGAAATGGAAGAAAACTTAGGACTAAGCGAACTCACTAAAAGTGCCTTAATAGAGGTATTGAATATCGCAGCAAGCCACTCTGCAAACACCATTTCAGATCAGATAAACGCCCCAGTGCAGATAATATCCCCTAGCCTAAATATCATCACTCTGAATACCCTTCCAGAAATTGTTGAGGAAAGTTTTGAGTCTGCTTTTGTTGTATGTGGAGACCTTCAAGGGAGTATTTCCGGGAGCGTGATCCTGTTTTTCCCACTGCAAAATTCTGCCATTCTATTGGATATGCTAGGGGGGGATGGCAAGAAGATCATGGAAAATTCAAAAGAAAACCTTCGCCCCATACAAGAGATCGGACATATGATGCTCTCTTCCTTTGCAGAAGCAGTTTCTGGTTTCTTTGGAGCAGACGTTTCAACTGGCAATTTCTTTTCAGGAACTGGAAAGGTTCGGTTGATAATAGATCATTTAAAGGGCAGATTAGATGGGGGAAAAGGAAGTTCGATCTTCGTGAATACAAATTTCAGTCTTGAGTCGAAACAGAACATATGTCATCTATACCTCTCCCTCACCCCAGATGACTTAGATCGGCTGTTGGGAGCCGAAGTCCCGGAATTTAGTGATGAATTTGAAAGCTTGACAGATATGGTGGGCGCCTTTGAAGAGCTGACCAAGATAGAATCGAGACTAAACGATTATATCGAAAATGTAGATGTCCCGATTGATGCAAAAAGAAGATTTCTCAGGTCCATAGACCCTGCAGAATTTGAGAAGAACAGATTACGTGGATTGATCATTAATATGCTACTGGCATCCAAAGTTGGGGATAACATAAATATCCTTCAAAAAGGTCCTTTTGAATATGAGTTCATAGTAGAAGGCTGTAAAGTCTGTGATATATTCCCGACCGAAGGGACAAAGTCTTGTTATACGACTGCAACTGCTCTGGGAAGGTTCTTTCTTGAGACCTTGGGTATGGGGAATGAAATAGAAGAGATAAAATGTGTAAAGACTGGTGACCCTGCCTGTGTCTATAATATGAAGCTTGAGTCAATAGACGTCTTCTCATTTATGCCCAATGTAAATGATATAAATATCATGAACTGCTTGGCGGATGGCGCCAGAGACATGAACGAGATAATTAATAGATTAGGGATAAGTACAGACGATGGAGCACGATCATACTTAATACTTGAGTATTATGATATACTGAACTTATCTGGATCTGCCTCCATGACAGATACAGGACGAGTATTATTAAATTTTACACAAACTCCCCCCGCTCAAGAAGAAAAAACTCCGGAAGATTGGGATAACCTCGGTAATATTGAGCAGAAGATACATAGTTCAAAGCCCCAAGAAACATTTGAAGTAGGCTTTGAAGAAGCGAAAGCTCCATGGAAATAGTACCCCCCATCATAAACTCTATTGATCTTTGAGAATCTTATAAACTAAATCTCAAGTTGAAAACCGAGAAGATTGATAGAGCCCAACATTACTATTTTTTTAAATGTTTACTTAAACAGATACGACTGAATCAATTTACTCTGGGATAGAAAATTCAAGAACATCGTTTAAATTCTAGATATTTTGAACATCTTTAAGTTGACATTAACCCATGGGAGTTGAACTCAAATTAACCCCGAACATTTTTGTAAACAACGGTGGCATGACCCCCGCTATAAGCGCACTAATCCAGATCATTATGCAAAAATGGAACAACGCATTTCTCACATCCCCGCCATCTGTAAACTTGAGAGTCAACGCAGCAAGGCCTGAATGGATAACAAGCGCTATCCAAACCATTAAATACACAAATTGAATGTTAATGCCACTTACACTACTGGCCCCAGACATTATCTGCTCGATACCGGTCAGATCAGAAACATGCTCCATCAGAAATTGGATTATGCCGATAGTCACGTAAATGGCCAACGCCATACCAATTCCCGCCCCATATAACGTCCCCTTCATAGATGATGAAGTCAGCTGTCTCTCCCCTCTAAGAGCGGTCACCCTTTCAAAATTAGTACTGATCAGCATACTGATCTCTCCTGGATTAGCCCCAATTTGGAGACCCTCTCTAAATATCATGCTAAACTTAAGTATCAGATCACTTCCTATTTCACCGGCAAACATCTGCCATGCTCGCATTGACTCCCCCAGTTGTAGCCTCCGATATAAGCTGTCGATATGCTTTGTTAAGGGCCCATACTCATGATATCTAATAGTTCCTAAGACAGCCCTGATCTGGCCACTTCTTGCTCCTGCAGCGCCCCCTAACGTCCTCATAAACGGGCCGAAATTAGCCTCTTTATGCTTTATTCTATTCTCTTCTCTACCAACCAAATATCCGAAATAACCTAACGGGGTTATACTAAGAGCCATTATATATGGCATTGAAAGTCGATTAGAAAACAGTGCTAAAACAAACAGTATAATCGACATCACTGCCAAACTCTTAAAATTCGTTTTAAGCTGTCTCATTCCTTTAGTTTCAATCTGCAATTCATGGATCAAATTATCTTTTGGTAAAGTTGTAAGTATCATATAGAGAGTAAAAGAATCTATGAAAATAAATGCTAGTATTATAGCCCACAATATTTTGGTAAACGACTGCCCGGTAATAAATGGAACAAGCAGCCCAAAACACGTAATGAATGCCAAGGTGGTTGATAGCGACGCGTACATGTTCTTCAAACTTTCGATTGAATAAAGTGATCCCCGATACTCCGCATCAAAATGGTTCATGACAACCATCTGCTCCTTAATTAAAAAATCAGAGGTATCCTCCCCTGCCTGAAACGAATGTGCGGTTCTTGCAAGAAAATCAGAAAAAATCCGACTTGGAACAATCTTACTGATAATTCTGCATGCCTTGATATACCCCAATCCCCAAGAATCTCCAAGTCTAAAGATATTCCCCGACTCTTTTGCTAGCTCCCCATAATCCTCTTTCTCTGAAGCCATATGAAAGAGCATTCTCCTAGTAGGATGAGCTGTGGATAGCGTGCCCAAATACGTAATATATAGGTAAATTTTAGAATCCATATCGTTTCTCCGTGATTCAACCAAAGTGTATGGATAAAATAGGACTATCAAAAGACTTAGAAGAGGTAAGATCAAAGGTAGATAGTGTAAAAATCCAGCATCAAGTACAGGAAAAATCCTAAAAACTAGAAATTTTATAGTTAGCGACAAGGTCAAGCCCGCCAACAGGATAGGGGTGGCCAAGTTTTTAATAAATTTTTGTGGGCTAAATCCTGATCCGGCTTGCAAAAGTTTCATCCGGATTTTTGCATCCACCGAAGAAGACGTCTTTGCTATCTTTTCTGACAAAGATTGTGACCAGTTTTTAACTTTATCGAAAAAACCTCGTTCAAACTGTGTATTAGCCCGTGCCATATACAACTCCCCACTTCAAACATCAAACGGAATTCCATCCAATCCAAACTCATGATATTTTGTAAATATATCATAGCAGATAAAAAAATCAGTGATCTCCTTCTCAACCATCTTCTCCAGGATCCTAGTTCTAAGATCCATCTCAGCATAGACCTCCCGTTTATCCCTTATTCCTAAGCGAGGCCCCACCTTATCTTCAAGTATCAAGCTGTTGTACATGCCTTTAAAATCGAATGTATCATTGGCAGGGTTCCATTCAAACATCGTGCGTGTCATAACCCCGTTAGACTCACGAGAATAACCCTCAATTTCAGAGATATTTAGGCCCCGCCTCAAGCTTTTCCCATGCCTTCTAACAGCCATCTGAATCAATGCTACATTTAAGTTTGACATCGAAGCCGGGGGTATGTTGATGGGATCACCCGTAAGTCTCTGAAGCATGGATTTAACCGAACCTGCATGAAACGTAGAGATTACAGGAAGACCTGTTTGCATTGCCTGAAACGCCACAAATCCCTCTTCTCCACGAATTTCACCAGGGATTATATAATTAGGCCTGGATCGCAAGGCTGCCTTCAAGAGATCAAACATCGTGACATCTGCCTCGGCACCCTTTTTGCCAGATGACCTAGTTAGCGTTTGTTGCCAATTAAGATGTGGACAGAACACTTCAGGTGTATCCTCAACACTGAATATCTTATAACTCGACGGGATAAAAACATTAAGAGCGTTTAGTGTCGTAGTTTTGCCAGACGCAGTTTCGCCGCATATAAAAAGAGACATACCGCTTTCCAAACACATCCATAGATACGCCGCCATTTGCGCACTTATAGTGCCCCAGGCGACTATCTGCACAATGCTCAGAGGGTCCACTGAAAATTTTCTGATAGTAAAGCTTGAGCCTTTTTGACTTATCTGCCTACTGTAAATAATGTTTATTCGTGAGCCATCAGGTAATGCACCGTCAGCTATAGGGGCAGCATCGTTGACAGGGCGAGTCATCCTTTCACTCAGCATATAACAGTATTCATCTAACTCAAAATCATTCCAAATTCCAATGTTGGTTTCCAGACCCTCGAATATCTTATGGATTATGAACATGTTTCCCAATCCATTACAGCTTATATCCTCTATCCACGGATCCCGGAGAAAGGGTTCTAATACTCCACCCCCGACCAGATTTTTTAAAAACGGATATCTGATCTGTTCTTCCCCCTTGGGATCCACATAGACTTTTTCTACTTTTGAGAAGTTAAACAACTTTGAAAGAAATGATCTCTTTTTAGGATCAACAGTAATGATGTCGTCCAAAAGCTGATTTATCATTACTTTATATTCTTCCTCATTATTAGGCTCATCATACGAGGGCACCCTTTTTATACATAGACCAAAAATCTGATCATAAAGCCCCCGATCTTTCTTTCTAATTTTGGGTTCGATTGCGATATACTTCTTTGGCGCATTCTCTTTTTGACAAATATGGATGAATATCGGATCTCCCACAGGATAAATGATATTAGGAAGCTCCAAATACTGCATATCCCTACTTATCTGGATATGAAACTCCGGCCTTGCGCCTGTTTTTTTGACAAAATCGTCAACATATCTCTTCAAATGAGGGTTCCTGCCTAAAGTCTGAATGAACGCCTTTTGAGATTCAACCATTTTCATATCCTCATCTATTATTCCGAACAAAACTATTGCACAGCAAAAGGTATCCCCTTTATCCCAAATTCATGATATCGTGAGAAAATTTCAAATGTTTCAAAAAAGTCGAACATCTCTCTTCTTATCATTTTCTTGATGATCTTAGCCCTCAAATCAAGCTCTGCATAAATCTCCCGGATATCTTCATAACCCATCAAATATGCCAATTTCTTCTCCAGAATATAACTATTGAACAGACCTTTATAGATGAAGGAATCCTCAAGAGAATCCCAATCAAAAATGGTCCTAGTCAAAATCCCGCCAGCCTCCGAGGAATACGTTTCAATCTCAGCAATCTCTGTGATCCTCCTCAACGTCACCTTCCCATGTGTGATGTTCTCCTGAATCACTACAATGTTCAAATTATCAATCGACGGCAACGGAATGTTGATGGGCTTGCCAGTGAGCCTCTGAAGCATGGCTTTAACCGAATGTGCATGAAACGTAGCCATAACAGGATGCCCAGTCTGAATGCCTTGAAATGCGACAGAAGCTTCCGCTCCACGAATTTCACCAGGGATTATATAATTAGGCCTGGATCGCAAGGCCGCCTTCAAGAGATCAAACATCGTGACACTGTCCCCCGACTCCTCTCCTTTCTTAGTTTGTCTTGTAAGGAGACGCTGCCAATTGGCATGAGCCACAGAAACCTCCGGCGTATCTTCAACAGTGAAAATCTTATTGGCTTCCGGGATAAAAGCTGTAATCGCATTTAGTGTCGTGGTTTTGCCACACGCACTCTCCCCACATATAAAAAGAGACATACCATATTCCACACACATCCATAGATACGCCGCCATTTGCGCACTTATAGTGCCCCAGGCGGCTATCTGCACTATACTTATCGCCTCTGCTGAAAATCTTCTAATAGAAAAACTTGAACCCTTCTTGCTAATATCCCTGCTGTAGAGGATGTTCACACGAGAATTATCATGCAACGCACCATCACATATCGGATTAGAATCACTTATCGGCGTGCCTGTCATTTCACTGAGTCTATAAGCTATTTCATCCAACTCCCTATCAGATGTAAACCTGATATTCGTCTCCAAGGTCTTGAATATCCTATGAATTATGAACAGATTTCCCAATCCATTACAGCTTATATCCTCTATCCACGAATCTCTAAAGAAAGGTTCTAAAACACCTACACCCATCAGGTCCGTAATTAAATGATATCTAATTCTCTCGTACTGCATTGAGTCTAAATAGACCTTTTTTATGGGAGAAAAATCAGCTATAAACGACCGCAATCCCCTCTTACTATGCCCTATAACCGTAATTTCATTTAAGAGACGGTTCAGCATTATTTTCAGATCTTCTGCATTCTCTGGATCCTCATCTGTAGTAAGACCTGCTAAAACGAGAGAGTTAAAGATTTCCTCGTAAAGTCTTCTATCCTCCTTGTCTAGTTTAGGAGTTACAGCCAGATACCGCATCAACTCCCCCTTCTCCCGATAGATGTGTATGTATATCGGATCTCCCACAGAATAGATGATATTAGGAAACTCCAAACGCTCCAAATCACGTGTTAAAGTGAGATAGAATCTTGGTTTGTCACCCTTCTTTACTACAAAGTCATCAACATACTTTCTAAGATGAGGATTCTTATCCATAGCACTCCTGAAAGCATCTGAATCTTGACCCATTTTTTCACCTCACATTACACTAGCGATCTCAACCACAAAACCCAAGCCAGGCTCAACCCTGAAGCCGATCAACTCCCCCACCTGTTTTGAACCTCCCTTGAATCTTTTAACCTCAATGAAGCGTTTCAAAGAAGCCCCCACCGACTTCATCCTAAGATCGAAATGAATATCGCATGTGGATTCCAGTATTCTAAGCAACTTTGTATCGATAAAATCAGGATTGACAGCCAAAATTATGACCTTATCCATCCCAATTAATTTCTTAAAAAACAACAATAACTCAAAATAGCTCTCCTGAGTAAATGTCTCGGAGATAAGAGGGGATAGCGAATCAATTATAATAGCATCTGACCTGAATAAAGGCTCTGCCCTCATCATCCTAGCAAAAAAATCCTTACGAGGTATGGTCTTCCCGAATCTTGGAAACATTGGGATAAATATAAGCTGCCCATTGAGAAAAAACTCGGCAACGGGATAATTTATTGAATCCATCTGGATTAAGAAATCTCTATTGGTAAGCTCTGTACTGATATACGTCACCGACACCCCCTGCCGTAGAAAGGCCGTTGTCATCCTCTGAGCCAATATGCTTTTCCCTGAACCATCTTGACCCTCTATCATCATTAAAGAAGACTTGGGTATGCCAAGACCTAGTCTACTATGAAGCTCATCACTAGGAATTCGGATCTGAAGATATCTATCCTTATCCACCATAAGATCGAACCTCTGATCGAGTTAAACATCAAAATAGTAATCGTCAGACTCGCCTGTTTCAACAATAACAGTGACTTTGTGTCTGCCGCTAGTCAAGATCGAGCCATTTGAGTACTCCATCTTTAAAATTTCAGACGGGTCCCACCAATCATTATCTTTGTTTGTTGTCTTATTTACGATGCTGGTTGTGACATTGGCACTTGGAATCCATCTCTCATCCACAACCAAACCAGTGTCATTCATGCTAAAATCTATGTCGCCTGTGTTGAGTACGTAAAAAGCGATGTTTGAATCGATTTCTTTATGAATAATCTCAATATCAGAAAGGAGCTTATTCGATGTGGTCTCTGATTTTTGATCCAACCCCCTTTCGATCCGTTGATTTACATTGATAAGTACGGAGGATACACTAACTGCCACCCCAACTACCGCTATAAAAATTATCAATTGCGAGACAGTCGAATCCATTTTTTAACCGCCATCTAGAATATATATTTATCAAAAACCCCATAATCCACACTTACTTTGACATTATCTCCCGTAGATAGGGTAGCGTAATCGCTGATAAGCTCAATCACATCAGAAGGTTCCCAGTAAAAAGTTGCAGAATTGTTAGTGTAAACAAAGCTTTTTGTTGTAACATCTTCCTCGAAGAACCCTATGATTTGAGAAGCATTAGAGATATTATAAACATCTGTAGTCTGCGTTGTCGTTGTTTCCGTGAAATAACCCGCACCGCCCATCCAATAGTTTCCTTCAGTGACTAAGTTTCCATTTATAAACAGGTTGATCCTGCTAGGATCAAGGACCTCCGCCCCGGTATTCTCCACATAAATATGGGTACTGCTATCTTGACTCACATTTATAATTTCGATTTCAGTTCGGGATTTATCGCCCCTTAAATCAATCTGGCTTTGCATAGCATCACCCACTTTATTCACATAGTTATTTACCTGCAAAAATACGCCAGTAAAAACCATTATAACCGAGATTGACAACAATGTGACTGCCACAACAACGCTAAACCCCACCTAAATCACCGGTCTGCTTGGAGAGGCATCTCCAATTATTTCGTTATTCATCTAGAAGCCCCAACGCCTTTAAACCGGCAGATGAAGAAGGATATATATTGGGACTGACCTCGACACCCCGTATTTTTGAAATAAAAAATAACGAGATCGCATGATCCTCGATTCTGAACTCTTCAGTCCCGCTTTCACTGGCACTTTCCGTACTCATTCCTGATGTAAATTTTATCATTTTTTCTCTAACATTTGGAGAGATCCAACTAAGGCTTTCATAAAATTCAAGTGTTTCAGCCAGCCCTGCTTTCCCAACCAGTTGCAACAAAAAATCCAACCATTTTAGCAACATCATTGCTGATGGAAGCGTATTATCCAATTCTTTCAATAAGGCTCCATTTGATCCACCTTCTCCCATGATTTCCATTGTATTCTGAGATTCATTTTCTTGCACACCATCAATTTCACCCGGAGAACCTTGATCCCCTTCTACCACAGCACGAAAAGCCTCACTACCCTCGTCCGACTCACTTTCCTCCCCAATTATTTCCTCAGTATTCGGGGATTCATTTTCCTGCACCTCCTCAGTTTCATCTATAAACTCCTGATTCTCCCCTGCCGGTGCAGGAAATGCTCCCGCGTCATCATTTATTACTTCTTCAGACTGAAGTTCTCTATCCGCAAAAGGACTCATTTTCTTCGTTATCTTTTCATAGACCACCATAAGCCCTAGAATATTTTTTTCCATCCCGGAAGCTTTTTCATAAGTCTCCTCATTTAGCTTTTTTACCACCATTATAGACGAATCAATTTTAGAGAGGATGTTTTCAAGCTCAATGACTTTCTGGATTGTATCCTCAAGTTCCTTTGAATCCGCTCCGTCAGAAACAGGGACTTCATTATTCTTTGATTCCCCTCCAAAAGGCGGCGAATCTTCACCAAAAGAAGGAGTTTCCTCAGCAAACGAAGGGGAATCCTCAGAAGCAAATGGAGGCGAATCTTCACCAAAAGAAGGAGTTTCCTCAGCATTAAGAGGTGTACCTTGGCCGTCCTCAAATATGAGGATATCTTCGTCCCGGATCTCACCAAGATCGATTATCTCTCTTCCTTTATCATCCGTCTTATCCATAGGTAATTTACCCCAAACTATTGAATCGCTAACAAACAATCAAAGGCTTTTTTACATCACAATACTCTAATTGAACCATCCGATATCCTATGTATTGGTGTAGGGGGCAAATAGACACCCCCCATTAATCTCTAGCACCGACACAATGCTTATTGTTCTAGGGTGATTACACATATCCTACTTACAGATGTGCCTGCTCTCTTTTCAGCCCCATTCCACGCTGTACGCATAGGCTATTGAGTTTGGAACGGTCTTTTTAACCCTAGTTATCACTCCTTGCGGCTGTATCGTGAAGAAGAAGGTTGTCCCTTTAGACATCTTCATATTCCCCCCCCGCGAATATTTGATATCTACTGATTCTCCTTCTTCAAGGGTGCTGTCCGCAGTTGTGTTTTTAGTAAAATCGTACGTAAAAACCTGCTCTCCAGTTCCAGAGGTGCTGATGCCGCTAACATAGATATCGCCGGCTTGGAATATTAGCATTATATCCTCCAATGCTATAGAGGGGCTGCCGGGCGAAAGTCTTGAACTTATAAATATTTCTGTAATATTCTCCCGGGGGGCTGATTCGTTTGAATAACCTGTCACCTGGAAAACATCTATCTTTGTCGACACCTCCCTTGTCGCCGATTCAGCTGTGGATGTTGCTCTCACTGACAAAACACCTGAGGCCCGCAAAAGGACCCCTGCAGAAATTGCGGCCACCAAGATAACCGCGATAAAAATAATAAGCGAACCGACGCCTACCTGACCCCGATCCTCTTTGAGAAACCTAATTAAACTCCTGCCCATAGTCTGTTCCTCCTGCTTTTTAATAGAGTAGAGTATTTTAAAAATGATACATAATAAAGAAGCGGTTAATAACACTATAAAAGTGGTTATAACCTGGGTATTACTCGGGTAATAAAAGAAGAGAGTAAGGCATGTACCTTACTCTACTCCAGAGCCTATCTTTGAAGCAGTATAGTATGCTTCTTAACCCCATTCTAATAGGAAT
>JAZFTJ010000103.1:0-3115 GCA_036446635.1 Hydrothermarchaeales archaeon (SeqCode) | reverse complement strand
TTGCAACAGTCGGCGTTGATAATGCAAAAAACGCTGCCTTTCTAGCCATCGAGATACTCTCAACAAACGACGAAAAATTGGAAGCAGAGTTAAGAAAATACAGGGAGAGTAAGAAATAAAAGGTTTAGGAAATATCTTACTGTTATTCCTCTAATCTTTTTTTTTGGAGTATTATTTTCACGAAAGGTATTCTTTCACTATCCTCATTGCGCAGAAGTCTCCGCACATGGTGCAGACTTCTGGATTCTGGGGTTGCCTTTTTCTCCTGTATTTCCTTGCTTTTTTTGGGTCAAGACAAAGCTTGAACTGCTCTCCCCAATCAAGATTGACCCTTGCCTTTGCCATTTTATCGTCTCTATCAGTATCAATTCCATGAGCTACATCGACCGCGTGAGCAGCTATCTTGGATGCTATAACACCTTCCCTTACATCCTCCACATCAGGCAAGGCCAGATGTTCGGCCGGGGTGACATAGCAGAGGAAATCAGCGCCAGATAGAGCGGCGATAGCCCCCCCGATTGCACCGCTGATATGGTCATAGCCAGGGGCAATGTCAGTCACAATCGGACCTAGGACATAGAAGGGAGCACCCTTACACATCTTCTTCTGCAAAATAATGTTGGACTCGATCTGGTCCAATGACATGTGCCCCGGCCCCTCTACCATGCACTGGACGTCAGCATTCCAAGCCCTATCCACCAACTCGGAAAGGATTATGAGTTCTTGAATCTGCGCCCTATCAGTTGCGTCCTTTAGACTTCCAGGTCTTAGAGCATCGCCAAGACTCAGGGTAATATCATACTCTCTCGCTATCTCAAGAAGGTAATCGTAATTCTCATAAAGAGGGTTTTCTTTGTCATTATGAAGTATCCAGGCAGCCAAGAACGAGCCACCTCTGCTAACTATTCCTGTTAGCCGACCTTGTTCCTGCAGCTTTCCCAGGCTCTCTTTTGTAAGCCCTACATGTAGGGTCATAAAGTCCACACCGTCTTTTGCCTGCTTCTCGATGACATTGAAGAGATCATTCTCTGTCATGTCGACGACAGTACCCCCTTTTTGATTTGTGACCTCAACAGCAGCTTGATAGATCGGCACTGTGCCAAGTGGCACAGGGATCTTGAGCATCTCTCTTCTGATGTTGTCTATGTCTCCGCCTGTGCTAAGATCCATTATCGTGTCTGCCCCAGCGTCGACTGCTACTTCGGCCTTCTCAACCTCAGGTTCTGGGTCTGGAAAGTCCATGGATGTGCCGATATTCGCGTTGATCTTAATCCTTAGTCCCTCTCCTATGCCAACAGGTTCAATATCCCTCTTGAGATTCCTGGGTATAACGATCCTCCCGGATGCCACACCTTTTAAGACTTTTTCAACTGCGATGCCTTCTTTTTCGCTTACTTGCTTTATCTCTTCTGTTATTCGGCCTTTCCTTGCATCTTTCATCTGGGTCATTCTTGCACCGGTCCAACTCTATTTTAAGTGCTTTAAATGGTATCATTCATAAACATATATGGGAAACTTTTTAACTCCATGTGGGAATATTCAAATGATGCCGCAAATGAGGGATCTAAAAGCACGGGATATCATGATAAAGGATGTGATGGTAGCTGATGTAAGGGAGATTGTCGCTTCTGCAAAGCTTCGGATGATGCGGCATGGAATAGGGGGCTTGCCGGTGGTAGAGAACGGTAGACTGGTTGGCGTAATTACACATCGCGACATAATCCTCGCGGGGGAGGAGGTTGTCGGCTTAAAGGTCGAGGATATAATGTCCAAGGATATCTCAACTATAAACGAAGACACCAGCATAAAGAAGATCACTGAGCTTATGAGGAGGACAGGTTATCAACGCCTGCCAGTGGTTGAGGGTGACAAAAATATACGGGGTATAGTGACCCAGAGTTGCATCATCAACGCCATTGCCGAGCATCTGTGATCATTATGATTACATTAACAACTGATTTTGGAGACTCTGAATATGTCGGAGCTATGAAGGGCGTCATCTATTCTATATGTCCTGAAGCTAAAATAGTGGATCTAACACACAATATTCGAAAGTTTGATATTAGACACGCCGCATATGTTCTAAGCACAGTGTGCCGATACTTTCCTAAAGACACTATACATGTTGTTGTAGTCGACCCCGGTGTTGGTACTCCCCGCAGAGGGGTGATAATTAAGACAGAGGATTTCTTTTTCGTGGGGCCTGATAACGGTGTTTTTAGCTTGATAGGGGGGATTGAGGAGGTTTATGAGATAACCCTTGAGAGTAAGTCTAAGACGTTTCATGGGCGTGATGTCTTTGCACCTATTGCAGCAAAGATTGAATGCGGCTCTAAACCTGAAGAATTCGGGACACTAACCGAGGGCATTGAAAAAATAGGTTTCAATAAGGTTAAGACAAAAAACGGCAACATCGCGGGCGAAGTCTTCTGCATAGACTATTTTGGCAATGTGATATTGAACATTAAAAGAGAGGATTTATCCCGGATCGGTATTGAGTTTGATGTGTCCTTTTTCTTGGAAATAAAAAATAGAGAATATGAGCTGAGGCTTTTGGAAAGTTATGGCTTTGCTGAGGAAGGAGAACTCTGCTGTCTTTTCGGTAGCGGAGGTTATCTAGAAGCGGCGGTGAATCAGGGCGATGCCAGCGAGTTTCTAGGAGTTAAGGGTGGAGAAAAAGTGAGGATACATAGATGAAGGGCCTTTTTATCGGACGCTTCCAGCCATTTCACAATGGACATCTGCATATCATAAAGCAGATACTGGGGGATGTGGATGGGCTCATTATAGGCATTGGCAGCGCACAGCATGGCTTTACAATGGAGAACCCTTTTACTGCTGAGGAGCGAGAGGAGATGATCTCAAGGACTTTATCCAATGAGGGCTTGAAGGATTTTGAAATCATCCCGATCCCGGATGTAAACGACGATGATAAATGGGTTGGTCATGTTAGCAGCTTGGTCCCCGAATTTGATGTCATATATTCCAACAACTCTCTTGTGAAAACACTTTTTACTAATACTGGGAAAGAGGTCAAAACCTTTTCATTTTTCAAGAGAGACGAGTGCTCCGGGACTGAGATCAGGAGAAGAATATTGGCGGGTGAAGAATGGGA
>JAZFTJ010000102.1:0-15257 GCA_036446635.1 Hydrothermarchaeales archaeon (SeqCode) | reverse complement strand
CTTCACCCAGGAGAATGCTGGGTTAAAAGCCTCAGTCTAAAGACTCCACAGATAGTTAGGATAAACATTCGAGATTATCCCAAATCAGGTGAGACTAGTTTTGTTGAAGAGTCTGGATTCATACGCGAATAAAAGTCTTATAATGAAATTATCTACTTAGGCTCAGCATATGGGTCTAAAAGCATTGAATAGTTTGTTCGGATCGTAGGGGAACATAATATTTCATTTTTTGTTGGAAGGCTCTCCATCCCTTTTTTTACATCTAATAAAATGTTTTTCGCTTTTATCACTAATACAAAACGGGTAGCTTGAGATATAAAGGATAAAGCAGGTGGCTCCACAGAAACTGAAAGAATAGCTTGTCCAAATCTTACCCTCCACCATTCTCTGAAAATAGCCCATTCATGTGCAACAACAATCAGCACCAAAGCTATAAACTGAACATTAATTACCCCGATGTCGAGAACCGAGCCGATCATCTTTCAGCATCCATTGGCTCACTGCCTTAAATTACTGTTGATACAAGATTATATCTATAAAACGCGAGATCCAGATCTAATTATACACCCCCCCAGGAAAGCTATAGCATATCGAATACTGGCACATTTTAGTCTATTAGAAAAATTCTTTCAGTAGATTAAATAACTTCAGGGACAAGGATGTTAACAAAGTGGTTACATATCCCCACCCATCATCTATTCCAACGCAAGCATCAAGTCATAATAAACTGTCTGAAATTCATGCCTATTTATACCAGATCTTCTGCAATTTTAAACCCAGATGAACCTCCAAAAATAGCGGGGATCTACATGTCATCAACCATGCTTTACCAAAGTATTAATAATCTACCGACCATTTTAGAATTATGGTGTATAACAAGTCGACTTCAGAAAATCGTAAAATTATCCGTGATTCCATACATGGGGACATCTTCCTAAAAGAATTGGATATCCAGATAGTCGACACACCGGAATTCCAACGCCTCAGGAGAATCCGGCAACTAGGGATGACACATCTTGTCTATCCGGGGGCAAACCACACAAGATTTGAGCATTCATTAGGCGCCTTCCACCTTGCCGGAAGGATCGCTGAAAACCTGCCAATAACCCCTGAAGAAAAAACGATGGTCACATCCTCTGCCCTACTCCACGATATAGGGCATGGCCCGTTATCACATACATCTGAGGAGTTATTAGAGCGATATTTGGGTAAGTCACATGTTGAAGTAACAAACTCGATCATTTCCAGTTCAGAGATTGGAAATATCCTAAAAGAATGGGGGATAGAAACGAGATCTATCACCCAGATGATAACCGGCGAATCTCAACCATTGGGAAAGATAGTCTCAGGAGAAGTTGACATAGACCGGATGGACTTCTTGGTAAGAGACGCACACTATACAGGGGTTGCATATGGAGTAATAGATCTGGATCGAATAATCAATACGACGACCATATTTAACAACTCCTTAGTCGTTGCAGAGGGAGGCTTAAGGGCTGTTGAAGCCCTGTTGATGGCCAGATTTTTAATGACGCCCACAGTTTATCTTCATCCCGCAAGCAGGGTGGCAGACGCAATGTTTTTAAGAGCAACTGAAAGGGCTATCGAAAAAGGCTCGTTAGACTATAATGCGTTGTATAAAATGGACGACTATGACATTCATAACATGTTCAACGATTCAACAGATTATGTATATGATATAGGTGTGATGTTAGAGAAAAGACAGCTCTTCAAGAAGTTTCTTGTTATGTCTTGGAATGACCTTGATGACGAGTCAATAACAGAGCTTATAAAACTCAGAAATAACCTAAAACGTTGGCGAAGGATCGAATCAGAAATGGCAGAGGACTGCAAAATAGATGACGGATACATAATATTGGACATACCCAAGATGCCTTCTTATGGTGAAGGCAACGTTTCAATATTAATAGATGGAAAAGTTCAAGGATTAGAAGACATGTCCCCATTGGTAAAGATACTAAAAGAAGCCCATAAAAACCAGTGGAGCATAGGGGTTTATACACCAAAGGACAATATAGAAATGGTCTCGAAGAAATTGGCCGATCTGGATAATTACATCAGGTGAACAGGTTATGAAGGTGGTAGTCGCTATTACAGGCGCCTCAGGGGCGGTATATGGACTCAGACTAATAGAGGTCTTAAAAGAACATGAAATCGAGACCGAGTGCATAGCCTCAAACACCTCAAAGAAGATCATAGTACACGAACTCGGGAGAGAACGTTTAAAGAGCCTAAAGGACTGCTATGATGAATCAGATATCGAGGCCTCCATTGCAAGCGGCTCCTTTAAAACAGACGCAATGGTCATTGCTCCTTGCAGTATGAAAACCTTAAGTGCTATTGCAAACGGTTTCTCATCTAACCTAATAACCCGGAGCGCAGATGTCATGATAAAGGAGGGGAGAAAGCTGATACTTGTACCGCGAGAAACACCACTGAGTGCCATCCACCTCCGCAATATGCTAAGACTTTCTGAACTGGGCGTAGTTATCCTGCCTGCCATGCCAGGATTCTATCACAAACCGAACGAAATAGGGGATATGGTAGACTTTGTAGTGGGCAAAATCTTGGACTCGCTGGATATCCAAAACGATCTTTTTAAAAGATGGGGAGAAAAAAAGGGCTGATCACCATGGATTTACGCGACTTTATAGAAACTGATCTGATAGTAGAAGACAAGGTGTCCACAGAATATGAGATCTCAAAAAAGCTGTTTGAAAATCAGGATAAAACTGTCTTGTTTGAAAATGTCAACGGGACTGATTTTAGAGTTGTTGGAAACCTCTGTCCTAGCAGGACCAGGTTATATCAGGCCTTAAACACCACCAAGGACGATTATATAAATCACATATTGAATGTCATTGAAAATCCAATAGATCCTGTGGTTGTTGAAGACGGCGAGTGCCAAGAGGTGGTGCTTGACACCGACTTGAGCAAGATCCCAATATTAAAGCACTTCCAGAAGGATGGTGGGAGATACATATCATCAGGAATTGTCATCGCAAATGATGAGGAACACGGCAGAAACGTCTCCATCCACAGGATGATGGTCATAGGTAAAAACCGTCTTGCTACCCGGCTTGTTGATAGGCATCTCTGGACCTACCATCAAAAGGCCGAGGCTAGGAACGAATCCCTTGATATCGCGATAGCCATAGGCGTGCACCCGGCTATCTTCTATGCATCCGCATATTCTGTGCCTATAGGGTTTGACGAATTAAAGTTAGCGTCGTCCATTCTAGGAAAACCCCTTGAGCTTGTGAATTGTAAAAATGTAGATCTTCAGGTGCCAAGACACGCTGAGATCGTGATGGAGGGACGGATATTGCCAAATGAACGTGAGGATGAAGGGCCCTTTGTCGATATCACAAGTACATATGACATCGTCAGAAAAGAGCCAGTGTTCGAGATAACAAGGATAACACATAGAAAAAATCCCCTCTATCAAGCCTTACTACCTTCAAGTATTGAGCATAAAATATTCATGGGCATGCCCAGAGAGCCAAGCATCTTTAGATCTGTAAAAAGAGTGGCGGATGTCAAAAACGCATGCTTAACCGATGGCGGCTGCAACTGGCTTCATGGCGTTGTATCGATAAAAAATACCCGGGGGACTGATATTAAAGAGGTTATAAACGCGGCCTTCGACGGCCATCACAGCATGAAGCACTTGATAGTCGTGGATGACGACATAGATATCTTCAACCCTGAGGATATCGAATATGCCTTGGCAACAAGATACCAGGGAGATCGAGACACGACGACTATGAAAAACGTCAAAGGCTCATCGCTTGACCCCTCGGCCAGTGAAGATGCCATGACCACGAAAATCGGCGTAGATGCAACGAAATCACTTGAAGACCTTGATGCCTACAAAAAAGTAGGATTTGACGAACCCTGAAATATCTTAACTTCTTTTGTTAGATAAAGGAATGTGGAACTATGAGTATCTCAGGTAAAGAGACAGAAAGAGGAGACGCCTATTTAAAACCCGTTGAAACCGTCCTCTCTGATCTTGGAACCTCACCTCAAGGCTTAGCGAACGATGAAGCCGCTGAAAGGTTAATAGAATTTGGTCATAACGAGCTAAAAGAGAGGAAAAAAATAACCCCTCTTGGCCTTCTTATTCGACAGTTTGCCAATCTTTTCATCGTCCTTCTTCTAGCATCTGCAGCAATATCCGCATTCCTTGGAAACATGCATGATGCAATCGCCATTGCCATCGCTGTGACCATTGTAGCCGTGCTTGGTTTTATTCAAGAGTATAAATCAGAAAAGTCAATAGAAGCGCTACAAAAGCTTACACCACAGGTGGTTCATATCATAAGGGGGGGTGAGAGCCAGGAAGCGCCGGCTAGAGAACTTGTACCCGGAGATATTGTTGTTTTAAGAGTGGGTGACCGCATCTCAGCAGATGCGCGAGTGATCGATGTCACAGACCTGGAGGTGGATGAATCTATCTTGACAGGCGAGTCGAAGCCAATTAGAAAAAATGTCGAAGCCATATCTAAGAAAGTTACGATATCAAAAAAGCTGAATATGATCTACTCTGGCACTGTAGTGACAAACGGGAATGGAAAAGCAGTGGTAGTAGAAACCGGGATACAGACAGAGCTTGGTAAGATCTCAGAGATGATCCAGGGCGTAGAGGAGAAACAGACCCCCCTCCAGATAAAACTGGATGATTTTGGCAAACAGCTGAGTCTCTGGGCTTTATTCATATGTGTATTTGTCTTTGCTGCAGGAGTCTTTACAAAAGTGGGCACTTATCTTGAGATGTTTACAGTAGCTGTTGCCTTGGCTGTGGCGGCCATACCTGAGGGTCTGCCCATAGTTGTGACAATAACCCTGGCTCTTGGCGTGACAAGGATGGCAAGACGCAACGCAATTGTTAGAAGACTGCCTGCTGTAGAAACATTGGGTAGCACCACCGTAATCTGCAGCGACAAGACCGGGACTCTGACTCAGAACGCTATGACTGTCCAGAAGATATTCACCTCTGAACTCTTCGATGTCACCGGCGTAGGCTATGAGACAAATGGACGCATCCTGCGAGAGAGAAAAACATCTGCAGAAGAAGACCTGCATCTTCAAGAGCTCCTGAAGATTTCGGTTCTGTGCAACAACGCAGAGATATCAAACAATGACGAAGAGACAAAGATTATCGGACAGCCCACCGAAGGAGCGCTATTGACAGCCGCTCTTAAAGGAGGACTCAATTATACACCTGTAAGAAAAGACTACGAGAGGATCCAGGAATTTCCCTTTGACTCTGTGAAAAAATCTATGTCAACTATTCACATAACACCCGATGGCAGGAGGATAGCATATGTTAAAGGCGGCGTCGGCATCGTCCTTCCAAAGTCAACCCAGGTACACAGTAAAAATGGGAAATCAGCCATGGATGAGGCTTACAGAAAAAGGATACATGAAGTTCACGATCAATTCGCTAGTAAATCTCTGAGGGTGTTGGCTTTTGCCTACAAAGAACTCCCTGAAAAAGAGGAATATACACGAGAAGAGATTGAAAAAGACCTTGTTTTCGTAGGCATGATGGGCATTATGGACCCGCCCAGACGAGGAGTGAAAAAGGCCATAGAAAAAACCATGCGGACAGGCGTAAAAATCGTGATGATAACAGGAGACGCCAAAGAGACAGCTATAGCGATTGCCAAGGATCTTAACATATTCAAAGAAGGGGATTTAGCAGTCTCAGGCCAAGAATTAGACACGATGAGCGACGAGGATTTTGGGACAATAGTTGAAAAAACCAGCGTCTACTCACGGGTGCTCCCAGAGCACAAGATGAGAATCGTTCAAGCACTAAAGTCCAATGGACATGTTGTTGCGATGACAGGAGACGGGGTTAACGATGCTCCGGCACTGAAGTCCTCTGATATAGGCATTGCAATGGGCAAAACAGGAGCGGACGTTACAAAAGAGGCAGCTGATCTGATATTGGTAGATGACAACTTTGTAACCATCATAAACGCCATAGAGGAAGGTAAGTCGATCTACAATAATATAAAGCACTTTTTAAGATTCCAACTCACAACCAATGTCGCAGCATTAGCAACTATAGGAACATCTACCTTGATGGGCCTTCCACTTCCCCTGAATACACTTCAGATTCTTTGGGTCAACATCATTATGGACGGACCGCCAGCTCAAAGTCTAAGCATGGAGCCCACAGACCCAGAGGTAATGAAAAGACCCCCACGCGATCCCAACGAGAACATCGTATCCAAAAAGATGGTCATACGCATAACCTTTATATCTCTTATAATGTTTGTCGGGACCTTGGGTCTTTTTATATGGGTACTGTCACAGGGCGCCGAGGTGATAAAGGCACGAACCATGGCCTTTACAGTTTTTGTCATGTTCCAGATGTTCAACGCATTCAACTGCAGATCTGAGGATAAATCCTTTTTCAGCCTCGGCGTTTTTTCAAACAAATATGTTATCATGGCGGTTGTTGGATCTGTTCTGGTTCAGGTGGCGGTCGTTCACGTTGCCATCCTTCAGAATGCGTTCCATACAGTGGGTTTGAGTTTATCCGAGTGGCTCCTGGTAACAGGTATTGGCAGTACAGCATTTCTTGCAGACGAAATAAGAAAGAGGATTGTGTGATTGGCTTATGCACCTTACAAAAGAGGAAGAGGACATTCTTAAAGGAGAGGAAGGCGAGGGCAAGCGGAAAGCCATAGAAATACTGGTATCTCTTGGCGACATCCAAAGTGCTGATAGATTAATCTCTGTTTCAAGCGTCCAGGTCTCCGGCGTCTCTTACAAAACCATCGGAGACGCGGGGCTTGAATTCCTGAAAGACTTCGCGTCAACAAAAGCCAAGGCATCATGTTTAACAACCCTTAATCCCATGGGAGTTGACCTTGATTCGTGGCAGGAACTGGGATTCTCCGAGGTATTTGTCCGAAAACAAGAGGAGATAATACAAGCCTATACCGCCATGGGCATCCGTCCCTCATGCACATGCACCCCTTATCTTGTAGGTAACCTGCCCAAAAGGGGAACGAGTGTTTCATGGGCTGAGTCTTCTAGCGCTATATATGCAAATTCAGTTATTGGTGCGAAAACAAACAGAGAGAGCGGCATCTCGGCCCTAGCCTCAGCAGTGATAGGCAAGACCCCACGATGGGGCCTTCATCTTAAGGAGAATAGAACACCCACATTTCAGGTAAATGCCAAAGGCATAGGAGATACTAAAAGCGATTATGCGGCGTTGGGGTATTACGTTGGAAAGAATTTCGACGGCATCCCAATTTTCACTGGCATATCTCCTTCTCCAGATGACATGAAGATAATGGGAGCGGCCCTGGCCACTGGCACCATAGGAATGTTTCACGTTGAAAATGTCACTCCTGAAGCTGAAATCGCTAAAGGCGGTAGGATAGAGAAAGTTGATGTGGGCAACCGAGAGTTAAAGGACATATATGAAACGCTTACAACCGTTGATGATCCAGACCTTATATGCATAGGATGCCCACACTGCAGTATCGATGAGATCCGCGCAGTTCTGGATACAAACCCCAGAAGAGATACATGGATATTCGCCCCAAGACAGATCAAAGAAAAGATGAAAAAATACGTAAAAAACGAGAATGTAAAGATCATTTCAGACACCTGTATGGTCGTCTCCCCCTTGGAAGACCTTGGTATTAAATCGATAGGGACAAACTCGGCTAAATGCGCTTTCTATTCCAAGAATCTCTCAGGCTTGGATGTGAAGTTTGATAGTGTGGAGAATCTGGTAAAATGAGAATAAAGGGCAGGATTGTTTCCAAAGGCATAGCAAAGGGAGAGGTCATATTATCCAAAGAGCCCATTACATTCTTGGGGGGTGTGGATCCCAAGACCGGCGTTGTGATTGAGAAGGGACATGAACTTGAGGGAAAAAGCGTTGTCGGTAAGATTCTGATCTTTCCCACGGGTAAGGGTTCCACTGTGGGAAGCTATGTTATCTATCAGATGAAGAAGAACGGTACAGCGCCAGTAGGAATTATAAATTCAAAGGCAGAGCAGATAGTGGCCTCAGGAGCATTAATCTCTGAGATACCTATGATCCATGATCTTGAAGTAGATGCTTTGGATTTCTTCAAAGAGGGGGAGGTTGTGGTCATCAACGGTGATAAAGGGTATGTGGAGACACGCCGATGACTGCACAATAAGACACCTATGTGTTTTGTTGGCTCGGTATGCTTAGCTAAACTGTTAAAGGGATTCTGTATGAAAGTCGCTGATGAGTGTTTTTCGTGTCTTCTAAGTCAGGGTGAGCGCGCCATAGCACTTGCTGGAGTCAAAGGAAGAAATAAGGAGGTTATGACTTCGAAAGTGGGAGAGTTTTTAAAAGAAAATTTCAGAGATAACCGTATCCCCGCACAACTTGGGACAGAATTACAATATCTTGTTTTTGAATTAACTGCTGTAAAAGATCCGCTCAAGGAAAAGAAGAGAAGAGCCAATGATGTTGCTATGAGCCTGTCTGATACCGCTGAGAGAACGGTGGCGAGAGCTGAAGATCGTTTAAGACAGGCTGTGAAAATAGCGTTGGCCGGAAATCTTATCGACTTTGCTGTTTATGCTGCAGAAGTTGATGCACGTATACTGGAAGATGCACTGCAAGACCCTCTCATCATAGACGATTGTGATGCGTTAGCTGAGCTGTTGCATGACTCAAAGACGGTTCTATATATCTGTGACAACGCTGGAGAGATAGTTTTTGATAAGGTATTGATCGATGAATTGATCAGGATGGGACTCGAGGTTACAGCATGCGTAAAGTCTGCGCCGATAGTTAATGACGCAACGATGAAGGATGCGGATTACGTGGGTCTTACCGGCATTTGTGAGGTCATAACAATAGGTGCAGCCACTATAGGCACCACATTGAGTATGTGTTCTAAGGAGTTTTTGAGAAGGTTGGAGAACTCGGACCTTGTAATCTCAAAAGGACAGGCTAACTTCGAGACCCTCCATAAGATCAAGAACAAAAAAATCGCTTTTCTCCTAAAGGCAAAGTGCCCGGTTATTGCAGAATATCTGGGTGTTGGAAAAAATAGCAGCATAGTGAAAGTCAAGGTTTAAAAATAGGCTTCTATGTCTTTTTGCTCTGTCTTTTCCCTCTTCTTTTTAAGCGCCCTAAGAGCCAGGCTCACCTTTCTCCGCATTGCAGTCTGGACCTCATCTATTGAACCCGATGCATCTATAATTTTTATATCATTACATTCTTCTTTTAGATCCAGGTAAATCGCTCTGACCTTGTTTAAGAAATCCCGTTTTTCAAAATGTTCTCTTTCCTTCGTTGAGCTTCTAAGCGAGTTCCCAGACGATATCCTCTGAAGTCCTATCTCTGGAGTAAGATCCAGAAGTAGAGTAAGATCAGGACTTGGAACAAATCTGTTGACCTCCCTTATCCACTTTATACTCACTCCGGACGCACCCTGGTATGCGATGGAGGAATAAAAATATCTATCTGTGATTACAATCTTGCTCTTGTCTAGATTCAGTTTTATCTTCTTAAGATGCTCAGACCTGTCTGCAGCGAAAAGGAGTGCCTCTGTCGTCGAATCAAATTTGCCATGCTTTAGTCCTTCTCTTAAAACAGCGCCAATATCTGTTGTGGTAGGTTCTGCTGTCAAGAAGGTGTCATATCCCTTCTCTTTTAGCCACTTGTTCAGGAGCTTGGCATGTGTTCCTTTTCCTGAACCATCTATACCTTCAATCGCGATAAGCATGGCTTAAGACCTTATAACATAAATTGAACAATAAGGATAATACTTCCGGTAGCTACTAATAACACTGTAGGTGGGACTAGGTGATTATAAAGGTCATCAGTTCCGCTTGCCTTAGAGATCCAGATCTTGCTAAGAAGGCTTCCTATTGAGGCAATGACACTTCCGATTGCTGCAGTGGTAAGACTTAAACTGCCAGTAGCATGGAGGGATACTAAAGACGCTGTTACAGCAGAGCTACTAACAAGGCCGCCTATAATAGATGCAAAATATATGCCACCTACTCCAAGATTCTGAACCAACTTAACAACAACAGACACTAAGGTTATCATGACAGCAAACCTGACAGCTGGCATTATTGCGAAGGGTGATTCAAGGACAAGTGGAGTCTCCTCCTTAGACTCGTTTTTCTGACCTTTAAAATAGAAGTATGTCACCCCCAGTATTACCATGGCGATTTGGGGGATGAGCATTGCCCTAAAAATAGCCAGACTGATTATCCCCGCTATTACCAGGTTTCTTAGTAACATCACAACGTCTGCTAGTAAAATCCCGTTAATCGCTGACCCCAATAATTGACTGTTATTTTTGACCTTGATGGAGAGTGAACTGGCGGTAGCTGCACTGCTTACAAGAGCCCCCAAAAGCCCTGTAACAGCAAGGCCTTTTTCTATTCCCACCTTTCTGAGCGCTAAAAATCCGACAAAGCCTATGCTGCTTACAACAATAATGATCAAAACCAATACTCTGGGATTTATTAAACCATAGGGGTCAATGGCGTGGTTTGGGACAATAGGATATAAAACGAATGCGATGATGCCGAATTCAAGGGCGTTAACAATCTCTTCATGTGTTAGTTGATCAGTGAAATCTTGAAGACTATATTTTGAGACTAAAATTACACTTACAATAACGCTTCCGGCAAGTGCCTCAACATAGAATCCTTTTCCAACTAAGATCCCCAATAAATATGCGATGAGAAAGGCAACCACTGTAGTGATGCCTGTGTCATCCAACTGGACATTCTTGACATAGCCCAGGAGCACCCCTACAAATGCAACTCCGATAAAAGTTGCAGAGATAAAGCTTGGAATCTCCAATAACGCAGCAATTAGAACAGAGAGGGTTCCAAGCATAGCAGTTAGAGCAAAAGTCCTAGTGCCAGCTAATACCCTAGTCTTCTGCTGCCGCTCCACACCTATCAACCCCCCTACTAGAGCGGCGATAATTACCATATTCACAAAATCCACTGTACTTACCAATGCCTCACCAAGAAAAGGAAGATTAGTTTCCATATATCAACTTTTCCAATCAATAGCCACTTTCAACAATAACCTACGTCTAATTATCCGGTCTATTATTTGAAAAAGAACAATAGAATAACGCTGAAGATGTAACCACTTCATTAACACCTCTGCCCCTGAAGCTATTTATCCGTTAAAAAAAAGGTCTTAAAAGAAACTAAAAGAGTCCGAATCGATGGGGGGTGTAAATAATGGAGTAGTTGAAAATGAGATTTGACAAACCATTAAATCTCTTAACAGCGTTGATGGTATATCTTATTGTAGTAATGCCCTTTGAAGGAACTATAATAACTCACGCAAGTGACTTGTTTAACAATGAAATATCGAATAACGCTGAAGCCCAATGCCAACCGCAACTTATGTTATTTGAAGAAGGTCAGCGCTTTGAATTTGAGGTTTCCAAGCCTAATTTGATCGGCACTTTAACTTACAATATCCAAAAAGTTACAAACGAACGAATCCTGGTACACGGAGTTTTAACCTATCAGATGATAACTCCAGAAGAGGAGGAGCTAACAACATTAGGGAATGACCTTATAATTATCAAGAAATCTTTTTGGATCGATACTGACACATGTCTGGCCTCAAGCCAAGATTACCTAGCGCTTTTGTGGAACGCATACATAAAAGATTATGTTCTCAACACTGGAGTAGAGACCACACTGGAAAATGGAAAAAAGTCATACATTGACAAGCATGTTGCAATTAATGGTCGGAGAAAACTTGGCATGATTGCCCTCATTAATCCGCCCGATATTGAGGAAAAAAATTTAGAATATGCGTCAAGTACAATGAGTATATTTTCGTTGCTTGAAAATAGAACTTTGATGCGTTTAAACCATATTTTGGAGAAGATGAACCTACCCATTAGACTCGTGAGATAAAAGCCAATATTTTTGTCCAACTGAAAGAAGAAATATTTATTTATCAAGGTCTTCCCTTAGGTCATCCGGAAGCATGTGAGGAATATCCTCAATGATCGGATACCATCTATTACACTCAGTGCAGACTAGAACTTCTCCCGTAATAAGGTCAAGCTTTTCACCGCATTTTGGGCATGTATCCTTGTCTTTCATCCTCTCAGCGTAGTATCTGATATCGCATTTTTTACATTCCAGAAAGTCCTCATCTTTCTTGTACTCTATATCCTTCTTATCCATAGGACAAGCCAGTATCTCAAGTAAATCATCGCTTATGGGCATATTATTCCTCCAGGATTCTCAATAATTGATCAGTTTTTTATATCTTTCTATGATCTCAAAATCTTTTTGAGTATTCAGGTTAAAGGCAAACACCCCATTTTCTGTTACTAACGTATACTCTTCTCCGTTAATATTCTTGCCATCAACAATATTTATTCCGGAAGGAACAAACCCATCCTCTGCTAGGCTAGGCTCCATGCCAAGTTTTTGAAATAACTCGACTGGGACAACTACTTTCATAGCGGGGAGGGATTGTCTAAAATATACTTCAATAACTGCGTCTATTTCTTTTGTAGAGATAAGAGGAAGATCTGATGAAACCACTAGGGTCTTACCAAATCCTAAGTTTTCAACTGCATTGATCATATCCTCAACATATCCCTCTCCTCTAGTTTCAAGGGTTTTAATCGACTTTATTTTTAAAAATTCCTCTGTCTTTTTTGTGTGTTTGCTTGTTGTAACAACGATTTTGTCAATAAACTCAGACTCTGATAATGCTTCAAGCACATATTCTATGACCAGTTTTCCACAAAGCTTGACAAGAGATTTTTCTTCCAATCCCAGCCTTGTTCCTCTTCCGCCTGCCATTACTATGGCATCAAGCCGTTTCAAATAACCACCAGAGCAAGCATTATGACAGTTCTTATTACCTCGTTAATAGCTCCCAAAGTATCGCCTGAAATTCCGCCTAACAACTGGTTGGATATCCAGACTAAAACAAGACTGGAAAACAAGGAGACTATGATCAAAATAAATGCGTTGAGTTGAAGCATAAAATAGAGGATAATGGCTGAAATTACAACGGCCAATAAGAGTTTGGCATGACTCTTTTTCATGGCATCGGTAAAAACACTTCCCATCCCCTCATGAAACGGCTTGCCAAGATATGAAGCTGTGACCATCGACAACTTTGCAAGAACCTCGGCAGTGACCAATATCAAAAAAAGACTCCCCCCTTTTTTTAAGAACTCATTAATGCTTAGAAATGCAATTAATAAAACAAAGAATCCAAGACCAAACCCTCCCACGCCAGTGTCCACATCCTGCATGATGGCCCTTCTTTTTTCCACCGTCCCACGATACATAATGGCGTCGCCGAAGTCCAAGAGACCGTCTAGATGATGAAAACCTGTTAATGAGAGAAGAAAAAACAGCGCCAGCGCAGATGAGATACTGGGAGGGAAGATAGGAAGAAAGATTGAACCCAAAACAGCGGCTATGCCCCCCACTATAAGCCCAACAATCGGGAAAAGCCACATATAGTCAGCAACAACCTTCCAGTCCCCATCTTTTGTACCTGCAGGTATTATTGTGAGAAAAGCGATAGACTCTCTAATGCCGTTTAAAAGACCCATTTTAAGACACCAATCTATCAGAGTATATCTTTGAAGAAATGCCCGCAATTACGCCGCATATAACATCGTCAGCAAAAGGCCCTAATCTGCTCAAGATGCCGGGCTTCTTTGTGTCAAATCGAACATATTCAAATCTGGCCCTTGTACCCCCTATGTACTCCGCTATAGCCATGCCAAGGATCTCATCTGCCACAATGTTTACCGAATCATTCTCGAAATCCGCTCTTCTAAGGCCAGGTATAAGGCCTTTACCTCCGTCCTCTTCAAGCCGAAGTCCTGCCATAATCAGCGCAGTGATATTGGGGTCTTTAAGGCTTTTTCCCAGCTCTTCTTTGAAAATCATCTCCGCTTTTTCTTTACTCTCCAAGCCCGGATGCGGAACGAAGAGCTCTATATAAGCATCTGATAAGTCATCTTCTGAAACGCTATGCTCAAGAAGCATTTGGACCATGTCAGGTTTTTTACCGCCTTTTTTTGCCATACCCCTATCATCTCCAAACTACTATTTTAATTCTGTATCCAACTAGACATGCACCCCAAGAACCGCTGCCAAGGTAAAGACTATGAAAATTATGATGGAAAAATCCACCACATGGATTGCTTTTGATATATGGTCTGTTTCAAGCTTCTCAACTCTGCCTCCAAGAGAGTAAACACCCTCTTTCTCCAATCCGACGCCCAATGCACCTGCAAGGGCTGCCATTGTGTGACCAGAATTTGGACTGGGAGTAACCATTTTATCATTTTCAAATACTTCTATGGCGTTTTTCCAGTTTTCTCCCAAGATAAAGCTTGATGCTATGATCACAAGCCCCATAATCCGTGAGGGCAGGTAGTTTAAGATGTCATCTATCTTCGCCGCAGTATAGCCCTTGGCTCCATATCTTTTGTACCCTATCATCGAGTCGAGAGTGCTTGTCGCCCTAAAAAACACAGCCGCCGCTACACCTGCTGGAACACCGAAGACACTGCCCATCACTAGGTAGTAGAATATGGGCGAGGCGATCCCGTCAACACTGCCCTCTCCTATGGATTCAACCGTTGCTGATATTATATGCGTCTCATCCAACCCCTTGGTGTCTCTTCCCACTATCTTTGAAAGACTTATTCTAGCCTCTTCTAGATCGCCTCTATCAACCGCGTTTTTAATGGGTCTTGCATGTCCTGCCATATCTTTCCAGCTGAAAGTAACTTTCAATATAAAAACCCCTATCAGGATCGTTGAGATTGGCCCTAGATTTGATAAGATGACAAAAGCGGCTGTAGCAAAGGTGAATGTTACAGTGGAGAAGATGAAGAAGCCATAGAGGAAGTCTTTTCTCTTCTCTTCAAACGTCTTTTCTTTGAAAAAATCTATGATAATACCCATCCAAACCGTCGGATGCGCTTTTCTCGGGGGCTCGCCAAAGATTCTGTCCAGCGCAACAGCCAACAGTAATATGAGCCAAAGATCAGGAGTCATACTTTTACACCACCAATTATCTTGATCAACTCTTCAATGTCGATGCTGTCAGACACAACTTTGGAGGCTTTCCCTATGTCCTCCATCCAGATCTTATCTATATTCTTACCATAGGCAGCCCCGCTTCTTTTCGTCTTTTTATCCAAGTTTTTAATTAACAGTTT
>JAZFTJ010000101.1:0-4598 GCA_036446635.1 Hydrothermarchaeales archaeon (SeqCode) | reverse complement strand
GAGAATTGTGACGGCATAGGTGTTAGTAGCGTCAGGGATTATTCTGAAGAAGAATTGGATAAGATTTCAAAAATTGTTAAGGAAAGGTCAAAACTTCTTGGCGTACATGTAGGCGAGGTTGAGGATGATCTAGAAAAAGCTCTTACTTTAGACCCTGACTTCATGGTGCATCTGACAAACGTAGATGGGGAAAGTTTAGAGAAGATTCGTAAGAGGAATATGCCTGTTGTCCTGTGTCCCAGGGCAAACGCCATGCTTGGCGTGGGTTTACCGTCGCTTAAAGAGCTTTTTGAATCCACTTTGGTTGCCTTAGGGACCGATAATTTGATGATAAATTCAGCTGACATGTTCAGAGAGATGGATTTCACATTTAAGATAATAAGGGGTTTATACAAAGATCACTTGTTTGATGCAAAAGAGGTTTTAAAGGCTGCGACGATAAATGGTCGCAGGATTTTCGGCTTGCCTGCAAATTCCATAGAAGAGGGTAACGCTGCTGATTTTGTCATTGTCAAAAGGGAGGAGTATACTACTGATCCTACCTTATCCCTTGTTCACAGGACAGAAAGCAGTTCTGTCAGGGGAGTTTTTAAAAACGGTGCTTTAATAAACTATGATTAGACAAAAATAATAACCAAAAACTATAATAAGAAACACCCAGTATAGGAGTCATAGGTGGAAAATAAGGGATTTCTGGCCAAGTAACATGAAGTTCACTAAGAGACTATAAACCATTATCAATCGTTTACAACAGATCTTTTCCATTAAATTCTCTTTGAATTGATCGCTTGAGGAGATACCATGAAAGTCAAGGACATAATGACAAAGGATGTCATAAGTGCAGAAGTGCCAGGGACTGGTGAGGCGGCACTGAATCTGATAATTGAACACGATATATCCGGCTTACCTATTGTAAAAAAAGGGACAAAAAAACTTGTAGGGATAGTGACTAGGAGTAATTTCACAAAAAAGCCGGATGAGAATCAGCTTGCGTTGTTGATGACTAAGGATGTTATTACAACAACTCCTGACGCGGACATTAAGGAGATAGCCAAGGTATTCTCTGTTGCAGGTTTTAAAAGACTCCCGGTGGTTAAGGATGATAAGCTTGTGGGCATTGTCACGACTGAGGATCTAGTCTGGAAATCTATCTCCAAGATGAATAACACGGATAAAGTCGTAAAGTATATGATAAAGCGTTTTCCCTGCATATGGAGAGATACTCCTGTTAAAGTGGCAACTGAGATAATGCGTTTGTCAGGTGCTAGAGCTCTCCCTGTATTGGATTCTGATGCAAAACTATATGGAATAATTGCGGACTCGGATTTTCTTAAGATCTTAAAGAGGATAGAGTCAACTAAAAAGTCTGAGATGTCCGGCGGCACAGAAGGTGATGCATGGGGGTGGGATAGTAAGGACATCATCTATATAACGACAAGGAAACTTGAGATCCCTGATATCAATGTGAGTGAGATTGTTCCTGAGAAGGTTGTCAGTGCTACGAAAGGGACCACTGTATCTGAAGTCGCTAAGAAGATGGGCAAGAACAGGATAGAGCAGGTTCCTGTTACAGATGCGGAAGGCAAGATCATAGGTTTGGTTAGGGATGTGGACTTGTTGCGTGTTTTAAGATAAATTCGCTCCTGACTTCTTATTTATCCCCGGTAGACATGATTTTATTTTGTCCTAAAATTTTTTTCATACCATTTAGTTTTTTGCGCCAGGGAATATTTAAGTATCAAGGCATTGATAAAAATCGGATGAGGAATTGGTGTGAAGCTTAGTCATGTTGATGACCGCGGCGTGAAGATGGTCAATATCACAGATAAAAAAGAGGTTCTTAGGATAGCGAGGGCTAGCGGGAGAATCACGCTTAAGGGTTCAACTATAGAGTTGATTCAGGAGGGGGAAGTCGAGAAGGGCAATGTCCTTACTACGGCTCAGGTTGCTGCAACTCTGGCTGTTAAGAGCACACCAAACATCATCCCGATGTGTCACCCGATCCCGATTACCGGTGTGAATGTTGACTTTGATTTTATTGATGATGAGATCGAGGTGAGTGTTGAGGTCAAAAGCTTCGGTAAAACCGGTGTGGAGATGGAGGCAATAACCGGAGTCTCGGTGGCTCTCTTGACGATCTGGGACATGGTTAAGGCTGTTGAGAAGGATGAGAATGGGCAGTATCCTGTGACAAGGATTAGCGACATTAGGGTTATAGAGAAGATAAAGGGGGAGGGTGATGAGTGAAACAACTTTGGAGCATAAGAAAGAATCGCCTGAAGAGATAGGTTTTGGCGTTATCACTGTCTCTGATTCGAGGTATAATGCTCAAGGAGATGGAGTTGAGGATGTCTCAGGCAGACTGATCTTGGATCAGCTGGGGAAGGAGGGATATCGATCGGTGGATTATATGATCCTGCCGGATGATCGTGGGATGATTGCTGATAAGGTTTCGGGGTTGGTTGAAAGAGAGGATGTTGATGTTGTTCTCTGTACTGGGGGGACAGGTATCAGTGAAAGGGATGTTACTATTGAGGCGTTGGAGGGGATAATCGAGAAGCGGATCGACGGCTTCGGTGAGCTTTTTAGAAGGAGGAGTTTTGAGGAGATCGGGGCTAGTGTGATGCTTACCAGGGTTACTGCAGGTGTTAGCAAGGGGGTTGTTATTTTTGCGGTTCCGGGATCTCCTAATGCTGTTCAGACCGCCCTGGATATAATATCAAAGGAGATTAAGCATCTTGTAAAACA
The DNA here is from genome assembly GCA_036446635.1 of Hydrothermarchaeales archaeon (SeqCode). Classification (GTDB taxonomy): domain Archaea; phylum Hydrothermarchaeota; class Hydrothermarchaeia; order Hydrothermarchaeales; family SZUA-236; genus JAZFTJ01. Next base: position 1,850 of record JAZFTJ010000101.1, on the reverse strand, counting down.
TGCGAGGGAATAGGTTTTTTTTGATTCATGTTTAACTTTTTCGCTTGTTATAGCAAAATGTATTAATAATAAATGCATAATGGTGTAGGTAATATGTCGATGATCTATGACAGGTTTGGAAGGCCCCTTAGGAGCTTGCGGATCTCGATTACTTCTAGATGTAACTTCGAGTGTCTCTACTGCCATCAGGAGGGGATTTCTAAGAATAGTAATGGGGAGATGAGTGTTGAGGAGATTGAGAGGGTTGTCGGCATATGTGCAGATCATGGTGTTAGAAGGGTGAAGGTAACAGGTGGTGAGCCTCTTTTAAGGAAGGACGTCTGCGACATCTTTGACGTGATCGCGTCCACAAAAGGGGTTAAAGATGTATCTATGACCACCAACGGTTTTTTGCTGGATAAGTATGCCCAAGAGCTTAAGGATGCTGGTCTTGACAGGGTTAATGTGAGTCTGGATAGTGTAAAGCCTGAGGTTTTCTCAAAGGTTACAAAGGGCGATCTGAATAAGGTTATTAGAGGTATAAAAACGGCGATTGATGTGAATCTAAACCCTGTGAAGCTTAATATGGTGGCTATGCGAGGGATCAACACGGATGAGATACCGGACATGATCAAGTTTGCGTCTGAGACAGGAGCAATATTGCAGCTTATAGGTTTGATGGAGAACGAGTATAGCAAAGATTTTTTTGATAAGTATTTCTATGATCTCACGCCGTTGGAGAAAGAGTTTGAGAGGGACGCCACTGATGTCTATGTCCGGAAGTTTATGCAGGGAAGGACTAAGTATATTCTTGACCGGGGTGTTGAGGTGGAGGTGGTCTTTCCAATGCATAATACGAATTTCTGTGCGAACTGCACGAGGATGAGGATCACAGCGGATGGCCAGTTTAAGCCCTGTCTGATGAGGCAGGATAATCAGGTTGACTTTCTAACCCCCATGAGGAGTGGTGCGTCTGATTCTGAGCTTGTTGAGCTATTCAAAGAGGCTATGAGACTCAGAGAGCCATTTTTTAAGAGTAAAGATACGCTAAGAGATGTGTCAACAGATATAGAGATAAGGAACTAAAAGAGTGTATGTGGGTGGTTAGCAGCATTTTCCTGGTGGGATTTTGTGCCCGTGGGGGCATCTTCTGGGATGGTTAAGGGTTGTGCACACAGCGTCTGAGATCTCTTCTGATAGGTAGTGCTCAAGTCCACAGACAGCGGTTTCATCGACTTTCATGTGGAGTATATCTGTGAGGAGCAGCTCTGTGAGGCGGTGGTTTCTGACTATCTGGGTGGCAATCGTTCGTCCATTTTTTGTCATCTTGATTCCTTCTCTGGTCTTATATTCCACGAGTCCTTTAGCCTCCATCTTTCTTGACATCTCAACGACGCTTGGGGGGGCTATCTTCAGTTCTTCTGCTATCTCACTTATCTTTGCGATCTCTTTCCCTTTCTCTTCCATGATCCATAGGGTTTCAAGATATTCCTCTACGTTTGGCGAGAGCTTCATCTTCCCCTCCTCCGTGTCCCTCTTCGTCTTGTTTTTCTTACAAATATCTCTTCAGCTATCTCTTTGTCCAGAGCTATCTGTGTCCCCTCGAGTTGCAGGACAAAGGAGGGGAAGCTTTGGATGAGTTTGATTGCTACGCCGGGCAGGACGCCCATGGCCATGAGCTTCTGCATTCTTCTGTGTTTCTGGGTAGTCATATATGCTATTTTTCCCTCATTTCCTGGTCTCCAGTCTCTATCTCATCGAAAACCTATATATATGTGGTTCCTTCACGGATAGAGATTGTTCATATGTAGGTGGTTGGATGATCAGTAGATATACTATTGAAAGCTTAGAGTGCAAAAGGACCATAGAAC
>JAZFTJ010000100.1:0-7864 GCA_036446635.1 Hydrothermarchaeales archaeon (SeqCode) | reverse complement strand
ACAGATATCAACACCCCACTCATCAGTACGGACATCATCACCACCCACAGAGGTAATGGCGTCCATCACAAAAACCGCGCCATAATCTTTTACAACTTTAGAAATAGCGCCAGCATCGTTAAGAACACCCGTGGACGTCTCATTATGAGTAAGAGTCACAACCCTCGCACTGCTATCAGAAAGCACCTCCTCAACATCCTCAGGACAAACAGCACAGCCCCACTCAACCTCAACCTCCCGCGGAACACCGCCATATGCCCTCACAATCTCAACAAAACGCTCGCTAAACTTGCCGCCCGTGCAGCAGACAACCTCATCCCCATCACCTATAATATTGGAAATAGCAGCATCCATGGCGGATGTGCCAGAGCCAGTTAACAAGACAACATCATTCCGGGTCCGAAAAAGCTTCTTAAGAACATCCCAACAATACTCCAAGACCTCATCAAACTCAGGAGTACGATGACCAATAACGGGCCGCGACATCGCCTCAAGAACACCAGGAGAAAGCTCCACAGGACCCGGGATCATAAGCTTCGTCCTAGTCAATAGAAAAACCTCACAACAATTGAATGAAACACGTCAAGATTTAAATCATTCGGTAATTACCAACCGCATAGAAAAATGAAAACACCAGAGGCTCAGTTAAGAAACCAACCGCTTACAGATCAAACGGGAAAACCTCAGTGATATTCATCAAAACAGATTCATCATGGATTATGTCATAGTTCCGACGCAATAACAACGACCCCGGAGAAACCTGAAAAACACCAGCCAAACCCTTATCCGCCCGAATAACACCGAAGTCTCTAATCTCCCTCCTAGCCTCAATCCTAAGCCTGGCCAATATCCGACCAATAGGAACATCCTCTTTCATAATATTCTTCCGAAACTCAGGCCTAAGACGGCTTAACGGCGTAAAAGAAGTCGCATGAACCAAAATCCTATCATCTGCCTTTAAATTAACAACCCGAAAATTCACCTTATCCCCAACATCAACACCAAGACGGGTAGATAGGTCCTCATCAGCACCCACTACCTCCTGAGTCACAGTCTCAATCTTCACAGTCTCACCAGTAAGAGCCTCAAGGGTCCTAGTAATCGAACCATCAGTTGTAAGCAAAATCCTCTGCAAAGGACCAAGCTTATATCTCTTCTCAAGCTCAGCAAGACGATCTAACATAATAACTACAGTAGAACGTTGCAAGATAATATAATTATGCATAAAAAAAGATAGAAATCTGAACAACAAGAGGCACTATGAAACAGTGATGTCAAGGACATAATGAAAGACCTTAGGAGCATAAGACTTAACTATCCGAGACACAACAGAATCAACAACCCTCCCCTGCTGCTCCACAATTTTCTCGATTCTCTCTTCCTCACTGCCAATCTCCTCACGATGAGACGTAGTATGATAATGAATCACACCCCCATCATCCTTCAACGCATCAACAGCGGAGGGGAGGTATTTCTCAGTCTCAAAAAGATACCCCATAATAACACGGTCAGCCAAACCCCTAGGAGTAACAACACGACAATCACCCAAGATAGGACGCATGTTTCCAAGCCTATTCAGCCCCACATTCTCCTCTAAAAAACCAAAGGCAACAGGATTCTTCTCAACAGCATAAACCATCCGAGGACCAGAATGCAAAGCCACGGGGATAGAGAACTGCCCCACACAACTGAACATATCCACCACCACCTCATCCACATCCGAGACACCGGCCATCCTCTTTCTCTCCTCAAGATTCCCAAAAGAGAACATCACCCGAGTCGGATCAAGCTTAAAAACACAGCCATTCTCCCGATGCAAAGTCACAGACCCAGAACCAGCAATAAGCTCAACACGCGGCTCCCTGAAAACACCCCTGATCCCACTACGATTCATGACACTTGAAGCCTTCGGATGAAGCCTAAGAACAGTCTCACCAATCAAAGAACGATGCCGCAAAAGCTCCCGGGGAAGCTCAAGAACAACAATATCACCCAACAACTCCCAGCCAGTAATAAGCCGGAGCTCCTCAGACGACAACTCACCACTAAGCGCCTCACGTAGCCTCCCAACACTCAAATGTCTACGAACCTGCCCTACAACACCCCCATCCAGAGAACTCTCCATAAAAACACACCAAGGGAGCTGTTAAATCAGAAACTTCGCAACAGCCTTGAGGTCCTTAATCTCAACAGGCCCAAAAAGAGAAAGAATCCCAGGATCAGCATCCTTACCCATCCTAAGGATCACATTACCCTTATGCCGCACATTAACCGTATACCCCTTCCCTTTTAGCTCCTCAGCAAAACCCTTAAGCTTTTTTAAACTTTCCATTCTTAAACTCCTCTCTTAGCCTACCAAGCTTATCCATATCCAGAATGTCAAGATCAATGTTCTTATCCTTAACCCTGATCTCAACCACATCAGTATCCTCAACAGATATCTTAAGGCCAATATCGCCCCTTTCCAATAAATCCATTATCACATCAAATTCCATAATACCACTCAATACAACCAAAACGCCATTTAAATCTTATGCTTGAAACATCACAACACCAAAAGAAGGCAAAAATATAAAAAGCAGAAAAAAGATAAAAAGAAAAAGTGTAGGATGACGTGGACTTATGTCTGAGGGAAGAAAAAACGGATTGGCAACCCCCAGAGACAACACTAATGGATATGTTGTCAACGGAGACTACAGTCTGAACAGAAAAATCTACATCATGCACGGGACAAGAGCTATCGCATGGCTAATCTTCGTCATACTCCTATATTTCACATTCTACATGATATAAACCCCCCGCCTCACTCCTACATCATCCCCCATGACTCCATTCCTTAGTCTTGATCTTAACCAAATCAGACTCCATCTCTCCTTAATTAACTACTTCGCCCTCAAGATCCTCTTCAAAACCTCCCTCGTATCAGCATTCAAAACAGCATGAGCACCCTCCCTCACCTCCCGATCAATGTCCTCGATAGACTTGTCCTTATCCAAAAAAACAACAAAATAACTCAAGGTATCCGCAATGTTCAAGATAGCAACCCGCTCATCGCCCCTAATCACCCTCTTCTCAAGATCCACCTTAAAATTCACAACACCCCGGAAGTCCTCCGGCACCTTATCAACATCCTTGAGATCAGAGAGCGTAGCAACAAACTCAGACAAAGCCAAAACCCCAACATAACTACTGAAGCTTCAGTTATTAAGACTTTCGTTAAGATAGAAACTTTTTTTAAACCCCTCCCCCCTATAGCGGTGAGAGAATGAACAAAGCTGAAATTTCTAATCTTGTCAGACAGTGCTATCAATGCGGCATCTGCTCAGGAGTCTGTCCAAAAGCAAGGGTGAAACCCGGATTCCTGCCCAGAAAAATGGTCTATGAGATGATCTCAGGATCACAGGACAGGGCCATAGACTCAGGAGACGCCTGGACATGCCTGACATGCGGACTCTGTGAGCTCAAATGCCCCATGAACGTCAACTTCCTGGACATGGTCCGCGAAACACGAGCCCAGATGATGGGCAAAAACGTGATATGCACAATAGCACACGACAACGACTTCGGATCATTCTACAACATCATGAAAAACGAGCAAATAAAACCCAAAAGAAAAGAACACCTCGCAGAAGACGTAAAGACAGACGACAAAAGCAAAGTGCTGTATTTCATGGGATGCCTGCCCTACTTTGACATCATATTCAAAGACGACGTAGGCTTCGAGGGCATGGACATCGCAAACAACACCATAAGACTGCTAAACCAAGTAGGCATAACGCCAGCGGTCCTGGACGAAGAAAAATGCTGCGGACACGACCAACTATGGAGAGGACAGACAGAGCTATTCGAAGAACTCGCCAAAAACAACATAAAATACCTAAAAAACTACGAAACCATCGTCACAAACTGCCCAGAATGCCTCAGAACACTAAAAAAAGACTACAAAGAAAAACTGGGCCTAGAACTCGACGTCAAACACATATCAGAGTTTTTAGCCGAAAAAGGAGAAGAACTCACACCCAACGAAGATGACAAAAAGAAGATAACATACCACGACTCCTGCAGACTAGGACGACACATGGGCATCTACGAAGCGCCCAGAGAGCTATTAGAAAAGATGAACTACAACCTAGAAGAGATGATCAAAAACAAAGAAGAAGCACTATGCTGCGGGGTCTCAGCCTTCGTCAACTGCGACGACGAAAATACTTTAATCAGAAGGCAGAAGATGAAACAAGCCCTGGACACCGGGGCAGAGACGCTTGTAACACCGTGTCCAAAATGCCAGATACATCTCAAGTGCCTACAGATGGCAAAATCCGAGCCAGATTATAATATTAGAATAGCGGACCTCACAACGGTCCTCTTTGAAAACTTGAAGAGGTGATATGATGGAGGGTCTTGAAACCTTCGTCCCATTAATGAAAAAAAGCAAAGGATTTGCAGAGCTAAAAAAAGACGTGATAGACCAGGATCTCTGCAGCGTCTGCGGCACATGCGCCGCATTCTGCGATAGAGTTGAGTGGAAAAACAACGGCCCAGAAGCCGCAGGAGAATGCAACATGGACATCGGCGCTGTAAAATGCAACATAGACGGCGTCTGTTACGACCACTGTCCACACATCTCATACTCCATACCGGAACTTGAAAAAACAGTCTTCGGAAAAGAGAGGGAAGACCAGAAGATCGGATACTACACGAAGATAGTAGCAGCCAGATCAAAAGACAAAAAGATACAGCAAAAAGGACAGGACGGAGGAGTCGTAACCTCACTACTATTATGTGCAATAGAAAATGGGATAATAGAGGGCGCCTCCATCGCCACAAGACAAGACGACTGGACAACAGACTCAACAATCGCCAAGACAAAAGACGAACTCATAGCCGGGGCAGGCACCAAGTACACCAGAGCGCCCTCTATCGTAAACTTCGGCAAATCCCTGAGAACCGTGCGGAAGATAGGGGTCGTGGGCACAGGATGCCAGATGACAGGAGCAAGAAAACTCGAAACAACCCTGCTAAAAGACCTCCCGGGAGTAGAACTCCTGAACATCGGCCTTTTCTGCTTCGAAAACTTCCCATACGACGGCCTCAAAGAGACAATAGAAGCCGAGTTCAACACCAAGATGGAGGACATCAAAAAGACAGACATCACACGGGGCAAATTCATCATACAAACCAAAGACAACAAAACCGTTGAAAAGCACGTGAAAGTCTTCGACAAACACGTGCCCGAGGCTTGCCTCATGTGCACAAACTTCACCTCATTTTTCAGCGACATATCCGTGGGATCAGTGGGATCAGAAGACGGATGGTCCACAGTAATAGTCAGAACACCGAAAGGCGAAGAACTCCTCAACAAAGCAACAGAAGGAGGTTACATCGAGACCACAGACAAAATAGACCTCGAACAGGTGAAAAAGAACACGCGCCTCAAAGAGAAAAAACAGGAAGCCACCACAAAAAAAAGGAAGGAAGAGGGCAAGATAATCCCAGACTACACCTAAGGTGAAAAATGAACATGAAAAAGAGCGGAGCAGTAGCCGTAATAGGAGCAGGAATAACAGGGATGCAGGCCAGCCTAGACCTCGCAGACTCAGGATACAAAGTATACCTCATCGAGAGAACCAGCAGCATAGGCGGCAGGATGGTGCAGCTTGACAAAACCTTCCCCACAGGCGACTGCGCCATGTGCACCATATCACCCCGGATGGTAGGTGTAACAAGACACCCAGACATCCACCTCCTCATGTACACAGAGGTAACCAACATAGAGGGAAAAGCAGGGGATTTCACAGTCACAGTGAAGAAAAAACCCAGATACATCATCGAGGACAAATGCACAGGATGCGGACTCTGCGCAACCGTCTGCCCAATAAATCTACCCAACGAGTTCGTGGGAGGGCTGGGCAGCAAAAAAGCAGCATACATACCCTTCCCACAGGCAGCGCCCCTCATCTACACCATAGACCGTGAGCACTGCATAAGATGCGGACTCTGCAGCATAATATGCGAATCCGGAGCAATAGACCATGATCAGGAAGAGGAGGAGATAAAGCTAAAGGTCGGAGCCATAGTCACATCCACAGGATACGACCAATTCGACCCCTCGGCCATGGGAGAATACGGATACAAAGTCTTCAAGAACGTGATACTAAACCTTCAGTTCGAGAGGATGCTCTCAGCAGCAGGCCCCACAGCCGGACACGTGATCAGACCAAGCGACGGCAAGCCACCCAAAACCATCGGATTCATACAATGCGTAGGCAGCCGGGACATCAAAAACTATCCATACTGCTCAAGGATATGCTGCATGGCAAGCACCAAGGAGGCCATCGTAGCCTGCGAGCACAACACAGAACTTAAGCCCACCATCTTCTACATGGACATGCGGGCATACGGCAAAGGCTACCAGGAATACGTGAACAAAGCCAAAGAAGAACACGGCATAAAATACGTAAGGGGAAGAGTGGCAGAGATACAGGAGAACCCAGATAATAATAACCTGATAATAAGACACGAGAACACAGAGGAGGGGAGAGTCGACGAGACCGAGGTGGACATGGTCATCCTCGCAGCAGCACTGAAGCCGGCCACCGGCTCAAAAGAACTCGCCAAGATGCTCGGCATAAGAATGGACGAATACGGCTTCTATCAAGACATAAAACAAGAAACACCCTCAGTGACAACAAAAGAAGGAGTCTACATCTGCGGCGCGGCGCAAGGACCTGTAGACATCCCCGATGCCATGGCCCAGGCCTCCAGCGCGAGCGCCGGCGCAGAGGCGATGCTAAAGGATGTGAGGAGAACAGAGATAGAGGTCAAAGAAGAGGTGCCTGAAAAAGAGATCACTGAAGAGCCCAGGATCGGCGTCTTCATCTGCCACTGTGGCCTTAACATCGCAAGCGTGGTAGACGTAAAAGGCGTGGCAGAATATGCCCTGGAACAGCCAAACGTAGAATACGCGACAAACACCATCTACGCGTGCAGCGGGACCAACCTCCAGGAGATAAAGAAGGTCATAAAAGAACACGATCTAAACAGGATAATAGTCGCATCATGCACACCCCGGATGCACGAGCCCACCTTCAGAGCCACCATCCAGGAAGCAGGCCTTAACCCCTACCTCTTTGAGATGGCCAACATCAGAGAGCACTGCAGCTGGGTACACAGCAAGGAGCCTGAGAAAGCCACAGAGAAGGCCAAGGACCTTGTAAGAATGGCCCTGGCACGGACACGTCTCCTAAGCCCTCAACAGAAAGGCAGGATGAAGCTTGGAAAGAACGCATCCATCATAGGGGGGGGAGTCGCAGGCATGACCGCCGCCATAGAGATCGCAAAGCAAGGCTTTACAGTCGACCTTGTAGAACAGGAAAAAGAGCTCGGCGGATCACTTCTTACCATGAACTCGGTATTCATCAACGCCGCAGACCCAGAGAAGATCCTAGAGCCGCTGAAGAAAGCTGTTGAAAAAGACAAAAAGATCACCGTACACACAGCATCCAGCGTCAAAGCACTAGCAGGCTACACCGGAAACTTCGAGCTTGAGATCGAAGAAGACGGCAAAGCCAAGACCATCCAAACAGGCGCCGTCATAGTCGCCACAGGAAGCAGTGAGAAAAAACCTGAAGAAGGAACATACCTCTACGGAAAAAATCCAGGCGTCATAACCCAGATGGGGCTAGAAGAGAAGCTAAAAAAAGACGACCTTAAATCCGGGACGGTTGTGATGATCCAGTGCGTCGGGGCACGAGACAAAGACATCCCGGGATGCTCAAGGACATGCTGCGTGGATGCGGTGAAAAACGCCAAGATTTTAAAGAAGAAAAACCCCGACTCAAGGGTCTTCATCCTCTACAGAGAT
>JAZFTJ010000099.1:0-13099 GCA_036446635.1 Hydrothermarchaeales archaeon (SeqCode) | reverse complement strand
GCGAGGGAATTCCGGATGAGTACAAAGAAGGGGTCTTTGACAGGTTTAAAAGAGTTAAAAAAGAAGGTGTCAAAGGCACAGGACTCGGCCTTGCCATTGTAAAAAAGGTTGTAGAAGCACATAACGGCAGGGTCTGGGTCGAGGACAACCCAGGTGGCGGGAGCATATTTTATGTCACACTCCCCCAAGTTCAAACACAGCATTGAGAGGGGAAAGGGACAATGACTGGTATATGATACTGGATGATGACTGGTTATTCATCCAGACAGAGAAGATTGCCTTAAAAGTAAGGGTTATTAAGTCATCTCTTCCCATAAATCGTATAGGGGGAGATTAAACCCTCTTCGGCTTCTAACTACTTGTTCAAAGCCCAAGCGCATTAAGATTTATCAAAATCCAAGGCGATATTCTTCATAAAAGATTAGCGTTTGTGAGAGATCATCATCTTATTTGTTTTAATACAATAATTGAAATTACACCAATAAGAAAAACAGCTATAGATTTGTAAATGGAGGTTCTACCAGAATTTTGAGAATTATTCGATCGAGTATTACTAAATATATCCCCATTTTCATTATTATAAACAACTGAAGAAAGATCATCTATTATCTCAATATTTTTACCTTCAGGAAAAACCACACCAACCAGATTCGGGTGAGAATCTTCTGTAAGATATAAATCAGTTGAACTGCCTGTTATCTTCCCGCCTATAATTGTTGGGGACGAAGCAGCCATAACAATCCCAGAGCCAAGATAGGAAAAAATTTCATTGTTTTCTAAAACCGGGGATGCATATGATATTAACATACCGTTCCCGATATAGGGTTCCAGCCTATTATTCATAATTGTGGGATTAGAGTCAAAGATTTCTATACCATGCCGATAATAGAGTATATCATTTCCATCCAACAATACATCACTTCCCTCTTCTATCTGGATTTCACTCCCATATTCAATCACACTTGATTTTATTACAGCACTACCATAAATGTCAATGCTACTTGGTACGTCTAACCACTTATTGGAGTATATTGATTTAAACCATATACGCGGAGAATCGGTTCTTAAAGTGCTGTTAAGAATTTTTAGAAAGCCTCCCCGCTTTACCATTATTTGATTCTGCTCACCTTTAGTATTCATTTTTATAAAGCTGTTGATTATCGTCAGTTCTCCACCATCTTCCACAACAATGTCACCAATTATGTGCAGATACTCCCCAGAAACACTTACTGGATCAGTAATTATCCAACCCCCTGTAACTTTTTTATACCTGCTTACTAAAGGGTCCGAATCCACACCATCCATCAGTCCATCGCTGTCAGTGTCGAAATTGTTTGGGTCAGTCAGGAGTCCATCTTCTCCTTCAAAAATTTCTTCAGGGTCTAATAGTCCGTCAGAATCTGTATCTCTATAATATGGGTCGGTGTAATATGTGTACATCTCATCGTAATCGCTAATTGTGTCATCGTCACTGTCCATCTCCCTAAGAACATCGTCGTTTTCTGGATTGATTATGATAAACGAAGGATTATTCGGACCAGATACGACCGATGGCACATATCCAAAATTTATCAGCTTTATCGTAAAGTCGTGGATATTCTTTCCAGACGATTTAGCCTCTTGCTTATATGTAGTGAGCCAATGTCCACTACCCTCAAGGTAGGAACGTGAATCTCTGTAATCCACCCTGAATGAGTGCAGGGTTTCAGCATCGTAAGAGGGAACAACCTGATAACCTATATCTACAGCTTCAAAAGCTGTCCTCCACCAGATATGATAGTAAATAGATTCAATTGTAAAATTCTTTGCACCATTCACTTCGATTAGCGCAGGATCTCCAAAGTCAAATTGAATCCAATTAGCGCAATATCTTTCTTCGTTTTCGATCGGTCTTTTTCTGCGGAGTTCTCCGACATCATTAAGATTTCCAACATTCTGCCCGAACCTCGGTGGTTTGCCATGGAGATAATATATCCCCTGGTAGTCTTCACTTCTTAAAGCCAGGCCAATGCCTGGTAGAAACATCAAGCCAACTAGTATTGATATTATTAAAATATACTTTGATTTATTGAGGTAATGAAATCTATTATTTTCAATATTGACCTTTGTCATTTAGATTTTCACCATCCCCCTTTTTCGAACTAAGTTCTAGATTTTAATTCTAATTAACCTAGAGATATATATTGGTTAAAAAAAAGGTTAAAAAAGGTTAAGTTCATTTAGAAAACAGAAGTTTCCCTTTTTCTGTTAACTCCAAAACTTTGTAACGCCCTTTCTTAATATCTAATACATAACCGAGAGACTCAAGATTTCTTATCCTTCTCCACACTGTTGGTTTACTAACTCTTAGCTCCTTTTGAATTTCAATATGGGATGGTTTCACACCAAAGATATTCTGCTTGTAAATAAACCCTAATACTTCTAATATTTCTTCAGGTAGATTCCCCTTTTTCATAGACTCAAGTTCATTGGTCTCTTTTTCAAATGAACTAAGCTGCCAATTCTTTAGAGTAATAGGGTCAATGGATATGATAATAATATGATCTTTGATGTAAGCAATTTCCCTTAAATTTTGTACTAAAGAAAGAGTTTGTTGAAAACCGTTTTTAGATAATAGAAAGTCAAGACTGTCCAACAGTATTGCTCTTTTTATTTGCAGATTTTCTATAATATTCTCGATTTCAATACTCTCAGGCTTAAGAAATTTTTCCCCCCTGCTGGCAAGCCATATGGACTCGAAACTACCTTCAATATTTTTTTCTAATTCAGTTTTCGGCGTCCTTGAAATAACAAGCCCATCATATCCAACTCGGAGGAGATCTTTAAAGGCTTCCAGAGATAAAAAAGGAGTGGATTCCTTAACTAAATAGAGAGTCCCCCCATTCATCGAGAATTTCATTAATCGTTTCTTCATCTCCCACTCCATATGTTTACGCTCAGTAATATCATGGAGAGTACTTTGAATATATTGTTCTCCCCCTATCTGCACGTTTGAAGAAGATGCCTCGATGTCCCTAATCCCACCATCTTTACGGATAATTTTATATTCATATTGATGTGTTAGAGGTCCCCACATCTCGCTCTTTTTCATTCTCTCTTGAATAATTTTTCGGGATTCTGGCATGATATGGTCAAAAAAAGGGATTTTTGTAAATTCTTCGAAGGTTTTGTAGCCAAAGATGTCAAGAAGAGATTTATTTGCTAGATGAACAGAATCATCCTTATAAATGCATATACCCTCTCTTGAATTTTCTACCAGGCTTCGATATTTCTCCTCACTCTCATGTAATAATTCCAATGCCTCCTTCCGCTCGATGATTTTTCCAAGCCTCTCTGCAAGCGCATTTATCAAATCCCTCTCTTCCTTTAGGAAAGGCCCTTCGTCAAGCTCTGGCATCTTCTTTAGGTAGTAGACTTCTATCTCCCCCACCTTTCCTGAAACGTTTGTTATATTAGACTTCTGTACCCATTTAGAACGTTTGAAATTCTTTGTCTTATACTCTTTTTTATTGTGTATAATTCGACTGCAGGCTATCTCAGGATACTGCCATGACGGTGGTATCAAGTTTACAGTCTCTTGTAATATCTCCTCTTTCGTTTTGTCCTGCTCTGAAACAAGTCTTGAAAGCCCATAGAGGCAATTGAGTTCCTTTACTCGTTCACCTAAGTCGTGTGTTCGCTGTTGTAGCACAGCTTCTGCTTCTTTGCGTTCAACGTTTAAACGATTTAATTCAACTATCTCTTTGCGCAGTATGTCTAGTTCTTCTAGGTGTTGTTTTCTTGATTTATCTCCCAATCAGTTTCCTCCAAAAAAGGATTCACGCATATATATTCAACAGCAGGCTTCTAGCTATAATAAAATATCGCAACATTGTATAAAATTTTGGTTATTTCCCCGGTAAGATACATTTCTTAAATCTCCAATGCTTTAACTAAGGGGGAGTCATGCAGGTGTTGGTAACGCCGCAGAATAAACCTGGCCCTTCTCTGAAAGATGCTACAAAATCAGAATTTTAGCCGAAAGATATGAAGGAGAAATATCTATAAATATTTTAGTAAAACAAATATAAAAAAAAGCTTCAAACTTCGAAATTGACTGGATTAAGTGGCAAATTGTCGTTCAAATCGACCCCCCGCTACTATCCTGATCGAACAATGAAAATAAAATATTCTTGTTCGGCATTTACTACTTTTTACCCGGGGTCAGTGCCTAAATTCTATAAATTTTTCAGAGCCCATAATATAGCGGGGTTCTCTTTTAGCTTGCTGTGGAAAATTCCTTTATCATCTATGGAATCAGGTCTGAATTTTTTCTTTTCGTAAAACTCATGAATGAGATTGACCTCTTCTTTGGTCAAATCTTCGATAATACTTTCTCCAAATTCTATTACCTTCTTTTTAATAGTTTTGAAGTCATCATTTACCCTCCTACTAAGAAGATTTTCAAGGCTGGTATCCGTTGATGCCGAATTTATCTTCTCGGTAACATCGATTTCATCCAAAGCCGGCCTACCACGCATGAGGCTGTCAATCACTACACATTTCCTGAAGATGTCCCGCTTGAAGTCCTCCTCAGCGATCCTGTAAACATCGTATACGTCCCGGGGAGTGGTTCTATAGAAACACACTCCGAATTTGTTGGCGAAAAGTTCTTCCTTTATGGGCGTATTTATCATGAAGCTCTCTTTTTTGCCTATATGCCCAAATTCGGCCTCAGAATCTTCCCTGAGGATTGGATACCTTCGCATGTAGCCTATTTCGATAATAAATCTGTCATTCAAACCGGAAGAGTTTTGATAGGAAACATCAATCCTGCCCAAGGGATAGCTTGGGTTAATTCTCAGCCCTGACCCCTCATATCCTCTCATGTAAAGGAGCTTCTTAATCTTGTCCTCCACTTCATCTCTTACTTCCCCCCAATCCTTCTCCTCGATATGCCGGTAGTTGAAATCTAAATCAACGGAGAGTCGGGGGATATCCTCAAAGTATATGAAGTTGAGGGCAGTGCCCCCATATAGGGAGAGTCGTTCATGGAGGAACTTGACGTTGGAGATGTCTTCCAATAGGTCTGAGATCCTCAGGACTTTCTCCACTTCTCGCACATTAAATCCGAGGGTCCTTGAGAGGCTTTCAAGGTCGTATTCCATTAAATTCCCCTCAGTTTCTCTTCAAATTTTTCAGGAATATAAAGGTGCCATTTTTTATTGTAAATAAAGGGCTTTTCGTCTGCCAAATATCTGGGACTCTTACCGATTCTTTTGTGCCATCTGTTAAGCATTTTGTCGCTGAAATGTTCATAGAAAACAGAGGTATCCCTTAGAAGGGTTAGTACAAAGCCTGCCTTCCTGAAGAGAAGCTCATTGTCATATCTCTGCAGGGTTTTGTTGAGATTGTCAAAATTCAGACCCCCAAGTCCTTGTAGGCTCTTTAAGGATTCCTCCCATCCCCCGGCATATTTTACCCTGTCCAAGCAGTCAATAAAAGTGCGTTCCTTGGAGCTGATTCTGACATTGCAGCCCATATACTTCTTTTCTTCCACGCCAAATCCAGTGTCCCGGATAAAAACGGGCCTAAACTTCAAGTTCTTGTACCCGAAAGTGTCGAATCTATCCCCCTTTTTTAGAGCTACGTATACTTCGTTAAAATGGGAATAGGCACAGCCATAGAACTCAAGGGCGGTGTGATAGCCTAGATAATAGTTGTCTCTAATCTTCGAGGCAATCAGAAACTTATCCGGCACATATCTTTCTTTATCTTCAAGTAGGGGGATAACAGCGTAAAGACCTCTCCTAATTCGATGCAGCTTCCCCTCTTGAGATAGTCTCTTCACATATTTCAGGTGGATATATCTTGGATCCCTAGAACCGATTATTTTTTTGGCTTCGTCTAAAATTTCATTAAAGGTTACCACCTTTAGGGGCAACAATTCCAGATAGATTTTTTCTGTTTTACTGACCATAGTCCATTATTTTTTTTTACAAATATTTAAAGTTATCATCCATATGAGGGTAGATAACATTAACTTTAATAAAAGTCAACGATATCATCCATATAATGGTATACATCCTGAACTTTTAGAAAATAGACCATGTATTTGTGAGTAAATTGTCGTTCAAATCGACCCTCCTCCACCATGTCTTCAGTATGATGGCAGGGTTTTCACCTGATTTTCTAAGAATTATCTAAAGATTTGTCCTCTATCTACTTTCTGAAGTTAATACTCATATCATCGCTCCGGAACAAATATATCAAATAAATCCAAATAAAATTGATATATAACTTAATTCTTAACAAAATTTATATATGAAAAGGCTATACTAAGACCATGGACAGTAACAAAAAAGAACAAAAGCTGTGGGACAAGTTTCAAAGAATTGATAGTCACCAGACGTTCTTGTATCTTTATCTTTTACACAAGCCCGATTACGCTTATAATATCGCTAAAACTTTGAAAGAACTTAAGGAGAAGCGTTTGATCAAGCTTTACAAACTAAAAACGCTAACTCGGCCAAACGTGGTAAGTTCAGTACTTCATGAGATGAAAAGAGATGGATTGATCTATATTTCTACTAAAAAGAAATTGAAAGGACGACCTCGTAAACGCTATGACCTAAATACTGAGGTATTCTCTCTTCTACTCCATTCTCATTTTCCAGATGCAGATTCATGGTATGATTATGTAATAATAAATTTAATAAAAAGATTTAGGGAATTAGTTCCAGAAAATAACAATGTTAATACCCCCCAGTGGCTACTAGAACTTGATAAAATCGGCACATACAACTATATTACACTTTTATGTTATATCTATGATCAAATTGTCAAAGACTTAGGGTTTGCCTATCTCTGGCAACAAAAAGCCACAAAAGAATATGACCAGAAAACAAAAGAGGAGCATATTATACAGAGAAACTATTGGATCAACAAAATTAAGACAAACACAGACCAAGAATTTAAAAAGGAGAAAATCAAACAAACATTCGAAAAACTCATTGAAGTAAAAAAGATAAAAACCACAAATGCAGGAGGAACCTTACCAGAATACACACCGTTAGAGTTTCAAAGAGAGATGATCAAAGATGAGATCTACAAAAATCTGGAAAAGATAATTTCCAATATCCGAGAAACACTACTTGAAATCATAGCATTATCAAAATCAGATACAAAAGCTTATCTTTAAAAAAAATAAGAGTTGGGACAATGCATGCCTGTGAGAAATGCGGAACCGGATACAATGAAGGAGACGTAATTTGTGTCTGGTGCGGCAACATACTTACAAAATCAGACACAGATACACATAGAATAAAGACCACAAGAGAGAAACAGAAAAACCTGAAAAAACAGCTAAGTGAGATGGTAAAAGCCCACGAAAATAATGAAATAGGGGAAGAGGAGTTCAAAAAGAAGAAGAGAGAAATCGCAAGAAAAATATCAGAGATAAAAGCACAGAGAACAATTTCCAAATACAAAGAATCATATACGGAGCCAGAAACATATAAGACACCCCCTCGAGGAGGTGTTCGGAAACAAAAACCCTCAAGATGGTGGTACTTAACACCATTATTCTTCAACATATTCGGGGGCATAATCGCCTATTTTGCAATTCGAAAACAAAATTACAGAATGGCAAGAAACATGATAGATCTTGGGGGTTTCATGTTCCTCTTGATAGTAGTCTCAGTGGCGTTCATGCCAACTATAATGTTAAACTTCCAAAGCTTCCAAAACCGACAAATCACTACCGTAGAGTCGAACATGACAATAGGCATTGAAAACACTACAACACCTCAAGTTTTAGAAAAAGTTTTCATAAACAACAGCCTTGAAGAAGCATGCGGAATTCTAGGATTATTTAGCAACTACACCGATATGCAAAAACAAGACGTTTTCACATCCACATACAAAGACAAATATATCGCATGGGAAGGGGCGAAGTTAGAGGCTGCAAATAAAGATGCAGAGGGATATATCCTCCAGTTAGAGCACTCCATTGGTTGCGAAGTCATCGCAAGGATAAATTTGGGTCAAAGAGCGAAGCTACTTGAAATCGGAAAAGACGACGAAATAACATTTACGGCAAGACTCACAGACTACGACACTGCAGGCATATTATATGCTACTGATGGGGAGATAGTGGTCTAAAAAAGTTATGCTGACTCCCATAGTTCTAGCGCCATCTTCTCCTTTCTTTCCCTCTCCATCTGGGCTATATTTCTTCTAAGACCTCTCACCTCATTTATCACTTTTTCATACTCCTCATATAATGAGAGATATTCCTCCGGTAGCTCCAGCCCATAGGGATAGAAGAAGCAAGGTTTAGACACATCGATTGCCGATTTAGACGGCCCATGCCAAACCTGCGGGTCCTTTATATAACCATATTCTCCCAAAGCCTCTCCCAGTTTTCCGAAAATTATGCGAAGACCGTCCTCTAACTTTCGCCCTTCTTTGATGCTGTAATATTTAGGCCAATAATCTTCCTTAATCAACTCCCCCTTTATCTCATCTGACGCGTTAATTGTAAGCTCTTTAACCTCGCTCTTAAGCTTTTTAAGCTGATCTTTTTTTAGACCAATGGTTATCTCGTAGTTGCCCTTTACGATGCTCTCTGCTGTATTTTCATACCATCTCTTAGAAAAATCAGCGAGAATGTTAACAATCTTTCCCATCATAACCTGGGCTTGTTCTTCCTTTTCTTTCAACAGGATGTTAAACTCTTTAATCCTGCCATCCAAACCCGATTTGTTCCCTTCTTCAGTCATCGTCCCAAACAGACTTTAATCTGGCAGACATAAATATTTTTCCGTTTCTCCAATAGTCAGACCAAGATTGCTCTTTAAAATAAGGCCATGGGTTTTATGCTGGACGTCCTTCCTCTTTAATAATTCCTGAATGACCAGGCGATTCAATGATCATATCTAAAAGATCTTTGTTCACATAGATAGGGACACCCAGCTTCATGGCGATGATAATACTATCAGAAGGACGAGCATCTAACTTCAAACTTCTCCCATTCTTTATCATGATAGTTGCATAATATGTGCCGGCTTCAAGCTTATCCACAGATATATAGCTAATATTGGTCCCTGTTTTTTTAATAATCTCCTCAAGCAGATCATGGGCCATAGGCCTTGAAGCGGACATATTGTTAATAACCCTCGCCAAAGTATGGGCCTGATCTAAACCAATATGAATCTGCACAGCCCTATCAGATCCATCCTCTCCCAAAAGAACTACGCCGCCACTGGATGAGATCTGGAGGTCTTTTACAGAGGCTTTAATATACCCTGAAGGCGGTGAATCTGAGATCACTTCTTTCTGAGTCTCTGTTGGCTTCGTATATGATACCCCAACAACCACAATAAGCAGGGCTACTAAAATTCCGAACAGAAAATATCTATGTCTAGACATTGAAATAATATATTAAAATCTTCAACGGTATAAACTTAGGGGCCGGTTTATACAGAGAGTCTAATGTGGTTTCCAATAAATCTAACAATGATTGAAGAGAGGGATCGTCAAAGCCATAAATTAACATCACTACTCTAGATTCATTTCAAGACACATAGAAAAAATGAGTGGTTAGAAAAAGTTATCAACTAGATGAACGAAACATAATACACTCCTTTTAACGGATGTGGTATTGTTGGAAACACAACGTGAAAGCCTAACAAAGTATTTCATCGTAGCCATCATCGCAGGCATTATATGCGGCGTTGTGCTCTTAGGAGGCGTTTATTATCTGGATGTATTTCCAAAAAGAACCATAGCCCCAGCAGTCACGGCTACTCCTTCAAAAGCCACTATACAGGATGTAATGGAGATCAAAGAGAACACAGTCATAAATGTCTATGATCGAATAGGCCCGTCTGTGGTTCATATCACTACAACAACCTTGTCCACAGACTTTTTCATGAGGGATATCCCGCAAGAAGGAGTGGGGTCAGGGATTATATTGACTGTGGACGGCTATATTTTAACAAACGCACATGTTGTGGAAGACGCTGAGAAGGTTGAAGTTACATTATCTGACGGTGAGGTTGCATTCGCAGAGATCGTGGGAAAAGATCCTACAACCGATATAGCGGTTGTCAAGATAAAGCCCAAGTCTAAATTATCCCCCGCGGTTCTTGGCGACTCAGACTCTCTTAGAGTTGGCCAATCCGCCATAGCTATAGGAAACCCATTCGGACTTGATAACACCATAACAGTGGGTGTAATAAGCGCCCTGAATAGAACCCTACGGTCAAGAAACAACTTTGAGATACAGGGGATTATACAGACAGACGCATCTATCAACCCAGGAAACAGCGGAGGACCCCTGCTTAATTCGAATGGAGAGGTTATTGGCATCAACACCGCGATATTCTCCCCAATAAAAGGCTCGATTGGCATAGGATTTGCCATTCCGATAAATTCAGCGAGAGAAGTAGCTGAGGCACTGATCACTCATGGAAAAGTGATCCGTCCATGGCTGGGGATAACCGGTTATACAATAACAGAACACACTTCAGAAGTATTGGACTTACCAGTTAAAAGCGGGATCATCATAGCCAGCGTAGTCGAAGGCGGCCCCGCCGACATTGCAGGGTTAAAAGGCGGCGAGGATCTAACTGTGGTCGGATCCCGGGCTATAGTAGTTGGAGGAGACATCATAACAAAATTTGGCGAAAAAGAGGTAAACACGATGGACGAGCTTGTTGAAGCCATATTAGAGCGCGAGGCGGGGGATGAAGTTAAGATTGAATATCGTAGGAATGACAAAAAAGGAGACACAACAGTAAAGCTCAAAGAAAGACCGAGTTAGACTTTGACTATGTCGTCGATCTTTTCATACAGCTTCTCTAAGGTTTTCGAGTTATCAATAACGTAGTCAGCCCCCTCCTTTAGGTCATCGATGTAACGCTCTGTTTCCCTGCCTTCTGCCTCTAAAAACTCCTCATAGGTCATGTCAGCCTCTCCTTTCTCCCCCCTCTTCTTGCATCTTTCATAACGCAGTTTAACAGGAGCCTCAATGAAGAGCAGAACGTTTTCCTCAAAACCTCTTAACATATCAACCTCGTTGGCATACCTTATCCCGTCTATGACTATAACACTGGATCTGTCACTTTCCAAGTCCTTCTTGAATGCATCGACAATAATCTCCGCCCCTAATCTATTCCTGACGCAAGCCCCTATTCCTTGAAGCATCTCACGATCATGTGGGAGGTATAGTCTGTCAAGAAGGTCCATGAGAACTTGAGAGAACCTGTGCTGACTAGCCCCATATTTTTCATGCAAATAATCGCTTATTACACCCTTCCCAGATCCCATGCGGCCAACCAGGCCGACCACTAGACTCATTTCTTTACCTCCACATGCATGACTTCGATATTAGCGTTTTCCAATATCTTAAGACCGTCCTCATCAGAATAATCTCCACTTATAACGACTCGATTGATGCCAGAGTTTACTATCAAACGTGCGCATATCTTACATGGAAAGCCGTTGACATACAACTTGCAGCCCAGGCTTTGCCTACCCGCCTGTATCAATGCATTCATCTCAGCATGAACCGCTGGACATATTCCATGTCCCATCCCGCTCTCGATCTTCATCTCGTCTTTAATGCAGCCAATGTTCAGACAGTGATGGGCTCCTCTCACGACACCGTTGAATCCAGTAGAAACGATCTCATGCTTGGGGTTAACAACGATGGCACCGAACTGTCTCCTTGTGCATGTGGATCTTCTGGCTATATCCTCCACTATCTTGGCAAAATATTGATCCCATGTCGGGCGTGTATCCTCTGTTTTAACCGGTTCTTTTTCCAAACCTTATCCCTCTTCTGTAGCAAATCTTTCATTATTCTCCACGGTTTTGATATGGCATCATCTTGACTTTGTTTTTTTAAATTTATATCTATCTTGTCTGGAGGATCTTGAAGAGGATTTTGGAGGCTAACACCGGGGTATAGTTGTCATATATAGGCGTTACCTCTGTTAGATCTACTCCTCTCAGGTCAGTATTCCTCAGAAGCCGCGATATTCGGACTATGTCACTATAACTAAAGCCTGAAGGCTCAGGGTTACATACGCCAGGTGCTTCTTTTGGATCTATGGCGTCCATATCCAATGAAAGATATACATCTTTACCTTCAATTTTATCCCTGATCCTTCTAAGCACTGCATTGTTATCCTTTTCAAAATCTGAGTAGCTAATATAGTCTAAGCCCATCTTGTTTGCATCATTTAGCTCTTCTTTTGAAGCACTCCTTACACCCACCACGAGAACGTTGTCCGCCTGCAGGTGTTCGAAAACTCTTCTATTAACACAGGCATGTGAAAACTTCTCTCCAAGATACTCGTCTCTAAAATCTAAATGTGCATCAATGGATAGGTAAAAAGTATCCTTAGGCAAACATCTTACAACCGAGTAAGAGATGGTGTGCTCCCCCCCTAATGATACAGGTATTACTTGTTTAGATAAGACATCTTTTAGTGTATCTTTAACCCTGCTACACGTCTCCATAAAGTTCCCGTAAGAAACCTCGACATTGCCAAGATCGCATATACGCAGTTCAAGAAGGTCTTTATCCTCCTCAAAGTCGTAATCTTCTAGCTCCCGTGAAGCCTCTCTTATCGCGTTCGGGGCAAGCCTAGACCCTACTCTGTATGATTGGCTACTGTCATAGGGTATGCCTAAAACGGCATAATCTGCTTGTTCTATCTCCAATTCCCTTCGTGCAAAGGTAGTGGGAGCTACGTACATCGGCCTTATCTCACCCTGACGATCTTTCTTCTACCCATTGCCTCGATATATTCAATCTCCCCTCCTTCAATAACCTCTCCTTCAATATCTTTGGGTATGATCACTTCAAAAGTTTCAAATGTTTCAAGGTCCATCAACCCCATGGTATTGCCGCTTTTATAGTTTACTTGGGCGTTTTTTCTTTCAATGAGTGGTACCTCGATCTTTGTATCGACAGGCTTTACTATGCTCCTTTTTTTATCGTCTAAGATGCCTATCGCATCAATTCTTGCTTTGGCTGAGCCGTGTTTCCCTGTCTTTGCGGTGTGATAGCTCACGATCTTGCAAGGCTCGCCATCTATGACAATGT
>JAZFTJ010000098.1:0-12130 GCA_036446635.1 Hydrothermarchaeales archaeon (SeqCode) | reverse complement strand
GGGTTTCTGATTACAGAGCACAAGATCTCTACGCTCATTCTTGGAGGGGTGATTATTGGCTTTTTGGTCTCCGGAAAGCTTAGTAATATTGGCTACTATTTTGGTCTTGGATCTGTTTTGACCATGATCCTCTATTATGGTGCTCCCCCGATATCTCTGGGTTATCTTCTCATTATTGCTGGAGCTGCGTTTTTAGATGAGGTTTTGGCGGTGCATGAGAGCCGTGGTTTAGTGAACAAGATCTCAGTTTTTCACCCCGTTATAAACCTCCTCATGGTGGCATTTCTCATCTTAGGCGTTGTGCCCCTCTTGGGTGTTGCAGCGTTCATTGTCTCAGAGATGGCATACAGACTCGGGGCGGTGGCATTTTGAAAGATGAGAACAGGATAATACTGGCGTTGGACGTTAAACGCGAGGAAGAAGCGTTAAGAATCTGCGATGCAACAAAGGATTATGTAGACGCTTTTAAGGTCGGCTATCCCCTGGTGTTGAATGTCGGCATAGAGATCATGGGAGGGTTAAAGGAGTTTGGAAAACCCATTATAGCTGATTTTAAGATCGCTGACATACCCTCTGTGAGTGAGACTATCTGCACCACAGCTGTTGATAACGGCGCTGACTTTGTTATAGTCCAGGGTTTTGTGGGAGAGGAGGTTATAAAAAGTTGCTCAAAGTGCGCTAAGATCTTTGTTGTCTGTGAGATGAGCCATGAGGGGGCTAAGGATTTCATGGAAGATCAGGCAAATGATATCGCTGAGATGGCGAAGAAATATGCCTATGGGATTGTGGCTCCTGCGACAAGGCCTGAGAGGATTACATGGCTAAGAGATATCGTGGGAGGGGAAATGGTCATAATTTCACCAGGCATAAAAGCCCAAGGTGCAAGCATTGGCGACGCTATAAGGGCTGGCGCTGACTATGAGATCATAGGAAGGGGTATTTATCAGGCTAAGGATCCGGGTAGGGCTGCAAAGGCGTACAGGGAGATATTGAAACGGGATAAGCCTATCTCTCGTTGAAGTGTGAGACCATTACCTTTTTCTGAGCGGTTCTTAGGATCTCTGATAGCGTCGATATTGCGATGCCTAACTGGGCTGCAAGTTCTCGTATGGAGGTCTTCTTGGGGTAGTCGAAGTATCCTTTTTCCAGACTTATCCTCAGGATGTCTTCCTGGCGTTTTGTGAGCTCCTCTTTTGAGCTGATGTCCTTGATGCTCTTGAGTCTGGCGTTCATGCCGTTGTCTTTCATTCGTTTTATGAGTTCTTTTATCTGGTTGTTGGAGCTTGCTAGCACCGTCCAGTTTAGAAAATCTCCTTTTGTCTTTGCTGATATGAGAAAGCATCCCGAGCCTGCCATCGTGGAGCAGATGGCGCACTTTGTGGTTGATACAGTGGCGAGCATCTTGTCTTTTCCGGTCTGGGCCATGTCGACTTCGGTGAATCCGTGTGACGCCTTGAAGTCCTTCATGACACCGGGTATCTCTTCTTCTGAGGCCCTGATCTCAAGGAGGCTTCTTGCGCCTGTTTTTGAGAAGGGGACGCATCCTAGGATCTTAACCATTGCATTATGCTTTTTCGAGATGTCTCCTACAAAGTCCGGGACCCGGACAGAGATAATTGCTTCAAGCATAACTATTGGATAAAAAAGTAACCTATGCGCCAATTCCCGAACATGTTCGGGAAAATTATAATAGTGTTATGGGGATAAGACATGTTGTAGGATGGTGATAATATTATGGAAGAAAAGGATAAGTGTTTCAACTGTGGCAGTAGCAGCAACGACGCTCCTCTTCTCGGTGTAACCATAAAAGAAGAGGAGAAGAAAGTCTGTGTCAGATGTTTGCCTATGCTGATCCATGGATAAAGGAAAAGCCGCGATTTATGATGATGAAATGGGATGAAGATGCCATTGAGGCTATGAAGCAAGCCCCTGAGTTTGTAAGAGAAAAAGCCATGGCTAAAGTTGAGGAACGAGCGAAGAAGAAGGGTAAAAAAAGTGTTACAATTGAGGATGTCAACGAGTCCTACGCCGCCGTTTTCGGCAAAGATCCTGGGGCCACCAACGTCGCGGTGGTTCGATGTGAGATTGTGTCAGAGGTCTGTCCTGGCGTGGGATGTCTTAAGGCATTTAACAAGCGTATTGAATTATTCAAAGGATACGACAAGAACGCGAGGCTTGTGGGCTTTTTTACCTGCGGTGGATGCCCGGGAAGAAGGGTGTTCAGGCTTGCAAACAACCTAAAAAAATATGGCGTTGACGTCATTCATATGAGCTCATGCATGCTGATGGAGGAGCCCTTTACCCGGTGCCCCCATAAAGAGGAGATCAAGAAGTCAGTAGAGGGCCTTGGCATCAAGGTTGTGGAAGGCACCCACCATGAGGTGGGCCAGTATGCGCATGGCACGAGCTTTCATAAGAGGTGAAAACTATGGCAACAGAAGAGGAAGTAATAAAAAAACTTAAGGGCGTTGTGGACCCGCATACGGGGGATAACGTCTATGACATGGGTATGATACCCGAGCTTAAAGTAAAAGAAGATACAGTCGACCTAACCTTTACTCCAACAACGCCCTTTTGCCCCATAGGCATCCAGCTGGCAACAGCGATAAAAAGGGCAGTTCAGACTATTGAGGATCTAAAGGAGATCAATGTTAAAGTCGTGGGTCATACACAAGAGAAAGAGCTGAACAAGATGCTGGAGAAGATGTAGGAGGAGGTGAATGGATTGTTTGAGAGATGTCCAGGTGCAGATGGTGTAAAAAGCCCAACTATTGAGATCATAAACTGCAAGAAATGCGGTGAAGAGATTGAGATCTTCTCCGATGAGCAGAAGACGCAGTGCCCTGAATGTGATGAGACTGTCTTCCGGGAGGCTGTGCCTTCTTGTATAGACTGGTGCAAATCAGCAAAAGAGTGTATTGGTGAAGAGAAGTATGATGAGCTTAAGGGCTCCAAGGGAAGTGATTAGACTATGCGGATCACCAGCGACATGAAAGTGGGGGATGTGATGCGTAACCACCCTGATACTCGGAGTGTATTTGTGCGATATGGTATATGTGACTGCTGCGGAGGAGAGCTTAGCATTGAAGAGACGGCACGTGGTAAAAATATTGATATAGAACTGCTTTTAAAAAACCTGGATTCTTCTCTTTAGCATCAGAAATGAAGTGTCCCTCTTATTGAGGTGTGTTGATGAAGGCTGTTAAAAATCTTACTTTACGGTTTTACATCGCGGTTTTGATCTATTTTCTTATCTCCTGCACCCTTGGTGCATTGTTGGCTACCAGATTAATCTACAGGGTGTTTCCCAATGCGATGATGGGCTTGGCCCATGCTCATCTTGCCCTCGTGGGCTGGGTGTCGATGGTTATAGTGGGCAGCATATATCAGATCGTGCCTGTGCTCTTAGGAACAGGACTTGACAACGAGTCTTTGGGAAATTATCAGTTCTGGATCATGAATGTTGGCGTTGTTGGCATTTTCATCGGTTTTTTAACTGCCAATATGGGTGTTGTTAGTCTCTTTGGAGCGGTTTTGGCATTCAGCTTATATCTTTTCGCCTACATAATCTACAGGACGATAAGGAGAAGGAATGTTGGGATCGGTCTTGCTATGAAGTTCTTCATCGCGGCTATCGTTTATATTCTGGTTTCCTCTACTTTCGGGGTGTTGATGGCCTCGGGTACTGCGCGTGCTCTTCTTTCAAAGGGTTACTTGAGATTGGCCCATGGACATCTTGCCCTTGTGGGCTGGGTGACCCTGACGATTATGGGTGCCATGTATCAGATGCTCCCGATGCTCTCTTTAAAGGAGTTGTACAGCGAAAAAATAGGTGAGATCCAGTTTTGGACGGCAAACATTGGCGTTGTCGGGCTTTTCATCAGCCTTGTAACTGGTCATAGCATCCGCTCAGTTCAGTTCAAGACGTTCGCCTTTATCTTGGTGGCTTCGGTTCTTCTTTTTACCTTTGACATGTTCATGACCCTTCTTGCAAAAGATAAGAAGGCGGAGAAGATGGACATCACCCTAAAGTATTACGCAACTGCAATCGTTTATCTCACTGTGTCTTGTCTTTTAGGCGTTTCTTTGGCCATATTCCCATCTATTCGGGTTGGAAATATCGGCCTTGCCCACGCACATCTTGCCCTCGTGGGCTTTGTAAGTATAACGATTATGGGGGCTATGTACCATCTTGTGCCGCTGCTAGTCTGGACTGAAAAGTATGCCAGCAGGATGGGTACAGAGGCGGTGCCTACGATAAAAGACCTCTACAGCGAGAGACTTGGTATTGGAATATTTTGGATGATCAACATCGCTGTTGTCGGGTTCTTCCTTGCTCTAGTGGCCAGCTCGCAAACTGCCCTTATAGTGTTCGCTGTTTTGCTCTTGATAACGTCTTATCTCTTTTCGTTTGAGATGCTGGGCATAATCTTTAGAAAAGAGATGTCTTTGTAATATGATTTTAAGTATCAGAGTTTTATAGTCTAATCGTCAAATATTAAAGGGGGTTTCTAAGATGTCCGAATATTCAGATGAGAAACTATCAAAAAAAGATGTTGTCAAGGATATTATATCAAGGCTCCATAGGGGGATGTCTCCCGAGGAGGCGCGGGATAGACTGTTGAGGGAAGTGGGTAGTATATCGTCCTCTGAGATTGCTGAGATTGAACAATCTCTGATCAGTGAGGGTGTTAGTCCTGAGGAAATTAGGAAATTCTGTAATGTCCATGCGCTTCTCTTTGAATCAATGTTGGAAGAGACGTTGCAATCGCCGGATAATCCGTCTCATCCTGTGAATTTGTTTATAGCGGAAAATAGAGGAATCAGTGGTGTTCTTGATAAGATAAAAGAAGCTGTTAAGGGGATTAGTGGCAGAGAATTTTCTGATTTTAAAAATGATTTTAAAAAGAACTTGGAAGAGTTAAACGGTGTAAAGGTTCATTATAAAAGAAAGGAGGAGTCGCTGTTTCCTTATCATGAAAAGCATGGTTTTTCCGGGCCTTCGAAGGTTATGTGGGGTAAAGATGATGAGATCCGGGCAATGCTTAAAACATGTCTTTCCAAGATTAGTGGGATAGATAATAGTGAAGAATTTGGAAGATACAGAACTGAGTGTTTGAACCCTTTGCTGGAAGAGATAGATGGTATGATTTCTAAAGAAGAGAAGATTCTATTTCCTGCGGCTCTTGAAAAATTTAGCGCTGACGAATGGAAGGTGGTATTAGAGGATGGTAGTGAGATAGGCTATGTTTATATCGATGTTCCTGAAGAGGTAGGATTACTCAAAATGTCTCAAGAGGATGTTGTGGAAAAAACCGGGGACATGGTGTCCTTTCCTACAGGAAATCTTCATTTTAAAGAGCTTCTAAACATTTTAAACACTCTTCCTGTTGATATCACTTTTGTTGATAAAGACGATGAGGTGAAATACTTCTCTGACAGTAAAGATAGAGTGTTTCCAAGGACAAAATCGGTATTGGGCAGGAAGGTTCAGAACTGTCATCCTCCTAAAAGCATTCATGTCGTCGAGAAGATCATACAATCTTTCAGAGACGGCAGTCGAGATTCGGTTGCTTTCTGGATCAATATGAATGAGAGGCTCGTTCACATACGCTACTTCGCCGTTAGAGATGAAAATCATAGTTTTCTTGGAACATTGGAAGTAACCCAAGATGTTACTGACATAAAAAATTTGAAAGGCGAAAAAAGGCTTCTTGAGGAGAAATGAGATAAGCAAAGAATTTTGCATTTGAGTAGAAGATGGACTTCGCTTAAATTTCATCGTCTTCTCTCCTTCTTAAGCTTCCTGGAGACATAGATGTGATCGTGAGCGATCTCTGTTAAATTTTCTAATAACTCTTTTCTCTTGTTAATAAAAAGATATTTATGTAAGATATCTAATTGAGATATCTATGGACATTCGTTACAAAGGTTTGCCTCTTAGACCAACGAGAAGTGTGTACAATGAACTCAAGAATTCCAGAATGGACTTGTATGATGTCCTGCAAATCCTCAAAGACGGCTATGATTGTTCGACGAGTAGAAGAAAAAAAGGTACCTTTGAGAAATGTCTGGATTTCAAGAATAAGACCATAAAAGTAGTTGTGGTTAAATCATTTGAATTCTGGTCTAAGCAAGAGGTTTATGTTATAGTCCATGTGGGAAAATTTACGAAGAGGAAATGAAAATGAAAAAAGAAAAGATGAAATGTGTTAATTGCGATGAATGGGCAGAAGAGACCAGTATAGTGATGGATGGGTTCAAAATGAGAGCTTGGAGATGTGACAAGTGCGGTGAGGAATATCTAGATTCCGAGGATGCTGAAAAAGCGTTGATAATCAATAAGTTCAAGAGAGGAACGAAGGTAAAAGTTGGCACCCTGGGCGAATCAATAATCGTCCGCATTCCAAAAGAACTAGCTCAAGCCATAGGTCTCACAAAAGGCGCAGTAGTCGAAATAAAGTCAAAGGATGCAAAACACATCGAGTTGACAATATAAATGATCGAGAAAAAAAGATCACTAGATTTACAAAAGCGCAGCTGATCATCCGTTTGATTCCAAAAAAATATTATAGAGAGGTTCTAAAAATGCCTACAGAGCCTAACAAGATACGGATCTTTGAGAAGGCTATAGACATCTTAAAAAAGGAACTCTCCCCTTTAGAGTATGTCAAATTTCTCGAGGTTGTCACCCCAAAGGTCGGTGATACTGCAAAGGAGATTCGCGCCTTGAGAAACACCGAATCTGAAGTTGATTTTTTAACGAGGATGAAGAAAAAGGGGATTACAGTTAGATAGTATAAAATCCGCCTTATCATAAAAAAAATCGCCCTCAGGTAACTTCCTCAATGGAGATGTTGCTGTCTCCTTGAGAAGGCGTGACTCCCATTGCCGACTTTCTCGTTGAGATACTTCCCCCTATCTCCACGATCTTATCGTCGGATGGATGCTCAAAAACTTCATTACCCAACGTAATCTTTATACCGCCGATGATTGTAAACATGTTCGCCGATGATGAATGATGGGCGAACTGAGCTTGTTTCTTTGAAACAATATGATGAACCCTATGAGCACTGAGGCAGTTTTTCTAATTTTCAAGTAGGTTTTAAATAACAATTGATGGAATCAATAGGTGATTCATTCTCTCTTTTTTCTTATCTTTCTTTTGAAGGCCGCCCTTTCCCGGTGGTCGAACCCATCTTCCAGGTTGGCATCCCTGATAATGTGGTCCCATTTTGCCCTGTCCACAGCCCTGGACGTAGCTAATGTATCCTTTATACTTGAATACCTCACTTCCCTTTTCAGCTTATTGTAATTCTCCAGGCGCCCAGGAGAAAGTGTCCCTTCCTCAATGGCCTCCTTGACTGCACACTTTAGCTCTGTCATGTGCCTACAGTCCTTGTATTTGCATCGGCCAGCAAGTTCCTCAATATCTGAAAAGGTTTCCTTTATCCCTTCATCCACGTTTAGAAGCTGTATCTCCCTCATACCAGGATTATCGATAACCATTCCTCCGTTCTCCAAGTTATACAGCTCCCGGTGGGTAGTGGTATGCCTTCCTCTGTGGTCGGTTTCCCGGACCTCTTGGACTCTCAGTGCGTCCTTTCTAAGGAGGGAATTTATCAGGGTGGATTTCCCCACCCCAGATGAACCCAGAAGGGCTACTGTCATTCCCCTTTTCAGATAGGGAGTCAATTCATTCAATCCTTTGTTATTGAGGGCACTGATTACATACACGGGAGTCTCCTTGGCTAACACTTCCACTTGTATCTTATTCGAGACGACATCCATGCAGAGGTCGGCCTTGTTCAGGATGATGACAGGTTTCGCCCCACTCTCCCTCACGATGGCCAAGTATCGTTCAAGTCGTTTCAGGTTGAAGTCCCTGTCCAGAGATGTAACGATGAAGATATGGTCCACGTTGGCCACAATAACCTGTTCCTCCCCCCTCTTTCCAGTGACCTTCCGGGATACACTGGTTCTCCTAGGCAGTATCTCCTCGATGGTGGCCTTTTTCCCGTCCTCCCAGAGACTGACTGCCACCCAGTCTCCCACTATGGGATAGCTTTTCCTGAGGTGCATCTTCCCCGAGATGGTGGCGAAGACCTCACCTGATGAAGTAAGAACTCTATATGAGTTCTTGTGCCTGGCAGAAATGCGCCCTGGCTGAAATCCCGTAGGAAACTCCTTGAAAGTGGCCTCAAAGAAAGGGTCCCAGCCGATGGATTCGAGGTCAATCTTACTCATATGATAAAATCGTTGGGGCGGTATTTAAGTTTGACTTTAGGTGCACTTCCCATGTTTCATAAACAAGTTCAACGATGAATAGAATAAGAAGATTTAAATAGATAAAAAAACATATGTTTGTTTTTAGAGGGGAAATATCCATAATGCATTCTCTACTTCCTACATGCGAAAGCCAGGTCTATACGAAGTGAAAATAAGCTGTTCTGAACATGGACTGAGTAAGCCCTCCCTATTTCTTTATGAGGATGTTTCAAGACTCGAAATAAAACGTTTATCAATATATTGGATTCAAGAATTCAAAGATTAAAAAAATTATTAATCAACAAACAAATTAGAAAGAGTGAATGTCTCAACTTTTATAATAAACATCTAAAACAAGTAGCAAAATCCTGGAAGAACGAATTAGTAAATGGGGAATGTGGGAAGTATGACGAACTACATTATAAAAAAATTCAAAGATTTGAAAATCGGATATAAGATATTAGGAGGGTGCATGACAATCGGATCTATTGGCGGCCTTTTATTTGCCTACATGGCCTACTCGATGTATTCTATCCAACAAAATTTAGATGCGATGCTCGAAATAGGTGGGCAGGCAACCACCCAAATAGAACTTTTAAACACTCAACTAGCTAATTCAATGAGGACTGGCTTTTTTCTCTGGGTTCTATCATGTGTGGCTGGGATCGTTGTGGCTCTAATCCTGACAAAGATCATTACAAAACCCATTAACAGAATTGTGGAAAGCCTTAAAAAGCTCGGCGAAGAAGGGGACCTTACAACGCGGATTGACATCCAAACCGATGATGAGATAGGCCGGATGGCAAGGTCCTTAAACCATATGCTTGACAATGTCGCAGGGCCTGTTAAGGAGCTATCTAAGATTGCTGAGAAAATGGCGGCTGGCGATCTGACCCAAGATGTCAAAATAGAAGCGAAGGGTGATATCAATGTCTTGATAAATGCTTTCAAGGCTATGGTTGACTCACTTAAAGGGCTTATAGTTCAGGTCAAGGACTCTGCGAACACGGTCTCAGCGACATCTCAGGAACTTGCTGCATCAAGCGAAGAGATGAACGCCACCACAGAACAAGTAACATCGACTGTGACACAGATCGCAAGCGGAGCTCAAAACCAGGCACATCAGGTGGAGAATGCTTCTGCCGAAATGAAGTCACTCTCTGAGAGGGTCCATCAGATATCCAGCAGCGCGCAGAGTGCCACCGAGTTATCTGACAAGACCAACGAGCTTGCCCAGTCCGGTGGTGAGGCCGCTGAAAACGCGTCCGCGAAGATGAAGCAGGTGTACGAGGAGGTTAAGTCTTCCTCCGAGGTAGTCGGCGATCTTGATGAGAAATCCGAGGAGATAGGGGACATCGTGAAAGTCATCACAGATATCGCGGAGCAGACCAACCTTCTAGCTCTTAATGCTGCCATAGAGGCTGCAAGGGCAGGGGACCACGGCAGAGGATTCGCGGTGGTCGCAGAGGAGGTGAGAAAGCTTGCTGAAAACAGTGCAAAGGCTGCACAACAGATCTCAGTTCTTATAAAAGATATCCAGACCAACACCGACAAGGCCGTGAAATCTATAGATAAAGGCACAATAAAAGTTGCCGAAGGAGCTGAGGTCGTGGATAATGCTATGAGATCCTTTGTAGAGATCGTTTCATCTGTAAACGATGTCGCCGGTAAGGTCCAAGAAATATTTGCAGCTACTCAGGAGCAAACTGCAGCAGTTGAGAAAGTTGTCAAAGGAATAGATGTCATTGCATCGGCTGCCGAAGACGCAGCAGCAGGGACAGAAGAAGCAGCAGCAGCTACAGAGGAACAGACAGCCTCAATGGAAGAGATGACAGCATCAGCACAAGAGCTTGCAAACCTCGCGGATGAACTTCAGACAGCTGTATCTGTGTTCAAAGTGGACTCAGGGACTGAAGCCGTTGGTAGAAAAGTTAAACCAATTAGAAAAAAAGCAAAGATAGAGGATAAGAAAGTCTCACACACACCAGTTGAGGCAGGCACTGCCACCAGCGAAAACTAAGTTTGGGGATTCGAACATGGACTCATGAAGCCCGCCGGCGGCTTTTTTTCAATAAAATTGATACATCTAACATCATGTTACATTAAATCTAACGCTAGAAAATTACCTATGAGCACTGAGGCACTCTTAAATTTTGATATGCTGATGGTTTAACCTATTCCAGATTTTCTCAACTCTTCATGCACCTTCATATCCGGGCTCCAGACCTCCAGCCAGTCATCCTCGCTCCTGAGACCTCGTCCAATCTGCTGGTAGAACTCCCTTTTTGCAATATCCCGATAGTAGTTCCAGAAAGGCACCTCACTCATCCGCTTTCTCATAACCCTTAAAACCGGGTCGTTTAGATCTGGAAACGGATATTTGGTCAATACAATGCTCCGGCAGGTATCATCTGGCAGATCTACTCCCCGGTCTGTCTTTGTCGAGAAGATCAGGCTTCTTCCTCCTCTGATAAAGCTTTTCAACGACTCCTCCTGATCATCTTCTTTGATGCTTTTTCTTGAGGGTATATCTGGATATCGGTTGTCGTCTGGGAGATATTTGAATGAGTGTACCTGGACAAGCGTCGGCCTTTTAGAGGTGACGAGTATTTTTGACAAGGTCCTCCAGTATTCTTCTTGAAACCCCTTCTGTTTCCAGTTGGAGTGATTCACAGATTTTTCTCTTCCAACTCTTCTAACATAGAGTTTGCCAGGCTGCTTGGTTTCCCCGGCGACAAAGCCGAAATCATCCAAACCAAATATGCTTTTAAGCACATTGCTGCTCTGAAGAGTAGCTGACATGAACAACGTCTTTTCAGCTGAGTTGGAAAGAAATTCCTTTAAGATAATCTCGGGCTGAGGTATAAAGAAGGTGACCTTCGGGTTGTACCAGCTGATATAATAGCTTACCATATCCTTGTATTCAAGAATCCTCTTAACCTCTAGTAAGATGCTGTTTGAAAGATCAGTGTCAAGCGTTTTTAGAAGATTAGTCAAAGCATGTATAACTGAGCCAGCTTCATCGTCATAATCATAGGGTGTGTTATCATTCCGTTTCTCCAAAAAGCCAGAGAAGGACCTCTTAAAGTCCTCAGCAATCCTTAAAATCCTATCCCCCTTTGAAGCATCATCTGAAGCTAAACTATCCCTTACAGTCTTCGCCTCTTTTACAAGCATATCGACCTTTCGAGCAGATAAAACTGTCTTCATTGTAAGAGAATCAAGAAAAAGATCCGCCTCGTCAAAGACCTCGATATCCACCTTCGGCTTCCGCCGCATTATGGTCTCAAAATACCACTTAGCATTGTTAAATACGAGTATGTCACTTTTAAGATAACTCTCAAACTGATCATAATACCCACACCCCTCTCTTCTCCTATGGAAAAACTGCTTGCCCCCGATGGACTCAAATTCAAGTATATCGCAGTCCAAGGAGTCGATCTTATACGGATATACAGGCGACCAATACGGACATCTTTTAGCTATCTTATATCGCGGCGTCTCCCGGTCAAGTGCCACTGTGCACAATAGCTCCTTTGAACTGCACCATAGATGTCTCCCCCTACCTGCCATATGCGGACATCTGAAGTTATTTCTCCCCTTTACCACGTTAATCCGTAACGGAGCACCATCAACCAAGACCCTAAGCCTTCCCTCATAATCCGCCTTATACTGATCCTGAAGGGGTTTTAAAGGGACATTTATAAGACCCCGGCCCATGGCACCTGCAACATGGATCCCCATAGGGCTTTTCCCACTTCCCACAACGCCCTTGAGAAGAACGATGTTGTGGCTCTCGAATTCCTCCAGTACATCATCTACTACGTCCATCTGAGTCTTGCCGTTAGAGAATCTTCTCGGC
>JAZFTJ010000097.1:0-8695 GCA_036446635.1 Hydrothermarchaeales archaeon (SeqCode) | reverse complement strand
GTCAAATAATGCCGGAAAATAAATCAGGAATTCCACACCCCCACCAAACAAAAGATGGAATATGATTTTACTAAAGAATAACTCAAAGGTAAAAAAAGTAAAAAAGTGAGGGACGAGGCCCCCACACAAAAAGCTAGTTCACTTAAGCGGTCATATTCGC
Organism: Hydrothermarchaeales archaeon (SeqCode); assembly: GCA_036446635.1. Taxonomy (GTDB): domain Archaea; phylum Hydrothermarchaeota; class Hydrothermarchaeia; order Hydrothermarchaeales; family SZUA-236; genus JAZFTJ01. The sequence continues at coordinate 8,535 of JAZFTJ010000097.1, read as the reverse complement.
TGCTGCGCCTGTTATCGCATCGCTCATCGCAGTTGTCGCTGTACCAGTGGCTGCCTCTAGCTTGTTTCCTGCAGTTTTGGTCATCCTTGAGTATATTGCAAAAATAACCACTGCAGCTACGATAATACCGCCGGCAAGCAGGATATACTCAATTGCGCCCTGTCCCTTTTCCTCTTTTAAAAATCTCTCAAACATTTAATTCTATCCTCCATCCATTGTTATATAACTATGCTATTAATTAAGGGGGGTCAGTAATATAAGATAACCGTTTATACCTATGTAAACACAAGGGTTTACGTGGACGTAAACTTGAGAGAAAATTTACGTTCAAAATCAAGGGTTATTTCTACGTTTATCCCATCATCAAAGTAATGCTCGGCATTATAAATTTCACTCCCAAAAAAATTACATAGGCAGCTATCCCCATCGGAATAGCAAATTTTAAGCCTTTTTTCATATCTCCGTACATGACAACCCCCATCATGATCCCACCGGCAAAAGCCTGGGCGAAGACATAAAATGTGAGGGCGCCTACTACTCCCTCCATCTCCGAAAGTATTTCAGGGCTGAACTGTCCTTTGCCAGCAACTTTGACCATTATTTCCGGAAGCGCAGCTACTGTGCCCATGACAAAAGGCCCTGCAATCAAAGACGCCATACCCAAAAAAGATGTCTGTTGGGATGTAAGTGATTTTCTCTCTCGCTGGATTTCTCTAACTGCCCGCATATCGTCTGAGATTTCGTCTAAAATGTCGGCTATTGGCCCACCAGACTCCATACCCTCTAGTATCATTGTCATAGATCTCTGGATATTCATTGAGTTTGTTCTATAAGCAAAAGCCATTAAAGCGTCTTTTAGAGGCCTTCCCCTCCTGATCTCTACTGTAACTCTGGCAAATTCTAGGGATAATGGGCCGTATTCGGCCTCTGAGATCTCTTGGATAACACTTTCCAAAACAAGACCTGTTCTGACCGCAACCGCCATATGGTGAAGGGCATCAGGTAACATGACTTCAATGGCGCCCCTTCTTTTATCCGCCTTCATAGTGGGAAGCATTGACATCAAAGCAATTGACGCTATAATAGTGGCCAATCCAATAAAAATTGAGAATAATAACGTTGTAATCACGAATAAAAAAGCGCCGACAAAAACCCATATAGTAAACCATTCCACTCCAGAAAAGGCCATATCAGCATCCATCAATTTACGATCGAGGCTTCTTACGACCTTCTTGGGCACCAAGCGTTTTGGGATAGTAACCTTCAACTTCGCCATTTTTTACACCTTGGGTTCAAACCTCTTGATCATAATTGACATATAAATCCCTATACCAAAGAAGGTCAAATATAACGCCCACATCACATCTGCTGGTATGGGGAGCCCTCCCATGGCTATACCCATTGCAATGACCATAGTTGTTATAAGCACAGGGGCCACGACAACGACAAACATATACATAAGGGTAAATGTATTCAGGATCTGGATGTAATCTTTTAGCTTCATTCGCATTTCCATAGATATCTCCCCTGCCATGACCTTTAAAGTGTTTGCAAGATTGCCACCAGTTCGAATTGTGGAGATTATCTGTCTTGAAACCTTTTTTAAGCCTTCAGAATTGATTCTCAGATTCATCCTCTCAAACGATTCCTCAATGGTAGCACCTCTTTCAACTTCAAGTATCGCCCTTTTAAATTCCTCTGACAGTACTCCATAGCCACTTTCAGAGACAGAACGCATAGTCTCCAAAAGACCCGAACCCGATGTAAGCTGTGTAGCCATATGTCTTAACGCAAACGGCAGCTCTCTACCAAAGGAGTCTGACCTGACCTTGATTTTTGAGCGAGGCTTACTTTTCGCGATAACAAGCCCTATAAAGAATACAGGAACGGCAATAAAGAGCCCAACAATCAACCCCAAACCCCCCATCATAGTAGATAACAGTATGGCTCCAACTATCCCTATCACTCCGGCGACGATCGCACTAATCCCTATGGAAAGAGCGATGTACTTTTTAGCCGGCATTATTATATTTGCCCTATAAAGATCTTCCTGAATATTGCCGAAAAAGGATCCAAAACCCTGAGCCGGTCCTGAGGCCAAGTCTGAGATGAAGTTTGTGAGTCGAATCGAAAAGGGGACCTCCAATTCATCTCTTTTAATATCAACCCTTTCTTCGCCGCTTTCAACACCAATGCTTACGCTTTCTTTTATCGCCGAGAGCTTCTCCTCCATGGCCCTCTTTCTCTCATCCTTCTCAGATGCCTGTTTTTCTCTTAATGAGGTTACGGCTTCTTCTTGTTCACGGAGTGCTGTGGAAACTTCAGCTATCCTCCTCCTAGCAGCCGTTGCCCCATCCAATGCTTTGAACCCTATCTTGTCAATCAGCTTCAGGATGACATTTTCAGCCATATTCATAGACCTCTATGGATTCTCTATTAAATGATCATTCTGGATCTCTTCTGCAAGCCCGTCGAAATTTGAATAATATCTATTAAATACTCTGCCCACTTCATCTATCTGGTTAATATTTTTCTTTACCATCCAGTCCAAAACAAACTTTCTCTTGGATATCTCCTTATCGATCCCATCTAAGTCTACTCCTTTAAGCTTGGCGATCTTCGTTTTCAAAATGCTGGGGATTCCTGTGGTTTTGATTGTATCGGTTTTAGCGTCCCATTCATATACATAGTTAAGCGTCGTTTTCTCGCCTTCCTGTCCGGCTATTTCGGCAATCTCGGTTATTCTTCTTAATGTCTCCCCTTTATAATATATTTTTTGTTCCATAAGTATTAGATCCAGAGCAGGGAGCATTATTTTTGGAACAAGCATCGGCGGATTTGTAAGCCGAGTGATAGTCTCTTTTGCAGAGTTTGAGTGAAGTGTGCCCATACATCCATCGTGTCCTGTGTTCATCGCAGTGAATAAAGTCCTGGCTTCCGGACCCCTAACTTCACCGACTATGATCCGGTCAGGTCTCATACGCAGGGTGTTTTTGACTAGATCATCCATGGTAACCTCGCCTTCACCCTCAACATTTGGGAGTCGAGTTTCAAGCCTGACCCAATGTTCTATAGGAATTTGGATCTCAGCGGTATCCTCGATAGTTATTATCCTGTCAGTTGTGGGCACGAAGGAGCAGAGACAGTTAAGAGTTGTGGTCTTGCCGCTGCCGCTACCTCCGGCTACGAGGATGTTTCCGGCTTTGATCCCAAATCCCTCAGCAATCAGCCAAAGATAAGCAGAAACCTCAGTATTTAGGGTATTGAAGTTGACGAGGTCAACTATGGTCAGAGGATCAGCCTTAAACTTTCGTATAGTCAACGTAGGACCATCTAGAGATATGGGGGGGATAGTTGCATTTGATCTCGAGCCATCTGACAACCTAGCATCCAAAAGAGGAACGGACCTATCGATCCTTTTACCCACCGAACTTGCTATCTTGTCCAAGATCCTCTCAATATCTTCATCGCTATCAAATACGAGATTCGTCCTACAAGTGCCATATTTGCTATGAGTGACATAAACCGGTCTTTCTGATCCAATTACCATAATCTCTTCAAGTTTCTCATCCTCAAAAAGAAGCTCCAGCTGACCATATGCTATCATGTTCAGGACGACTAACTGGGTCATGCTCTTAAGTTTAGTTGGATTTACCTCTGGGTAGAGCAATTTGACGATCGACTCGACTTTATTTGTAAATACCTCTTTGGCTTCTTCCTTATTTTCCAAACTTGCAGGATCGATCTCTATTTCTTCTATTGCGGTCTTCTCAGCTAACTCAAGCATCTCTTTTTCATACTTAGTAAACTTTGGAAGATCGACCAGATAAACAGGATTTTTCTCATCTTTTGCCTTCACAAGTTTATGAAGCTCATCTTGCTCCAAAACCTCTTCTATGATCAGCTTTTTCTCGCGCACCTTTTTAGATGCTTTTGTCATTTCTAACAAAAGCCCCAAATCTTTCCTTTTAACCGTTTTCTCTTCAGCTTCTTTATCTTCTTTAGCAGTCCCTTCCACTCTTTTCATAAAACTCTCAGGATCGATATAATATTGGTTTATTAATGCACCTAGTTTTTTAACTCCCTTTACCCCCTCTTTTAACATCCACTCCAGTACCTTGGTCCTTCTCTCAAGCTCCTTATCAATAGCGCTTACATCAATTCCTCTTAACTCAGCCAGCTTGCGCTTCAATATAATAGGAACTCCTGTTGGCTTTACAACATCCTTTTTAGGATCCCACTCATAAATTATATTCAGCTGAAAAGTCCCACCACTCCCAGATATTTCAGCAATCTCGGTTATACGCCGTATAGTCTTTCCTTTATGATGAAGCCTATTCTGCATCAATATAAGATTAAGAGCAGGGATCATAACCAGAGGCACATTCATGGGGGCACTTGTCAGTCTGGTGATGGTTTCTCTTGCAGTGTTCGCATGAACGGTTCCAAGAGATCCGGATTGTCCAGTGTTCATCGCAGCCAGCAAGGTATTGGCTTCACTGCCTCTAACCTCTCCTACTATGATCCTGTCAGGTCTCATGCGCAAGGTATTGCGAAGAAGAGTGTCCATCGAAATCTTCCCCTTCCCCTCGACATTTGGTGGTCTTGTTTCAAGCCTGATCCAATGTTCTACCGGCAACTGGAGTTCAGCAGTGTCTTCGATGGTTATTATCCTGTCGGTCGATGGTACAAAAGAGCCCAGGCAATTCAACGTCGTAGTCTTACCAGAGCCAGTTCCACCAGAGACAAGGATATTCGCAGGCTTTACTTCATATCCCTCAACAGCAAGCCAGAGAAAAGCAGCGACATCAGGGCCAAGAGTTCCAAAGTTGATTATATCCAAGATAGTCAAAGGCTCAGCCTTAAATTTCCTAATGGTAAGAGAGGGTCCGCCCAAGGATATGGGAGGGACAGTAGCATTTACTCGAGATCCATCCCTTAACCTAGCATCTAACAAAGGGGAAGAAGCGTCAATCCTTCTACCAACAGATCTGGCAATTCTCGCGATTATCTTTATAGCAGCATCATCAGTTTCGAAGACAATATTTGTCTTACACATACCATGCTTTCTATGATATACATAGACGCTTTTCCCTGTCGATAAAATCATAACTTCTTCCAGAGCGTCATCTGAGAGTAAAGGGTCAAGCAGCCCATATCCCACCATATCCTGAACAATTAGAGATGCAAAAGAGTTGCGTTTATCTCGAGAGAGATCAGGAAATCGTTTATCTATGAACTTAAGGACTTCTCTTAAAAAAGTCTTTTTCTTCTTTTCACGATCTAAAATAGACTCTGGATCGATATCAATGTCCACTATCGCCTTCTTCTCGATCTGTCTTAAGAGTTTCTTGTCCTCTTTGCTGAGTATAGGGAGAGCGACCAGATATACGGGGGTTTTTTCATCCTTTTTCTTAATTATCTTATATCCTGGGCCGTCTTCAAGTATTTCTCCTTCAACACCCTTCCCTATTTCATCTGCCCTATCTATACCCATCAAGATATCATATTCAGTTTCGCTTTCTCGAGCTGCCCTCTCCAACGCCTTGCCCAGTATGCCCCCGAAAGTCGTGCCCTCAGCTGAAATAACCTTCTTTTTCTTCCTTTCAGCAGCAAGAAAATCATAGGTCATTTTAACCTCAGGATATTAAAATAGATAGCTAAGCATATTTTAACGTTTTGGGAGGGATATAATGCGTTTTTTTCGAACTCCAACTCCGTTTAAGCATCAATCTAAACTCTTACTAAACTGAAGTACACTAACGTCTCGGTAAATACAAAAGCAAAAGGTATACAAAAGGTATAATAAGAGGAGGACAAGACTTGAACTGGAGGAAGAAGCTTGAAGCTCCCGACCTTAGATAATTTTGATCTCGCTCATAAACGGGTTTTGCTTAGGCTGGATATTAATTCTCCAATGGATCCAGTGAGTAACATTATCTTGGATGATATGAGGCTCAGGAGCCATATACCCACGTTGCACGATCTCGAAGATTCCAAAGTTATAATAATTGCCCATCAGAGCAGACCAGGAAAAAAGGATTTCACCCCGCTGGAACCACATGCTAAAAAGTTAAGAGAGATTATTAAAAGACAGGTGAAATACGTAAACGATACATATGGCGATGGGGCAAAAACTGCGATTGAAAAATTAAAAGACGGAGAGGTCCTGGTTTTGGAAAACATCAGGTTCTGCTCTGACGAGGTGTCCAAAGACGTAATCTCTCAAACTCCAGAAGAACAAGGGAAGATAGATCTTGTCAGAAAGCTCTCATCTTACACTGATTTCTACGTAAACGACGCCTTTGCAGTCTCACACAGAAGTCAACCTTCTATAGTGGGCTTCCCCCAGGTGATGCCGAGCTGTTTTGGCAGGTTGATGGAAAAAGAGATAACAGTACTAACTGGGGTAATGGAGTCTAAAGAAAAACCGCGTGTTTTTTGCTTGGGCGGTATCAAGGCAGACGACTCATTTAAAGTGATAAAACATGTCTTAGAAAGAGGCATAGCTGACAAAATTTTAACGTCCGGTGTAGTTGCAAATATCTTTTTGGCGGCAAGCGGTAAGGAAATAGGAAGCCAAAACTCTAAATTTTTAAAAGAGCTAGGTCTGGATAACTTTATACCCGAGGCTAAAGGTCTTATGGACAAATATGAGGGTAAGATAGAGATGCCTTTGGATCTGGCTTTCCAAAATAACGGTTCAAGAGTTGAGACCACAGTGGAGAAGATACCGGATAACCGAATTTTAGACATCGGGATTGAAACCATTATACAGTATAAATCTATAATTGAAGATGCAAAGATTATAGTTGCAAACGGACCTGCAGGTGTCTTTGAAATGAAAGAATTCTCTTTAGGAACAGAGGAAATGCTGAATTCCATTGCATCTTCAAACGGAATATCAGTAATTGGAGGCGGGCACCTAGCAACCTTAGCAAACAGCATTAGCGCTTCAAAAGGCATCACACATATTAGCACTGGAGGGGGGGCATGTGTCTCGTTTTTATCTGGTGAGAAATTGCCAGGTATTGAAGCCATTAGAGGAGTATCAAGGAGGGGGAAAAAGTGACCCGATTTATCGTTATAGCTTCCGGAAAAGGCGGTGTAGGAAAGACGACCCTGTCGGCGAATTTGGCAGTGTCTTTGGCTCAATTCGGGAAGAGCGTGGCAGTTATTGATGCAGATGTTGTGATGGCCAATTTGGAGATAATAATGGGGCTGAGAAACCCTCCTGTCGCTTTAATAGACACATTGACTGGCATGGTAGGTATTGAGGATGTCATGTACGAGGGTCCGTGCGGAGTGCGGGTGATTCCTGCAGGAATTACTCTTGATGGTTTTAACGAGGAGAATATGGAGATGCTGAAAGCCTCTTTAAAGGAAATCCCCTCTGACATTGAAATCCTTGTCATTGATGCTCCTGCCGGGAGAGACGCTGCCATGGTCATGGATGGAGGACAAGAGGTGATCATTGTCACAATGCCCGAGGTATCATCGGTATCTGATGCATTAAAGATGAAGATTTTAGCCGAGAGGATGGGCGCCAAAGTTATAGGCACAATAATGAACCGGGTGGAGGATAAAAGCCGAGAACTGACTAAGGAGGAAGTTGAAAATACTCTGGATTCAACCGTCATTTCAATTATCCCTGAAAGCGAAAAGATCAAAGAGGCCTTAGCTTATGAAGTGCCTTTCGTCTTGGAATATCCTGATTCAGAACCTTCGATAATCATTAAGTCGTTGGCGGCGAATTTGATAGGAAAGCGGTATATACCGCAAGAGAAAGGTTTTTTATCCAAAATAATGGGTTATTTTAGGAAAAAATTGAATTTCTAGCCCTACGGAAAGGCTTATATATGCAACTTAGGGATAGTATGAAAACAGTTCAATTGTCACTTAATTAGCTCTAGAGGAGCGATGCAATGCCCGAGGGAAAAAAAGACGATGACATTGTAGGCAGGCTTGAAGCACTCAGAAAGAAAATACCTGCCGAAAAGAATGGGGTACCAGCTCCAGCACCAGCAGCTCCAACTCCTGCAGTCCCAGCAGCACCAGAGGAGGAGCCTGATAAGAGAAAAAAACTTGCTAGAATAATAGGGATAGTCATTATTTTAATCATAGTGGGTATCGTCGCAACAGTAGGGATGAAAATAATTCCAATAGGTAAGGAAGAGGATGGGGCAAAGATAGCAGAGGCTCAAAAAGCCGCTGCCGAAGCTCAAAAAGCCGCTGCCGAAGCCAGAAAGGCAGAGGAGGAACGGAAGGCAGCAGAGTCAAAATTGGCAGCGGAAGAAGTAGCGAGGTTGAAATCTGCCAAGTTGAACAAGACCAAAGAAGTAAGGGACGCATTTAAAGATACACCCTCAGATCTAGATGCTGAAAAGCAAAAGGTTCTTGATCTGATCGAAAGTGCGGAGACAGTTCAACAGGTTGAAGCAATTGATGCCAATTCATCTGCGGATGATGCTTGGGACGCAGTGACGAAGGCTTTAAGAGGTGATGCCAAGAACGAGGCTGAAGCAAAAGCAGCGG
>JAZFTJ010000096.1:0-5805 GCA_036446635.1 Hydrothermarchaeales archaeon (SeqCode) | reverse complement strand
GCATCTTCCTGGATCTTCTCTATCACATCATCAGTCAGATGCCTGAATCTCCTCTGCGTCTTCAGATAGTCCTTAACCAAAGCCTTCTTAGTAGGCTTATAAGTTACCCGGCTTCTGCCATTCTCAATCTCATACAATATCCACATTCCAGTGTCAACCGCTAGGCGTGCTATCTCTATACTTTTTTCAGAGGCCGATCCCCATCCAGGGGGGCATGGTGAATGAACTTGAATGTAACACGGGCCTTTAATCGAGGCCGCCTTTTTCACCTTCTCCATATAATCCAAGGGGAAAGCAACAGAGGCCGTGGCCACGTAGGGCACGCCGTGAGCAGCAATTATGTGTGGAATGTCTTTTTTAGGCCTCTTCTCGCCAAAAGATACCTTACCCGCCGGAGTTGTGGTAGTAGCGGCACCGTAGGGAGTTGACCCGCTTCTTTGAACACCTGTATTCATGTACGCCCCATTGTCATTGCAGATGTATGTCATATCATGACCCCGCTCCATGGCCCCGCTGAGAGCCTGAAGGCCGATATCCGCTGTGCCTCCATCTCCACCGAACGCAACAACATTGACTCCTTCTTTTCTCCCCAAGGCCTTCAATGCGGCTTCTACACCGCTTGCAACAGCGGCAGAATTCTCAAAAGCTGCATGTATCCACGGTATCTTCCACGCCGTCTCAGGATAAGGGGTGGAGACAACCTCCATACACCCTGTTGCCTCAGACGCTATGGTATTTTTACCCAAGGCTTTAAGCGCAAGTCTAATGGCAATTGTGCCAGCACATCCAGCACAGGCCCTATGCCCTGGGGCAAAGAGCTCCTCATCTGAAACAGTCTTGACGTTCTTTGAAAACCGATAACACCTATTCGCAAAAAGGTTTGCGCCACACTTCTGTCTGCATTTTACATAGCTTGGTACGTCTTCAACGACTTCCATCTCATCACCCTTTCAATCCCACCCAAGTGATCTCAGGCACATCCTGCACTATGGCAGTTTGGGAAAGCGAAATAATCTCTTCGATGTTATCTAATGTGATATCCCTGCCACCAAGCCCAGCAACAAATCCTAAGGTCTTCGGCCGAATATCAGAATTATAAAGAGCAGCTTTGATCTCGTTATAAAGGGCGCCCTGACCCATGCCAATGGATACATCCTTCTCTATAACACTTACAACCTTAGCATTCTTAAGGGCCGCTAGTATTTCTTTTTCAGGGAAAGGTCTGAAAAGCTTGATCTTTAAAATGCCGACACTAAAATCTTCTTTGAGCTCGTCAACAACTTCTTTGATCGTCCCTATAACAGAGCCAAGGGATACCAGCACGATATCCGCATCCTTAGTGTTGTATTCTTCAATGATACCATATCCCCTTCCGGTTAGATTCTTATACTCCTCATCCACCTCCTTGATAACCTCCAAAGCATTTCGCATGGCCTCCTCTTGGGCATATCTGAATTCTGTGAAAGTTGAAGGGTCCGCAAAAGCGCCTTGGGTCATAGGATCAGTTGGATCCAAGTAAACAACAGGTTTGTAAGGTGGCAGGAATTTGTCTACATCCTCTTTGTCAGGGATCTCCACAGGCTCGACAGTATGCGTTAAGACAAACCCATCCATGCAGACCATTGTGGGTAGCTGAACATCTGGGTTTTCAGATATTTTATATGCTTGTATAGTGGTATCCAGGGCTTCCTGATTCGTCTCCACATACATCTGTATCCAGCCAGCATCTCTTTGAGCTATGGAATCTCCCTGGTCGTTCCAGATGTTAATAGGGGCAGACAATGCCCTGTTCGCGTTCACCATGACTATTGGAAGTCTCATCCCTGAGGCTATAAAGAGCATCTCATGCATCAAGGCAAGGCCTTGGGAGGCTGTTGCTGTAAACGTCCTGGCACCGGTTGCTGACGCACCTATTGCAGCGCTCATTGCGCTGTGCTCTGACTCGACCATTATATACTCACAGTCAAGCTCGCCGTCAGCCACGAACTTCGCCAGGTCCTCGACTATATGCGTTTGAGGAGTAATGGGATAGGCTGGTATGACCTTGACATCACAAAGCTTTACGCCCTCGGCTACCGCCCTGCTGCCATGCATCACATCTCTTCTAGCCAATCTACTTCTCCTCCAGTACCATCTCTATGGCCTCAGTGGGGCATTCGTTTGCGCATATACCGCAGCCTTTGCAATAGTCCATGTTGGCACTGTAAACCCTCTTCCCATCTTTTACGTCTATTATTATCGAGGAATCAGGACAATATATCCAACAGTTTCCGCAGTCAATACACTTCTCCATCTCAAAGACTGGTTTAAATGTACGCCATCCCCCTGTCTTCGTCTTTATGGTGTTACCCACATCCGTTATGCTTACAGAAACCTTCACAATAAAGCCTCCGTCTTGGAATAAGCAGTTTCTATGGCCTTCACGTTTTTAACTGCCAACCTCTCAGGGAAGCGCTCGTTGATGGCCTTCTTTAGTGAATCTAAAGTGACCTGACCTGTAGCAGCAGAAAATATGCCCAGCATAGAGGTATTCACAATAGGAACTCCAAGGATTTCCAAGGCGATCTTTGTAGCATCCACTATCACTACTTTTGCCTTAGTGTTTACATCAACTTCACTGGCCTTTTTTTCGGTATTAATGATAACAATGCCTTCGTCTTTTAAACCACTAGTGACATCAATAATCTCAAGCAACGAGGGGTCTTGAACAATCACATAATCTGGTGTGTAAATCTGGCTTCGCAACCTTACCGGTCTTTCATCCATCCTCGAAAAAGCAGTTACAGGAGCTCCTCTCCTCTCAACGCCAAAGAAGGGAAAAGACTGACAAAATTTCCCATCATAAAATGCAGCCATAGCGAGTATGTCAGCGGCAGTTACGACGCCCTGACCTCCCCTACCATGGAACCTAACTTCGATCATTACACCACCTGAACCGATAGAGTGAATCAAACAAGGATTATATTTAAACTTTATCGCTTACACTTGCAAGTTGGGTTAGGGGGGGGAGAAAACATTATCAGCGTCGATAAGATAATTGACACTTAGTTGATATTTTTTCAAGGGATAATGACTGCGAATAGAAAAAAATAAATAACCATAAAACTCATACTTTTTTTACCCTTTTTGCACCGTTCAGAAGCACCCCTTTTTTTCGGTATGAATAGAACGATAGTGAAAGGTATATAAATGCTATTAGATTAATAAATGTCACTAGGAGAAACTCGATAAAATGAAGATAATGGTAATAGGCTTGGGACAGGCAGGTGGAAAGATCGCAGATCTCCTCCTAGCGGACGACCGACGGAGCCATGCCTCCCACACGTTTGAAACACTTGCAGTCAACACCGCTACCTCGGATCTGATGGGTCTAAGACATATGCCACAAGCTGACAGAATATTGATCGGTGAGGCCTCAGTCAAAGGTCATGGAGTCGGGGCGGATAACAAGCTCGGTGCCGAAATAGCAAAAGACGAGATCGAAGTAATCTCAAACAGGGTTTCGAAGTCAGGGGTGGCCGATTTTGATGCATTCCTGGTCATAGCTGGCATGGGCGGGGGCACAGGTAGTGGAGCTATCTCGATTGTGACAAGCCATCTAAAAGAAGTCTATGATGAGCCGGTATATGCGCTGGGTATTTTGCCCGCAGAAAATGAGGGCGATATTTATACGCTAAACGCCGCACGCAGCCTCAAGGCATTGCTACCCAATTCAGACGCCATAATCTTGGTCGATAATGGTGCCTTTCTTCGGGCAGGAGAGAGTGTCAAGGAGGCCTATGACCGCATCAACAAAGAGATCGTAAAAAGGCTGGGCATCATAGCGAGAGCCGGGGAGGTAAGGTCCAAAAAGGATGTGGGGGAGATGGTCGTGGACTCCTCGGAGATCATCAACACTTTGAGGAATGGGGGCATATGTACCATCGGCTATGCCTCAGAACGGATTAAGAAAAGAAAACAGGGATTCTTTTCCAGACTCTTTGGTATCTTCAGCAAAAAACAGTACGATATTGGCAGGGCCTCTAGGATATTGTCTGTTACAAAAAGGGCGGTAAAAGGACGTCTGCTGTTGCCATGTGACTATAAGTCGGCCAACAAGGCCTTGTTTGTCATTGCAGGACCGCCAACTGAGTTGGACAGAAAGGGGATAGAGAAGGCTAGGCAGTGGGTGGAAAGTAGCATATCCGGATCTGAGGTCAGAGGAGGAGATTATCCTCTGCCGCGCAGCAACTACGTGGGATGTGTTGTTCTTTTGTCTGGAATTTCTGCTTGTCCTAGAGTAAAAAATATGTTGGAAAGGGCAAGGAGTGTTCAGGAGAAGGTGGGAAAGGAGCCTGAGAGTGAGAAGTCCCTTGATTCTCTCCTTAATGAGATAGATAATCTGTAGGTGTAGCACGATGCTATCTCTGATCGGCATTGGGGGGGCTGGCTGTAGGATTGTTGATGACTTTTATAATCGAAGTAGTGTGACAGATTTTTTAACAAAGTTTTCCAGTAAGAAGAGGGGGTTTGTTGGGGTTGCCATTGACACGTCTGATAGTATCAGCCAGCTGAAAAACATTCCAAAATCACATATGATACTCATTGGCAAGAGCAGGACAAAGGCTCACGGTACAGGCATAAACGTGGAACTCGGCAAGAAGATCATGACCGAAGAAGCCGAGTTAGTATTGAATTTAATGCATAAAGCAGGATTCGACAAGGATGATTTGCTCATAGCATTTGCTGGACTTGGAGGGGGCACTGGAACGGGATCTATTCCTGTGATAGTGGAGAAAATTAAAGAGGTATATAGGGCTCCGGTGTTAGGTGTCTTTGTCCTTCCGTCTATTGCAGAGGGAAAGGTCCATCTTAAGAATACACATGAGAATCTCAAAAGAGTCATTTCGTCGGTGGACGGGGCCATGATACTGGACAGCAATGTGCCTATGAAGAGGGGCGAGGACTCATTATCGACCTTCAAGATGGTTGACGAAATGATTGTTAAGTTATTTACTTTGGTTTTGAGCGTGGAGGAAAATATCCTCAGAAATACTCTAAGCAGTGTTTCAACATTTGCATATACAGCTGAACGGGCCAAGGACATTTCAATTAAAGAGACGATTGAAAAGATGATAAGAGACGATGTTTTTCTGAAGTTCGATATGCATAAATGTGAAAAACTGGTGTTCATCGCCAAAGGGGATCTGGGGACGTTGTTCGATGCGGATTTTGCAAGAGGATGGATTAAGAAAAAATTCGGCTACGAGGTTGAATATATGTTCCACGACGAACCAAATGCGAAGCAGACTGAGATGGGCCTAATGGTGATCGGGATAAAAGATTTAAGTAATAGGTTTGATGAACTAATAAAAACAAGAAATAATGACAAAAACGTAGAGGAAAAGATGGGAAGTGAACTGGATGAGTTGTTGGGTGGCATCCAATCTATAATGTAGGAGGATATGAGATGAGAAGGGCTGTTCTTTTGTTAATGGTGATGGGACTGGGAATCATTATGAGTGCCGGTACAGCGAGTGCCGCCTTGGACTACCTTGTGGTAAAAGACCCCGCGTCAACGCCGGCAGAAACAGTGCAAACCGGGGGCATTGTAAATTTTCAAGTAACATTACTAAAATCTACGAATATCCGACCTCCAAATGCGACACTTGTCATAACAAATGAGTTGGTAAATCCTCGTGTGGAACTCACCATAGACGACTCCACAGAGATATTCTTCAACAAGAACACGATTGAGAAGGAACTCAACACAGAAACAGTCTCTATTATAATAATCAGTGCCAGTGGCAATGCCCCCACAGTTAA
>JAZFTJ010000095.1:0-21754 GCA_036446635.1 Hydrothermarchaeales archaeon (SeqCode) | reverse complement strand
ACCTATACTTTCAGACTTACAGATGGCAATGCCACAATTGATGTGGAGTACACTGGTGATGTCCCTGGAACCATCAAGCCGGATGTGGGGGTTACAGTCATAGGAACTCTTGTTTCACCTGACAAAGTTGTTGCTAATAAGCTTCTATTAAAGTGTCCGAGCAAATATGAGCAGGACATAAGAGACACAATAGAATCAAAAAAATAGATAGTAAAGGATATGAAGGACTAAACTATGGCTGCATTTGGCAACATTTTACTGTTCGGAGCGCTTTTCTTTTCTCTTGCTTCTGCCTTTGCCCTCGGAATGCTTGACCGAAAAAAAGATAATTGGGCGAGGGTATTTGCAGTTTGGGGGCCTAAGCTTGCGGCCTCTTTTTTGACTTTTTCCATGGCTCTTTTGGCTTACTACTTCCTTTTGCCGGATTTCAATTTTCAGTATGTTTTTGACAGGACATCTTCCACTATGCCATGGGTCTATAGAATCTCAGCTATGTGGGCTGGTCAGGCAGGGACATTCCTCATATGGTCATGGGTAATCCTTATAGCAGCCGTTTTCATGAATAAACATAACGGGTTTGAAAGCTCATTTATTAGAAAAGTTCTTGTGATTGTCCTCCTTGGTGGCGCATTCTTTACCTTCATGGCAGTTATGTCAGAACCATTTGCCCCTACGATGGACCTGATAGATAAAGAGGCAATTCTAGGAAGAGTTCCTACCGGGCGGGTGCTTGACGCCTATAAGAGCGCCGGGTATTATGTTAAAGGGAAAGGGTTTATCGAAGGGCAAGGCTTGAGCCCAATGCTTCAGACGCCTTACAATGCGTTTCATCCGCCCCTGATGTTTTTGGGATATGGGCTAGTGTTTGTGGTCTTTGCCGTATCCTTGGCCTATCTGTTGCAAGGGGCCGGGGACTGGGAAAAGACGGGGCGGATGTGGGCACGCTTCTCATGGCTCTTTATGACATTTGCCTTGGCTATTGGGAGTCTTTGGGCCTACGAGGAGCTTGCCTTAGGTGGATATTGGACATGGGACCCTATTGAGGCCGCAGCCATCCTGCCATGGCTCACTCTTACCGCCTATATCCACGGGTCAATAGAGTACAAAAGACGAGGGAAGATGGGGACGGTGACGCCCCTATTAGGAGTTCTGACAACACTACTTATCATTTACTCAACCTACATCACCAGAAGCGGAATAATAAAGTCTAGCCATGCATATACCAACACGGCTTCAGCTACCTACCTCATCATTGTAGTTTTGGCATTGACTGTTGTGGCATTGTATCTTGCCTTTAAGCGAATGACTAGGAAGGTCTCATTTGAAAGGTTTCAGCTTTTCTCCCAGTCCATGATGCTACAGCTTACAATAGTTGGCCTTTTTGCTATTGTAGTTGTAGTATTTTGGGGGCTCACAAGCCCTGTGATAGCCAAGGTCCTAGGAGGAATAGAGGTAGCCACGCCGCCTGGATACTATAACCGGAACGGCTATTTTTTTACTCTATTTGTAATATTTCTGGCAGGGATATGTGCCCTTCTGGGGTTTTTCAAAAAGGATTTTCTCCCGAGGATTTCTGCAGTCGTTTTCGGGCTGGCCCTGATACTTTATGCAGCAGGAAGTCCAACACCACGTCCTTATGCAAACGCCATTATTCCAATCGCCCTGTTTGCACTGGGCGGCATTCTTTATAAAACGGCGAAAACATGGGCTCATCTCGGCCTTACCCGAGAGTTTTTAAGGAAGATGGCGGGTGACATGGCCCACCTGGGGATAGTCCTTGTGGTCGTGGGTGCTGTGGCCAGCGGGTCTTTTACCCAGAGCTTTGACATGACATTTGACTTTACCAGGGACCAAGGTAAAGAACAGTATATGGGTCAAGGGTACTCGGTAAGGTTAGATGATATAAATGTCTTCCAGGATAACTCAGGCAACTGGGTACAGGACGGCTATATCACCATAATAAAGGACGGGAAAGTCGGGAAAACTAATGTGCTTAGAATGGTAAACGACAGGAGGCATGGGCACCTCCACTCACCTTCTATAGTCAGGGGGGTTTCAGATGTCTATGGTGTTTTCTTCGGCGTTGGACACCAAGCCGACGGTGTCTTTGCATATTTCAAGTTCAAGATAGTCCCTCTGGTGAACCTCCTTTGGATTGGGGTGCTGCTCCTTGTTGTAGGGATGACAGGAGTCATATTTTTGGATACTTCGGATAAAAAAGATGCAAAAACAATATAAAAACTGTTTTTGGACGATTATTACGTGTTTGTCTTCAAAAGAGATGAGAAATGACCGTAAAATATGATAGGTACTATCCACAAGCTATACCCCGAAACAGAAACAACATACTCCCAGAGGTGAAAAAGATGAATGACAAAAAAGGAAATCTAAAGAAGCTCGCCGTAGTGGTGCTTGTATTACTTCTGGCAGTATCGGCATACGTTGCGGCGCATCCGGAAGAAACAAAAGACTCTTGGGATGAAATGGAGAAGATGCACGGAGACAACTATGAGGAACACCACAGAGAGATACACGGCGAGGACTGGAAGGAGCACGTAGAGAGTTGCCATGCAGGGGAAGATTTAGAAGGCATGCACCGTTCAAGCGGGATGATGGGCACGTCATCGATGCTAGTATGATGTGGAAAGAATGTGGAAAGATCGGACGAAAGGAATGCCTGATCTTTTCTATGTTTTTTTAACTAAGGAAATAAGGTGTAGATATGAAAAAAGAGCATTATGTGTTCGGTTTGTTTTTGGTTTTGTTGATGCTGCTCTTTGGATATGAAGGCTATGTGTTTAGTAGTTATGGGCACCATGCAAGTATGCACGGTGGTGGCATATCAGGTCTTAGTATGATGGGGGTTAACTGGACATTTTGGATCTTTTTGATACTTCTCCTAGCTCTTGCATATCTCCTCATAAAAGACAGGGGGGAAAGAGTAGTCGAACGTAATGATGCCTTGGAGATTTTAGAAAAGAGATATGCAATGGGTGAGATTACCCGGGATGAGTATCTTCAGATTTTCAAGGATTTGATAGAGAAAAAGTAAACTACTTTCGTTTGCAGGCTTCAATGTAGTGAATGAAACTTAGGCTTATTTTTATCCGTTTATGACCTTCTCATGTCATCTTCTGTAAAGATTCGCAACCGCAGTGGTCGTATTTGTTCATATCTTTCTCAATGGTTGTCTAGATTATCATACGATGGCTTAAAGGTAGGGGTATTGTCGATATCATCCCCTCTGTATCCTAGTGTGGCAAATATATTTATATCCTTTAAGGATATATCTTAATATGACATATTTTAGAGTGGGGGAAAACAAATAGAGAGGTGTATATATGAAAAGAGTTGGGGGAACGGATATCCTTATGGGGCTTATATATGTCTTGATCGTGCCTTTTTTATTCTTGGCCATGTGGTTTTACGGCCTTCCAGTTAAGGGGGTGATTGGGGGACTCGTAATATTGTGTTTTATCTCATGTGTCGTGGCCTCAACGTTAATGAAGAGGAGAAATGAGAGCATATACTCAAAGCTTGAGGAAGGATTTAAAAGAACAGAATAAGGGATAAGAAGAAAACATTTTATATATGTTTATATATGATATATCCAAATAAGATATATGTTGATAATTGAAAAATTATAATAACTCGTACAAATAAAACAAATAAGATTGGAGGCAAAGCGTTGGAAAAAATCTTACTTAACATAGGGGGCATGAAATGCGAAAACTGTCACAAAAAAGTATACGATGCAATCACAAGTCTAGAGGGGGTAACGGCGGTAACAGTCAACCTTGAGAAAAACCAAGCAGAGATAGAATATGACTCAGCCAAAGTAAGTGTTGAGGATATAAAAAAAGCAGTAATAGATGCAGGAGATTACACTATACTAGAACAAGGCGCAGAAGACGAAGAAACACCAACACAAGAGCCAGTAATAAAAGATAAAATGAAATCTGGGGAAGCGATTGAAAAAATATCTATGCCAATAACCGGCATGACCTGCGCAAGCTGCACTGCTACAGTGACAAAAGCACTTAACAAAGTCGAGGGTGTTGAAAAGGCCAATGTAAATCTTGCAACTAACAAAGCCACAGTAGATTATGATCCAAACAAGGTGTCAAAAAAAGACCTTGAAGAAGCTGTCAAAGCCACAGGATACGGAGTTGCCAGTGAAAAGACTACAATGACACTAAATATTGGGGGCATGACATGCGCCTCATGCACTGCTACAGTAGAGAAAGCCTTAAACAAAGTCGAGGGTGTTGAAAAGACAAATGTAAACCTTGCAACAAATAAGGCAACAGTTACATATGACCCCAGCACCACCGGCTATGACGGCTTCGTAAAGGCTGTAAGCGATACCGGATACACGGTTCTAGGTCTTTCAGAAGAAGGAGCTAAAAAAGGGGAAGAGGTGGACTTAGAAGAAATAAAGATGGCAGATGCCCGTAGAAGAATGTGGATCGCTTGGGGCTTCACTGTGCCTATACTTGTCCTGATGCTTCCCGAGATTTTCTTAGGAATCGCTTGGCCGACGAGGATGATCTATGACATAATGATGATTGTTCTCGCCATACCAGTCCTCTTTGGGGTGGGAATACCCACATATCGTTCGGCATGGAAGGCATTGACTCACGGGAGCGCAAATATGGATGTTCTTATAGCCATGGGCACCGGTTCAGCATTCATTACAGGTCCTGCAAAATTCTTCTTAAATATATCTAACTATGCAGGGGTTGCGGCCATGATCATGGTAGTCCATCTTACCGGTCGATATGTTGAGGCTTCAGCAAGGGGTCGCGCCTCTCAGGCAATTCGTAAACTCTTAGAGTTGGGTGCTAAGACCGCGATAGTACTTGTGGAAGGTAAAGAGGTTGAGGTTCCTATAGAGAAGGTGGTTGTAGACGACATAATGCTTGTAAGACCCGGGGAGAAGATACCTACAGACGGTGTAGTGATCGAAGGCGAGAGCGCCATTGATGAATCCATGGCAACAGGTGAGTCCATGCCCGTAACCAAACGCACGGGAGATGAAGTAATAGGGGCAACAGTCAATCAGGAGGGATTATTAAAGATCAAGGCGACGAAGGTGGGAAAAGACACTTTCCTCTCCCAGGTCATAAAGATGGTCGAAGAATGCCAGGGTTCAAAAGTACCCATACAAGAATTTGCGGACAAGGTAACTGGCGTATTTGTACCCATAGTAATGGCTACAGCAATCCTGACATTCATTGCATGGCTTGCATTTCCAAATCTCCTTGTACAGATCCTTTACTGGGCACAAAGTTTTGTACCATGGGTAAATCCTACATTGGGCGCTGGTACTCTGGCTATAATTGCCACAGTATCAGTATTGGTTATTGCCTGTCCATGTGCTTTAGGTTTAGCGACACCTACCGCGTTGATGGTAAGCAGTGGTATGGGAGCTGAAAATGGAGTCCTCATACGACAAGGAGAGGCGATCCAGACAATGAAAGATGTGCATACGGTCGTATTCGACAAGACAGGGACTATAACCAAGGGGAAGCCAGAGTTAACAGATATAGTTACTATTGCAGGTAATCCAACATCTGACGACGAAGTGTTACGCCTTGCAGCATCTGTGGAGAAAGGAAGTGAACACCCGCTTGGGAGAGCCATAGTCAAAAAAGCCGAAGAGAAAGAACTGGATTTAATGGATCCCAAGGACTTCCAAGCCCTCAGAGGAAAAGGCGTACAAGCTAGTCTGAACGGTCAGAAGGTACTGGTCGGGAGCAGACTTTTGATGAAAGAGAACGATATAGATCCGACCCCACTTGAAGGGGAGATGGAGAGACTGGAAGCTGAGGCAAAAACAGCGATGTTGATAGCAGACAGCGATGGCCTAAAGGGTGTAGTGGCAGTGGCTGACACTCTTAAGGACGATTCTATCCAGGCGATACGCGAGTTGGAAGAAATGGGGCTTGAAACAGCGATGATCACAGGAGACAACCAGAGGACTGCTGACGCCATCGCTAAGAAGGTTGGTATAAGCAGGGTTTTGGCCGAAGTTTTACCAGATGGAAAGGTTGCAGAGATACAGAAGCTGCAGCAAGAGGTAGGACTGGTGGCCATGGTAGGTGACGGGATCAATGACGCCCCCGCTCTTACACAGGCCAATGTCGGCATAGCAATAGGCACAGGCACAGACATAGCCATAGAGGCATCAGATATTACCCTGGTAAGCGGTGATTTATCTGGTGTTGTAACTGCGGTTAAGCTTAGTCGGGAAACCTTCAAAAAGATCAGACAGAATCTATTCTGGGCATTCTTCTATAACGTGGTCATGATCCCCCTGGCTATAATTGGTTTGATGCATCCTGTATTGTCACAAGTGGCTATGGGTATCAGCTCTGTATCGGTCGTAACGAATGCTAATAGATTAAAGAAGGTCAATATCAAACCATCTTATGAAGAGAAATAGAAGGAGGTGTGCTAGGTGAAGATCAGAAAGCTGAAGAAGATAGTTAAATACGGCACCTGCAAGTGCTGCAAGAGTTGCATGTGAGTTGAACACATGCTTATTTTTTTTATTTTTAATCTAAGGAGGTGCATGGTATGAATGGAATGATGGGATATGGGTTTGGAGGCGGAATGATGCTTTTCGGACTTATATTTTGGATACTCATAATAGTCGGTATCGTCCTATTGGTAAAATGGCTTGTTGAACAGAGCAAGGTTGGAGCTGCTGCTCCAGGAGAGACAGCTTTAGACATACTCAAAAAGCGTTATGCAAAAGGCGAGATTGACAAGAAAGAGTTTGAAGAGAAGAAGAAAGACCTGATCTAAGGTTAAAAGAGTGGGATTATGGAAGCTAACAAAACATTAGTAATCGGGGTCCTCTCACTTCTCATTGGGGTAATGGGTATTTTTTACCTGAACTCTGCCTACGGTAGCAGCGCCGCAGGCTATATGATGCCCGTGATGAGATCCGGAGATCATTGTGAAGGCGCAGGGATGATGGGTGCCCCTGTCACTAAGGCAGAGTATTCATCCAACGGCGAAAGGATATATTACACATCTACAACTAATTCCGGTAAAACAGTCACTGCGGATATGGGGATGGGGCAAATGACGTCATCCATGATGGCATGTGTCAACTGCCACGGAGAGGATGGAAAAGGCGGGACAATACAGATGATGATGGGCACATACAAAGTCCCGGACATCAGATACACAGCTCTTACTGAAGAAGAGCATGGACACGAGGGCGAAGAACACCCGCCATATAACGAGGACCTGATAAAAAAGGCTATCACCGAGGGCATAGAACCGGATGGAGAACGTCTGGAATTCCCTATGCCTAAGTGGTCCATGTCAAATGAAGACTTGGACGACCTCGTGGATTACCTAAAAACACTTTGATTGGGTTGAAAAAAGGGCAGGATATGCACACACTAGAAGATGTCAGGAGGTCCTACAAATTCTGGAGCCATCCGCTACTTTACAGCTCGGTTGTCGTCTTGTTTTCAATGGGAAAGGCGAATCGGCTTAGAGCCAGAGCTGTAGAAAAGCTGGAATTAAAGAAGGGAGACATTGTCTTGGATATGGCTTGTGGAATGGGGCACAATTTTCCATACTTGGCTGAAGCTGTAGGAGAAGGTGGAAACATCATTGGATTCGATTATTCTCCCGATATGTTGGCGAATGCCAAGAAGAGAATAATGAAGGAGGGTTGGAGGAATGTGAAGATTGTTCAAGGTGATGCAGCTAAATTGCCGTATCCAGAGGATCATTTTGATGGAGCCATCTGCACCCTTGCCATGAGCGTGATTCCTGATTATAAGGAGGCCCTTAGAAGAATGGTTAGGGTTGTTAAGCCGAGGAAGCATGTGGTGGTAATAGATGTCAGACTGTTTGAAGGCATTCCGAGGATGCTTAATCCCCTCTGGGATTATAGTAACAGATTATTGGGGGCGGCAGATATCAGGAGAGACACGGTACAGGATATGAAGATCTTATTGGATGCTGTCTGTGTAGAGGAGCATCTAAGTGGGATGCTGTATATTGCAGAGGGAACCAAAGAGGGATGAGGGTCTGGCAGATATTTGGGCAAGATTTGGGGAAAGAGTTATATACTTAGGCCTACCTAATTAGGCTAACCTAAGTAAGATATAAGATAATACCGGGGGAAGCAAAGAAATGAGAATGAACAGACGCACATTCATAAAATACATGGGCGCAACAACCCTAACACTAACCGGCATAGGATGCCTAGGAGAAAAACAAAAAACCACAAAACTGACATTATACTCAGGAAGAGGAGAAGACCTAATAAGCCCCCTAATAGAAAGATTCAAAAAAGATACAAACATTGACATAGAGGTTCGATACGGCAAGACAGCCGAACTTGCAGCCACCATATTAGAAGAGGGCCAAAACAGCCCCGCAGACCTATTCTTCGCGCAAGACGCAGGAGCACTCGGAGCACTCGCAAAAGAGGAACGATTACTCAAAATATCAAAGACACATCTAGAAAAGGTGGAGCCACGCTTCCGCTCTCCAAAAGATGAATGGATAGGCATCACAGGAAGAGCGAGAACCGTGGACTACAACATAAAACTAGTCGACAAAGACGATCTACCAACCTCTATTTGGGGATTCACAGACACAAAATGGGGCGACGGTAAGATCGGTTGGGCACCGACAAACGGCTCCTTTCAAGCGTTTGTCACAGCATTCAGAGTCCTTGAAGGCGATAACAAGGCACGAGAGTGGCTGGAAGGCATCAAAGCGAACAAGCCGCAAGTCTATCCTAAAAACACTCCGATAGTCGCAGCACTAGGACGAGGAGAGATCCACATAGGCTTCGTAAACAACTATTATCTCCACCGATTCCAGGCCGAAGACCCTGGATTCCCTGTGGCACACCATTATACCAGCGGGGGTCCTGGCTCCATGATAAACATTGCAGGACTCGGAATCGTAGACACTGCAAAAGATATCGAACTAGCCCAAAAATTCATCGAATATATGCTGAGCGAAAATGCTCAGATATACTATGCCACAAAGACCTATGAATATCCATTGGTAGAAGGTGTAGATGTGATGGGGCTCCAGAAGCCTTTATCTGAGATAGAAACCCCAAATATCGACCTAAGCGATCTCGACGATCTCAAAGGCACACTGGATCTGTTGCTAGATGTGGGCGTATTTTAATACATAGAAAGGAAGGTATCGTAGCATATGGAACCATCTCAGCGGGACAAGACCAAATCAATGAAAAACATTAAAATCCGCACACTCACACCACCACACTCCTTGGTCTTCGCAGCCCTGCTCATAGGGGCAGCTATGATGCTGCCCCTCACATATCTGACATTTCGTACAGCTAGTATGGGGGGAGAAGCATGGGACCTACTCTTACACCCACGCACGATCCAAGTCTTTGTAAACAGCGCAGTCCTAGCCCTTGTAGTGACCATCGCAGCCACCATCATTGCAGTACCAATCGCCTTTTTAACTGTGCGAACAGACCTGCCAGGAAGACGGTTCTGGTCAGTGGCCACCGCCCTTCCACTCGTCATACCCAGCTACGTAGGTAGCTTTGTAATCATTGCTTCAGTAGGACCAAAAGGCAGTATACTTCAAAACTGGCTCTCTACCTTTGGCATAGAGCGTTTGCCATCGATATATGGATGGCCAGGAGCAACACTGGCCCTCACCCTCTTTTCATATCCTTACATCCTGCTCACGGTACGCGCAAGTCTCCAGGCCTTAGACCCCGCCCTTGAGGAGGCATCTCGCAGCCTGGGGTTTAACCGCAGAGAAACCTTCTTTCGTGTGACCCTCCCACACCTAAAACCATCCATCGCGGCTGGAGGTCTGCTTGTAGCCCTTTACACTCTGAGCGATTTTGGCACACCGTCTCTAATGCGCTTTGACTCCTTCACAAGAGTTATTTATATACAATACCAATCCAGCTTTGACCGTAGCATGGCAGCTGTCCTATCCCTTTTCCTGGTGGCATTGGCAGTGATCGTTCTCTCTCTAGAATATTTAGCTAGAGGCAGAGCCCAATACTATAGCAGTGGCAGCGGCACAAAGCGCCGTCCTAGCACAATAGAGTTGGGACAATGGCGTTGGCCCGCCCTTATCTTTTGTGCATCAGTGGTTGCAGTAGCACTCGTGATACCGATGAGTGTAATCGCTTATTGGCTCGTTAGAGGCATATATGCAGGAGAGCGATTGATGTTCGTTTGGCGGCTTGGCTTAAACTCTGTATATGTCTCAGGCCTGACAGCCATAGTGGCGGTATTTGCGGCTCTACCCGTTGCCTTTCTCTCTGTACGCTTCCCAAGCAGAAGTAGTAATCTCCTTGAACGCAGCACCTATATTGGATTTGCACTGCCAGGAATAGTAGTCGCCCTAGCTTTGGTGTTTTTCGGCGCCAGATATCTAACTCCCCTATACCAATCCATAGCTATGCTTATCTTTGCCTATATTGTTCTCTTCATACCACAGGCAGTTGGTACCATCCGTTCATCCCTCTTGCAGATTAACCCCCGACTCGAGGAGGCTGCAGAGAGCCTGGGTTCACCCCTCTGGGAGTCCATGCGTAGAGTAACAATACCGCTGGTGCGCCCAGGTCTACTCACAGGAGCCGCCCTAGTGTTTTTAACCACCATGAAGGAGCTTCCAGCCACCCTTCTCCTTTCACCCACAGGATTCAACACCCTAGCAACACGCGTGTGGTCTGCAACAGATAACGCCTTCTTTGCACGCGCCGCTGCACCGGCTCTCCTACTTGTAGCCGTTTCCAGCCTTTCCATGATAATAATCCTGTCCCAAGAAAATAAAATAGAGTATGTAAAGCAATAAAAACAATTATGACCTAATAGAAGTGATAGCTTGACAGTAATAGAAGTAGAAAATCTTACAAAGTACTATGGAAGCTCAAAGGCTGTTGATAATGTCTCTTTTAAAGTGGAAAAAGGGGAGATATTCGCAATCTTAGGCCCTAGCGGATGCGGCAAGACCACCACACTCCGTCTGATCGCTGGATTTGAACCGCCCAATGGTGGGGAGATAAGGATAAATGGAAAAACAGTAGCCGGGATGGACTTTTTCACGCCACCTGAAAGACGTCACGTAGGCATGGTATTCCAAGACTACGCCCTCTTTCCCCATTTAAATGTGAAAGAAAACATCGCCTATGGATTGAACACACCAAGAGAGCAACGAGATAAGGTAGTTGATAACATGCTGAAGTTCGTCGGTTTGAAAGGATTTTCTAAGCGCTATCCACATCAGCTTTCAGGGGGACAACAACAACGTGTCGCTCTTGCAAGGGCCCTTGCGCCATGTCCTGTGGTAGTCCTCCTAGACGAACCCCTAAGCAACCTGGACACCGATATGCGGATCCGAATGAGGGGAGAGCTCCTCAGTATTTTGCGAGAGTCTCAAACAACCACGATACTTGTCACCCACGACCAAGAAGAGGCCTTCTCCATGGCTGACCATGTGGCAGTGATGAACAATGGCCGTATGGAGCAGAAGGGTACTCCTGAAGAGATATATCACTTCCCCTCCACACGGTTTGTCGCTAACTTTGTTGGCCAAGCCGACTTCATTGATGGCGTTGTTGAAGGGAAAGGAATCGCAACCGAAATAGGCGTATTTCCAAATAACAAGGGTTATTCAAAAAACACCAAAGTTCAGCTTATGATAAGGCCTGATGACATCTCCTTTGTAAAGGATAAAAACGGCGAAGCAGTGGTGGAAAGTCAGCAGTTCAAGGGATCTGAGAATCTTTATACACTGAAGCTTCCCTCTGGAAAACGTGTGCACAGCAGCCGTCCTTCCACGCTAGTAGTCGAGAAAGGAACAAGAGTCAGCATTAAGGCAAACCCTAAACATATCATAGCGTTCGTTGGAGATCATTCATCTCCCTAAAACTATCAAAAGGCAGATATGTTTTTAAGGCATATGCGGCCAAACCCGCCCCGGCCCTTGCAGATTGAGGGCCTCCCCATTTTTTTCTTAGATTTCATAAAAAAAATGATAAGACTTATTAGGTTCTATCTATATCAATAATCCTTAGATTCCAAAGAGGATTTTGATGAAGCTTATTATATTTGATATGGACGGAACCCTTCTGGATGGGCGGACAATACTCTTTCTAGGAAGAGAATTCGGCTTTTATAACGAGGTATTGGAGATACTTGAGAGCAACATACCTCAATACGTGAAAACCAAAAAACTGGCACAGCTTCTTGAAGGGATCTCTATAGACGATTTTATGAATACAATAAAAAAAATACCCCTAACCAAAGGGGCAGCTCAAACCATTGATCAACTAAAATCACAGGGGCACAAGACTGCTATTATAACAGATAGCTATGCCGTCGTAGCGGAGTATTTTAAAGAAAAGCTAGGATTGGATAAGGCCGTCGGGATCAAGCTTATCATCAAAGACGACAGGGTCACCGGCAGAGTTGAGATACCTAAAAATTGCCCGACCAAGGAGGAATGTAATCAACCCTCAGTATGTAAAAAAATGATCATGCAAGACATCAGCAGTGAGTTCGGAATTCCCATTTCAGAGACTGTGGCCGTAGGCGACAACAGAGTGGACCTGTGCATGCTTCAAAAGGCAGACCTTGGAATAGCCTTTAATCCGAAAGTCCCAGAATTGGAAAATGCTGCAGATGTGGTCATAAAGGAAAAAGATCTAAGAAAGATTCTCAAACACATTGATTCCTCACGAACAGTTAAATAATCGCTATGAACTACTATTGTTGATCTATATGGGTAAAAAAGATATCGTAATCGGAATACCTGCCCTGAATGAAGAGGCAACCATAGTACATGTACTAAGCATGGTTTCCATGGGTCTGCAAGAGTTTTATCCCGACTATAAATCTATGATAGTAGTAGCAGACGGTTGCTCAAAAGACAGGACTGTACACCTTGCCAAATCCTTCAGGACGGGATCAAAAATAGAAAAAAAAGTAGTAAGGGCAGCTTGTAACAAGGGTAAAGGGAGCACAATAAAAAAGATAATGCAGATTGCAGAGAAGGCAGATGCCAGTATGCTTGCCATTGTGGATAGCGACCTGATAAGTATCAAGCCCAGCTGGGTTGATTATCTACTAAGGCCTATTGTATTTGGGGTAGCCGATTTTACAGTGTCCAGATATATAAGGGATAAGCATGACGGAGGAATTACAAAACTTCTGACATATCCCATGATATCTACTCTTTGGGGCGAGGAGATAAGACAGCCCATGGGCGGAGAAGTGGGCATGAGTTCTGATATAATAAAATGTTGCCTGGATCACCCGCTTTTTCCCGATGACTTTGGAATTGATACATTCCTTACTACTGTGGCTTTAGCCAACAATTTTAGAGTCCATGGTGGGATTTTGGACCCGAAGTTCCATGAATCGACTTCAAAATATGTAGACCCAGAAAGGCATCTTCTACCTATGTTTCATCAGGTAACGACCACCCTATTTGATATGATGGTCTACTATGAACAGGAGTGGAAACAGCGCCCGCCCCTACCCCTCTATCAGGCTAAAAGACCTAGAAAACTTGACAGATATAAAGGGCCTCATCCAACGCCTACATTCATCGATACCGAGGCTTTTTGGGGCACTGCAGATAAAATAATCAAAGAGGATAAAAGCCTATTAAAAGAGATTATCCCAAAGAGAGCTGAGGAGATCTTGGACACGGTGGCTAATAGGACACATTTGGATGGACGATTATGGGCTGAGGTAGTGATCAGATCTGCTGCAAAATATAAGAGGGTCAAAGATGAAAGGATAGTCAAGTTACTTGGGGGAATATGGGTAGCGCGGTACTCAAGCTTCGCTGAATCTACCGCTAAGATGGATCTTAATGTTTCTGAACTGGACGTCCACAAGCAGATGCTGCTCTTTTTAGATCAAAGAGACCTTTTGATGAATATTTTTTAGGGGCAGAATGTTGATACAGAACAGGGAAGGGCTTATAAAGAATGGGTATAGTGATAGGGATCGGAGGGCTCGAGAGATAGCTCTTGAAGTGTTGGAGAAGGCGTTACTTGAAGCTGACCCTAAAAGGGCGATCAAAAAGGCAGTTAAATTGGGGGGCAATATATTAGACATAAATGGGACCGAATTTGACCTCCAGGAAATTGAGAACATATACGTTATTGGCGGAGGGAAGGCTGGCGGAGGAATGGCGGAGGCTTTAGAAGAGATTTTAGGAAAAAGGATATTGAAAGGATTTATGAATATCCCTGAGGGCACAAAGAAACGGTATAGGGTTTTCAGAGTAGAGTTAAATGAGGCATCACATCCGATACCTAATGAAAAGGGAGTAGAGGGATCAAGAAGGATATTGGAAATTGCCAATGAAGCAGATGAAAAAGACCTTGTAATGGTTTTAATCTCAGGCGGCGGCTCCTCGCTTATGCCGCTGCCTTTAGAGGGTCTTTCTTTAGAAGATCTTCAAAGTGTAACAAACGAACTCCTAAGATCCGGGGCAGTGATAAATGAGGTAAATGCGGTGAGAAAACATCTTTCAGGGATAAAAGGGGGAAGGCTTGCAATGGCCTGTCATCCGGCTAAAGTGGTCGCTTTAATAATCTCAGATGTGGTCGGGGATCCCCTTGATGTGATAGCCTCAGGACCCACAGTACCAGATCCAAGCACCTATAGTGAGGCCGTCAGGATATTAGAAAAATATGGCATAATAGACAAATTCCCAAGGATATGGAAACACTTAGAGACCGGATCTAAAGGTAAAATGCCGGAGAGTCTTAAACCCGACGATAAGGCCTTTAACAGAGTCCACAATTTTTTGATCGGGACAAATGAGATAGTAATCCAAAACGTCGTAAAAGACATCTCAAAGCGCTATGACGTCGAGATCCTTGCAACAGATATGGAGGGTGAAGCCAGAGAAGTCGGGGGGATGTTGGCCGATACAGTCATGAAAAAGAAAAGATCAAAAAGCCCAGCTGATAAACCCCAAGTAATCCTAGCGGGCGGTGAGACAACGGTCACCGTCAAGGGTAAAGGAGCGGGGGGTAGGAATCAGGAGCTTGTTTTAGGGGCGATGTCAAAGCTTGAGGGCGAGGGGATAGTAATTGCCTCCATAGGAACCGACGGTATCGATGGTACGACAAATGTAGCAGGAGCGATAGCAGATGGAAGAAGCCATAAAAAGGCGCTTGAATTAGGACTGTCCCCTTTTGATTATTTGGATAACAACGATTCATATAACTTCTTCAAAAGACTAAAAGAACTGCTGATTACCGGACCCAGCGGCACCAATGTGAATGATATTGTTGTCATGGTCCTTGTTTAGTCAAAAGTTATATTACCCTAGGTACAGAATACTAAACGGTTAAGATGGAATTTACACAGAAAGGTCTGATAACAACCTTGCACGATTATGGGCAGGATATTGGGTGGCAAAAAGAAGAGCTAGAAAGCATAAGGAGAACGTGCTCGATAGTTATACCCATGCTGTACAGCGAGATCAAACGTCCAGCTCTACGCAACATATTAAACCATTTGAATAAATGTAAATATTTGGACAACATAGTCGTGTCTCTGAAAGCCAAAAATAGGGAAGAATTTCGTAATACAGCAAAATTCTATAACAAGAGGCTATCAATCCCCCACACCATATTATGGAACAACAGTCCAAGGATAACCAAGATCCTGGAGGGGCTTAAAAAAGAAGATATAAATGTTTCAGACCTCGCTGGTAAAGGGAGGGATATGTGGGTTGGCCTAGGGGTCGCAAGCTTAGACTCTTATGCCATAGGACTAATCGACGCCGATGTAACCACATTCACAGATGCCTTACCCACAAAGCTCCTCTTCCCCCTCATGTCGCCTAAACTAGATTTCTTCTTTAACAAGGCCTACTATTCGAGGATAGGGGATAAGGAGATGAAGATGTATGGGAGGGTGTTCAGGCTCTTTGTATCACCATTTTTAGACTCATTGAAGGAGAAATTAGGCCGACGTTCGCTCTTTCTTGAGTATTTGGACTCTTTCAAATACACCCTTTCAGGAGAGTTTTCCTTGACAGGCGATCTGGCCTTAAATATACGGGTGCCAGGCGACTGGGGGGTGGAGGTGGGTATGTTGACAGAAGTCTTCAGAAACGCCAGCCCCAAAAGAGTATGCCAGACCGACATGGGATTCCACGACCACAAACATAGAAAGATAGGGGACAGAAAGATAGGCTTAGTCAAGATGGCAGGGGATATTGAAAAATCCTTACTACGGTCCCTCGTAGAAATGGAAGGTGTTGATGTCTCAAAATCATTCCTGCAAAGTCTTCAAGTCCTCTATGGACGTTTCGGTGAAGATTATATCTACCGTTACAGTGGAGACTCCTTTTTCAACACACTCAATTATGACAGACACGAAGAAGAAACCATCTTACGCATATTTAGCAATATAATCCTGAAGGCAGGAAACGAATACCTCCAAAACCCATTTGGCACTCTAATTCCGAGCTGGGAGAGAGTGCTATCAGTATATCCGACCTTAAGGAACGATTTAAAAGAAGCCGCAGAGCAGGACTTAAAAGAAGTGGCATAGAGGGCTTAGCCAAGAAGTTTTAATGATCAGGATAAAACGACTTCGCTCTGAGATGTAAGCTCTATATCAAACACTATTTAGCCTTTGGTATTCTCACATAAAATATGCATCCCCCCTCTGGATTGTCCTCAACCCAAACTCTCCCATTATGCATATCCACTATCATTTTAACTATCGCTAAACCCAGACCAAATCCTTTTGTCCCCTTCTTAGCCGCCCTCTCGAACCTATGAAAGATGTTCTCCTTGTTTTCATCAGAAATTCCCTCGCCAAAGTCCTTAACACTAATAATATAATCTTCTTCATCTTCTCGCGAATCAATAAGGATCTTGCTATTTTCAGGACTATATTTTATTGCGTTAGAGATCAAATTTGAAAAGACATCCTCTATGAAAGGATTCACCTTGGCCGGGTAGCTCCCCTCCAGGTTGGATTCTATCATTATTTTCTTTTCGTCGGCTAAATTCTTCAAATCTTCAATCGAGTCATTGATAATATCCGATAGATCACTATCCGTCAATTCAAGCTCGTCAACACTCTTTAATTTTGCATATTTGGAAGCAATTTCGATCATTTCATGGACCTTATTTGCATTTCTTTTAATCATCTCCAATTCTTCTTGCATATCCTCAGAAGAATCATTGTCTTCCATCAATTCCAAAACGTTAAGAATAATGCCTATTGGGTTGATCAAGTCATGCCTCATAATATCTGTAAAAAGCTCTTTTTGCCGATTTAAATCCTCAAGTTGCACATTGTAATCTATCAAATCCTGCTCAAGCTTCTTCCGCTCGGTGATATCCCTTACTATTGCGGTAAAGAAGCTTCCAGAGTCTAACTTAGAAACTGATAGGGAGAGTTCTATGGGGAATTTTTTGCCATCCTTCTTTAAACCCTCGAGTTCAACAGTTTTGCCAATAATCTTGGGCTTCCCAGTTTCAAGATAGCTCTTAAGCCCCCCATCATGTCTCTTTTTGTATTCATCCGGTATCAATATCTTGACATCCTCCCCTAGGATCTCGTCTTGGGTATAACCGAAAATACTCTCTGCCGCCCTATTCATGAAAGCGATTCTCTTACTTTCATCTGTTGAGATTATACCGTCAGTGGCTGTCTTTGCCAAGGTCCTGTACTTCATCTCTGATATGCGGATCTCTCTCTCATTCTCCTTCCTCTTCTTATTCAATCGGTGCCATATGACTCCAAAAAAGAGTGAAACAATAATGAAAACAAGGCGCTCTAAAATCTGATAAAAATTGGGTTGAAACATGTTCTGAAAATAAGTGCCACCAAAAATTTGGGCATCCACTATGCCGTTTATAAATCCTAGTAATATGGCAAAGGATAAAACTAGGACTATCTCAATATAATCCCGGACAATGTTTTGAAGCCTTTTGATTAGATCACTCTCCCACATATTGGCACCTGCTTATGACATATGGAAAGCCGTCCTATTTAATAAAATAATTGGAAAATAGAGATCAATGCGTCCTTTGAAGTTGAGCAGGTTCTCACCTCCTCTCAAAGACCATCAACCTAGATATTCGTGCGTTCTGCTTGATCTTTATGCCAGGTTGACCAACAGAGAGAGTTACAGTGGGCAGACTATCATCACTTGTAAGAACAATGGTAGGATGATATGAACCGTTTTTCATGATCTCCGTTCTCGGTTGTAGTATCGAAATCATGCCGTTTGGAAGAATAATTTTTTCATTGTACTCAAGGATATAGTGGCCGGGTGGCAGGTTCCACCAGCCATACTTGTCCCCGGGGTCTCTCTTCTCCAATTTATACCTGCACTTATCACCGAACTCCAGCTCACTCCCGCCGAAATCCAAGCTACCCGGAGATTCAAGAACATAAATCTCCTTCACCGTAAGATCGACTCCAAATTTCTGAATTTGGGTCTTTTCGTAAGTCAGATTTTCCAAGAGCTCAACAACCCTATCACCAGAAAGCAAATTCAAACCCATATCCACGCCTCCATCAAAATATATGTTAAACGGGGATAAAAGACTTGTCGATATATTAAACTATACTCTGGCTCTCTTGATCTCATCCCTTATTATCTCGATGGACTTCAGCGCATCCCCTTCATCGACAATGAACAAAGTCTCTGTGTGACTGGACATCATCTCAACTATGTTTATCCTTTCTAACGCCAGGACATTCGCCATGTGGGATATCACACCTGAAGTCTCAACTATAGTCTCAGGACTCGTTACGATTATGGATGCAAGCCCATCCCTTTCCTCAAGGATCTCACCCTCAAATATCTTTTTGGCTGCGTCTAAAAACCTGCCCTCTGTTACTATCGTAACTGTCTGAAGCCCCTGAATTATCTGAAGGGCTCTTAAACCGGAGATCATCGAATGCAACTTTTCTATCTTTTTGTGAGAGTTGGGCAGAAGCCTGGCTGTTATGACCCCTATATCGTATTTGAGATTGACTTCGCTATCGGCTAAGACCTCAGATATCTTCTCATTGCCCGTCCTGATCTTTTCTGCAGAAAATCTTCTTATAGCTGTTACCACGCTTATCAGATTTGCGTCTCTTCCCAGATCCTGTCTTATATCATTTTGCATCGCCCTTGCCATGGCACGATAGTTGATTATGCCCCGGGAGAAATACTCGTCTATATGGGGATACTTCTGCATAGCTTTCCGGGTTGCTTCAGAGATATTCATTTCATCCACCAAATATTTCATATTTTATCTAAATGATTCAAATATGTCACAAATTTTATCTATGTGAATCATATATAATATTTTCGGGTGACAAACGATGTATGCATGCCTAGTATTAGAAGATGGCACAACAGTAGAAGGAGAAGGATTCGGAGCTGAAAAAGAAGTCCTAGGAGAGGCAGTATTCAACACCAGTATGACAGGATACCAAGAAGCCCTGACAGACCCAAGCTACAAAGGACAGATGCTCATACTCACCTATCCACTGATCGGAAACTATGGCATAAACCCCGACGACTACGAATCAGAAAAAATTCAGGTTGAAGGATTCGCCGTACGAGAACACTGCCACTTTCCAAGCCACAGAAAAGGCGAGAAAACCATAAACGAGTTTCTAAAAGAAAACGACATACCAGGCATAGCCGGAGCAGACACCAGAGCACTAACCATAAAGATAAGAGAACACGGCACCATGAAAGGCGCCCTGAAAACATCAAAAGAGAAAATCAACACAGAAAAACTCCTAATTAAAGCCAAAGAGCAGCCGGATATCTCAGAAAAAGACCTGGTAAAACTCGTCACATCACCCAAGATAGAAAGACATGATCAAAAAAGCAAAACCGAGATAGTCCTATTAGACTGCGGGATGAAGCTAAGCATCCTCAGAAGCCTACTGAAAAGAGATGCCAACATAACAGTCGTACCCGCCACCACAAGTTCAAAAGAGATACTTGACCTTGAGCCAGACGGAATAATGGTCACAAACGGCCCAGGAGACCCCCTTAAAGCAGACTATGTCGTCAACACACTGAAAGACCTCATTGAAGAACAGCCGATAAGCGGCATCTGCTTCGGAAACCAACTACTAGCCCTAGCAACAGGAGGAAAAACCTACAAACTAAAATTTGGACACAGAGGCTCAAATCAGCCAGTAAAAGACCTGGCCACAGGAAGAGTCTACATCACCTCCCAAAACCACGGCTTCGCAGTCGACGCCGAAAGCCTGGAAGGCACAGGCTTTGAAGTATCACACATAAATCCCAACGACAACTCAGTCGAGGGGATGAAACATAAAGAGCTGCCCATATTTACAGTCCAGTACCACCCCGAGGCCCATCCCGGGCCATGGGATAGTGACTACCTATTCGACGAATTCCTGAAAATGGTGAGGGAAAAATAATGCCAAAACGCAAAGACCTACAGAAGATTATGGTAATAGGCGCAGGACCCATCATAATAGGACAGGCAGCCGAGTTTGACTACTCCGGAAGCCAAGCCTGCAAATCACTAAGAGAAGAAGGATACACGGTAGTCCTAGTCAACTCCAACCCAGCCACAATACAGACAGATGAAGAGATCGCCGACATAATCTACATAGAGCCGCTGATCCCAGAGATGCTGGCAAAGATAATAGAAAAAGAGAGACCCGATGGACTTTTACCATCCATGGGTGGACAGACAGGGTTAAACCTCGTAGCCCAGCTAGCAGATCTGGGCACATTAAAGGAGTTTGATGTGGAGGTTCTTGGGACACCCGTTGAAGCCATAAAGACAGGTGAAGACCGCGAACTATTCGCAAATTTAATGGACGACATAGGAGAGCCCATACCGGAAGGCTACGCAGTAGAAACAATAGAAGATGCAAAAAAGGCAGCAGACAAAATAGGATACCCCGTGATAATAAGACCAGCTTACACCCTGGGCGGAACAGGAGGGGGGGTTGTAGAAAACGAGAGTGAACTAGCGGCAGTTGCAAAAAGAGGGCTGAGCGCCAGCATGATCCATCAGGTGCTTATAGAAAAGTCCCTCTTGGGATGGTACGAATACGAATATGAAGTCATGCGCGACGGTGCTGATAACTGCATAACAATATGCAACATGGAGAACCTTGACCCCATGGGCATACATACAGGCGAGAGCATAGTCGTAGCCCCGGCCCAGACATTAAGCGACGTGGACCACCAGAAACTCAGAACCGCTGCACTTAAAATCATTCGGGCCTTAGGCGTAGAGGGCGGATGCAACATACAATTTGCTGTAAACCCTGAGAAATGGAAGTACTATGTCATCGAGGTAAATCCCCGGGTTTCAAGATCATCAGCCCTAGCGTCTAAGGCAACAGGCTATCCTATTGCCAAGATATCGGCAAAGATCGCAGTAGGACTAGTCCTGGATGAGATACCCAATGATGTCACCAAGGAGACTTCCGCAAGCTTTGAGCCAGCACTAGACTACATAATAACAAAGATTCCACGCTGGCCCTTTGACAAGTTTCGGGATGCAGAGAAAAACCTGGGCACCCAGATGAAGTCTACAGGCGAGGTTATGGCTATAGGCAGAACTTTTGAGGAGTCTTTACAAAAGGCGATCCGATCTCTTGATATAAGAAGATATGGATTGTGCGGAGATGGCAGAAAAATCGAAGACAACATAGAGCTGATAAAAGAGAACCTGAAGACAGCCACTGATAAAAGGATATTCTACCTA
>JAZFTJ010000094.1:0-13086 GCA_036446635.1 Hydrothermarchaeales archaeon (SeqCode) | reverse complement strand
TTACCATTAAATCACCTCTTTTTTTTAAACTATCAGAACTAAAACAATGCTAAGTTTAGCACATTTATAAAGCTTGCGGGATTTTCAGCGTAAAATCGTGTCAAACCAAGCACATATAGTAAATAAAAACCCTCCAATTTTTGGGTGCTATCCCCCCTTTTTCTCTCTTCAGCCGCTGGAGAAGAAGTATGGAGTTACTCGGCTTTTAGTCATTTTTCCCTCATTAATCACTTTAATCCACAAGATAAAATATTTTATGTATGAAAAACAAAGAAAATAAACATGTTAAAATCTAGGAGGTGTTAAATCATGTATCTGCCTTATCTGGAGGAAGCTGTATGGGATCCACATAGATGCTCAGGCTGCGGCGCCTGTGTAGGCACATGCCCTCCAAAGATACTTGACTTTAAAGACCGAGAAGAGCCAGAAGCAATAGAAAGCTGTCAATTCATCGGAAACTGCTACAACGTATGCCCAAGAACCATGACAGAAGAGATAGCCACCAAGATAAGTAAACGATTCGGAGACAACGGGGGGTCAATCGGAGGATACCGGGGCAGATATTTCGCAAGGTCAAGCGATAATGACCTGATAAACAACTCCCAGAACTATGGCGTTGCCACAAGCATACTCCATCAGCTCCTTGAAGAATCCATTGTAGATTCTTGCATAGTTATAGTCGCCGATGAAAAATATAACGCGAGCACGTGGATTGTGAGGAATTTAGACGAGCTTAAACAAAGCTCCAAGTCAAAATATCTCTGGTATCCAGTCCTAACAGATCTTCAGAAATATCTGCTCGATGACTCCATAAAGAGCCTAGCCATTGTAGGAGTCCCTTGTGTTGTCCAAGCAGTCAGGAGGATACAAGAAGCCGACCTTGCAGATATCGGGGAGGCAAAAGAGAAGATCAAATTTGTCCTAGGCCTTTTCTGCTTTGAGATCTTTAAAAAAGAGCTCCTAACCGAGTATCTGGCAAAAGAAAAGGGGATCTCGCCAAGGAGAATAAGGAAGATGAATGTCAGCGGAAAATTCCTGGAAATCACATTGGATAATGGAGAGACTAAAAAGATTGACATCAAGGAAACCAAGCCCTACGTGAGAAAGGGCTGCTCCCACTGCAGGGACTTCACCGCGGAATGGGCAGATATAAGCGTCGGGAACGTCGGATCGCCGAAGGACTATGGAGTAGTGGTAACACGAACCGAACTAGGTGAAAGAGTGTTTCAAACGATGATGGAGAAAAAGACTGTTAAGACTGCAGAGTTCTCCCTTGAGACCTTCGCCATTGCTGAAAAATTGAGCGGTTTTAAGAAGAAGAGATTACCTCACACAATCGAATAAATGAGTGAACAATAGAATGGATCTGATTGACAAAAAGGTAGAGGATGAGTTCAGTGTTTGCGATGTCTGCGGATATGACCGGGGATTTCACGTCGCATTCCAAAAGAAAGACAATCGATATGATGTAATCTTGATATGCCCACAATGCGGCGCAAAATTTAAGGTTAACTGGGAAGTAAAACTTGGCTAATTTTTCTTATTTTTTCCTATATTTTATCATAGCCAAAACAGCCAGCAGTAGTGTGGCAGAGATTAATATGACCAAAAATCCGGCTCCACCTTCCACTTCTACCTTGGTTTCGATCTTCGACATCTCAATTATCGGTGCTTCCATCTCTCCTTTACCAAAGAGCATGTCAAGAGTCTCCTGAGGCGCAGACCGATAGTTTAGCTTAGTCTCAACCTTGATAGGGCCCTTGGCGTTTTCAGGTATCTTAAAACTATATTCCTCTAATAGTGTCTCTCTTGGCGGGATCCTGTAATCTGATATTACATGAGTCGCCTTCCAAAACTTGTGAGTGGGCTTGCCCTCTGCATCACCTAATACAGTGCGATAGATCACAGCATCCGGCTCAATGTTGCCCTCCTCGTCCAGAAAACCTGATCTAAATATGACCCTACCTTTCGCATCAGTTACTGTGACATCTAACCAAACCTCACGTTCATCAGTCAGGCCGGTGGGGATCTTGTGCCCAGCCCCGTTATTAGTGACCAAGATGTTAATTATAGCCTCTTCACCAGGCCTTACCACCGCCGGAGCTTCTATATCCAACGCAGCAGCATTCTGAAGCCTCTCAATAGCCATGTCCCGGTGCTCAGTAGCACCCAGTAAGTCTGTTATAAAAGCGTTTCCGCCGATAAAATAGTGAGTAAAAACATTGTCCCTCCTAGGACCGATATTACAGGCCTTACCAGGATTGTCAGGCCTCCTTGTAGACCCAGTCGCGGGTGTGCCAGGACTCTGCCTCATATGACAGTCCTGACACTGAATGCCCTCCTTAGAATAAGGACCAGCCTTCCACTCCTTATAGGTGGTTTCCAAGGGCATCCCCGTGACAGGATGATCAATATCATGACAAGATCCGCAGAACTCGGCACGGGTGTGAAGATCAGAGTAGGCCGTCTCGTGGAAGGGGGAGATAGAATCATTATAGGATCCTCGCTTCACCTCTCCGGGAGATGGAATGTATTGTCCATTAGATTCTGCGGTGTAGCCGGATATGGTGTGGCAGAAGTCGCATATCAAACCCTCTTGGGCTATAAGGCTAAGATTCGAACCATCCACGGGAGGTATCTCTCCAGAGACCAGGCCAACAGGGGCATGACACCGGGGGCAGAAATCATCGACCAAGCCGTCTGTCTCCTTACTAGCCAGTAGAAACATTGCCTTATAGAAAGGGTCTTTTTCAGAGTTAGAGTGCATCGAGCCCTTCCATTGATAATAGATCTCAGTATGGCAGTTGCCACAGGTCAAGGAGAGTGTGTAATCCGAGGATTCGATCTTCTCAGCTGCCACCCCTGGAAAAGACACAGCAATTAAGAACAAGACAAATAGAGATACAACTACTATTTTTTCTCTCACGGTGCCCTTTTCTTTTTTCCACACCTTCTTTACCCTAGATTGCAAAATCGATCATTCCCTCCTCTATTTATTTCACCGCCATAATGTACTCTATTATCTTGTCAATGTCATCTTCGAAAAGCTTCTTCCCAAAATCTTGCGGCATAATCCCGGGGAGGTAACCCTTCACTATCTTCCTGTTGGGGCGCTCTATGGACTCACGAAGATATTCTCTATCTGCAAGTACAACGTCTCCACCTTGAAGCGGCACTTCAGAGCCGTAAAGCCCTTTCCATGTAGGACCTCTGCCCGTTCTTCCATCTATGGTGTGGCATCCCCTGCACCCATTCTTTAATATTATAGCCTTCCCCTCCTTTGCTATTTCGTTTAAAGGTGGCTCATACGACGCTGGGGCTTTTTCCTGTGATACGCAACCCAAAAGGCCAAAGACCAACATCAGCGATATTATCAGTCGAAAATACCCTCCATCCAAAAGTCTCACCAACCCCTTGTATATTAGTGGTGATCCCTTATAGTTTTAACCTAATCCTTAGACCTTCATCCTCTCAAAAGCCTTGCTACCTATCAAAACCATGACACTTGAGAAAACAATCAACACCGAGAAATCGAGGAACAATGAAAACTGGGAGGTGCCCAATAGCAGATATCTCAGGCCGTCAACGCCATATGTCACAGGATCCGCCAACACGAGAGGCGAAAGCCATGCGGGCAGATTATCTATGGGAAACAGGGCACCGCTTAAAAAGAACAATGGGAAGACAACGAAGCTTACAATAAGTCCGAATCCCTCCGGACTCTCCATCATCGAGCCCAAAGTTAGGCCGATGCTAACCAAACCCACAGTCAGAATGAATATTAAAACCATGGATAATAATACAGAAACAGGACTGTATTTTATGCCCAAGAAAGGGCCTAAAAGCAGTATTATCGATGCCTGGATCATGGCGTCCGTGGTGCCCCCAATCACTTTGCCAAGAAATATGGTAACACGACTCAGCGGCGAAACAAGGACCTCCTTTAAAAAGTCAATCTTCCTATCCCAGACTATGTAGACCCCAAAAAAGACACTCGTAAAGAGGGTAGACATGCATATAATTCCTGGGAAGATGTAGGTCTGATAATCATATTCTCCTACGGTTGCGAAGCTCCCTATGCCAACTCCAAAGACAAAAAGCCACAGAATAGGCGTGAATATTGAAGATACTATCCTTGATCTTTCCCTTGTATAGACCTTTATCTCTCTTGTCCACATCGCATAGAGTCCTATGGGTTCTATCATCTTTTCACCCTGTAGTGCGCAATTCTCTCCATATAGCCTCCCTCAGGTGAGTCTTCTCTTATCTCTCTTCCTGTATAATGCAAGAAAACGTCGTTTAGTGTGGGCGAGTGAAGCTCAACATTCTCGACCTCCCCTATAAGACGCAGCACTTCTTGGAGATGCTTGCCTGCATCTGTGACAGTAAGATAGACATAGCTGTCTTTTCTATCGACCTTTTTGATGTACTTCATCCCTTCAAGGGCTTTCATATCAGGGTCTTTCACTTTCAAAGTGATTAGGTCTCCGCCTATCACCCTCTTGAGGTTCTCGGGCGAGTCGTCTACGATGATCTTTCCGAAATCGATGATAGCCACTCTGTCACAGAGCCTGTCAGCCTCCTCCATGTAATGAGTTGTTATTATGACTGTGATCTCCTCCTCCTTTACCAGCCCCCCTATATATTTCCAGAGCCTCTCCCTTGTCTGCGGATCCAACCCCAGCGTGGGCTCGTCAAGAAACATTATCTTTGGCTGATGCAACAGCCCACGAGCAAGCTCCAATCTTCTCCGCATGCCCCCCGAATAGGTTCTCACTCTATGATCTGCCCTGTCCGTTAGGTCGACCAGTTCCAAGACATGCTCTATCCGCTCCTCTCTATGTCTTCCCCGCATGCCGTACATCAATCCATGTAGTTCTAGGTTTTCATAGCCTGTGAGGATGTCGTCGGAGCTGGGGTCTTGAAATACTATACCTATACTACGCCTTACATCGCTTGGATGTTTTCGTATGTCAAAGCCGTTTACCCATGCCTTTCCGCTGGTCGGTGCAATAAGTGTTGCAAGCATATGGAGGAGGGTTGTCTTCCCTGCGCCGTTTGGACCCAGCAGCCCAAGGACCTCGCCTTTTTCTATGTCCAGACTGATGTTGTCTACTGCCGTTATCTCTCCGTTGTATATTTTTGTCAGGTTTTCTATCTTGATTGTTGAAATCAATCTTCCCCCTACATGATAGCCAATACTTTGTCCAAATCTTTTATTGTTTTGCTGATCTCTTTGGCGTCTTCTTTGCTGATATTGTTATTGGTCAATGCTTCTTCGGTTTCGTCTATAAATTCAAAGAAGACCTTAAGGGCCGCAGCGATTCTCAGGTCATCGTCCATATGTTTTTCAAACTCTCTTTGCATCTCTTTTAACCTATCTTTCATATGGCCATCTGGATTTTCATCGTCTATCTTTTCCAATTTTTCTATGAGACTGTCCAGTCTGTGAATTTCTTTTTCGGCTTCCTCTAATTTATCGAACGTGAAATCCAGATCCTCACGATAGTGGGTTGCAAGCAATAACAGTCTTATAGCCCGGGGGCTGTATCCTTTCTTTAAAAGATCCCTTAAAGTATAGAAATTCCCAAGCGACTTGGACATCTTTTTGCCATCGACTTTAAGATGCATCGAGTGCATCCAGTAATTCGCGAATGGTTTGCCGGTTGCAGCTTCACTTACTGCGATACCGTTCTCATGATGCGGGAAGACGAGGTCAATGCCGCCTGAGTAAATGTCCATGGTATCGCCCAAGAATCTTAACGCGAGGGCGCTGCACTCAACATGCCACGTGGGTCTTCCTCTGCCAAACTCGCTCTCCCAAGCGATGTTGTAGTCCATCTCATCCCATGCCTTCCAGAGAGCGAAATGTTTCGGCACCGTGTAATCCTCCCTCTTGGTCTTCGCCCTAAGCCCAGCCTTCGGCTCCAGCCCTGACAGCTTGCCGTAATCCGAGAATTTACCCACGTCAAAATACACAGAGCCGTCCTCTGTCTTGTAGGCATATCCTTTCTCAATCAGCCTAGCTGTAAGTCTCACCATGTCCTCAATATGATCAGATGTAAGGGGACGATACTCCGCCTTCTCTATATTCAGAGTGGAAAGGTCTTCAAAGAAGGCTTTTGTATATCCCCGGGTTATATCAAAAAGCCCTGTTTTCTTTCTTTTTGCCCTCTCTATCGTCTTTTCATCCACATCCGTGATATTCATTACCTGAGTAACGTCGTATCCGCGGTATTCAAGCCATCTTCTCATCAGATCTTGGAACACATATGTCCGAAAATTTCCAATATGGGCAAAGTCATAGACCGTAGGGCCACAGGCGTAAAGCTTCACCTCTCCTTTCTTTAAAGGCGTGAATACCTCTTTTTCCCCCGTGAGTGTATTATAAAACTTGATCGGCATAGACTTTAAAACCTCTATCTTGATTTTGGAGAAAGAAGGATATAAAAAGATGGGCTATCGGATAATATGGATCTGACAAGAATTAAGGGATGTCTGTTTTCCCCCTCTTCATTATCTAATTATTCTAAATGAAGACGAACAGCGTCTTTGATGTTTTCTAAAGCTTCCTCATAGCTATCGCCCTGAGTATAACAGCCCTGAAGCTCGGGACAGAAAGCAAAATATCCATCCGCATCCTTCTCAATCACCGCTGAAAGCCGATAGCTCTTCATAGTTTCACCCAAGTTTTATTCTTTTAATTTTATGATATTTCCTCCGTATATAATCTTTTGAAGGATAAAAAAATAGAGGGTCTTTCAGACTTTTAAACAAAAATGGTTTATAACCAAGTAGAACAAATCAAGAGATATGGTAGAACGCACATCATTTGGAATCCGTGCCTTTGACAAACTCATTGGAGGAGGCGTAATACGACCCTCTGCCATCCTGCTCTTAGGAGACATAGGCGCTGGCAAAAACGTCATCTGCCAGCAGTTCATATGGGATGGTTTAAACAAAGGAGAAGCCGGGATATACTTCTGTATCGACCACCCACCAGACGCCATAAGAGAGAATATGGCAAGCTTCGAATGGGACATCAAGCCCTTTGAAGAAAAAGGAGACCTAATACTCGTGGACAGCTTCATCAGCAGAAAAGGAGAATCCAAGGAAAAACACATCATAGAAGACCCATTCAACCTCGAACAACACGTCATGGCATGGACCCTCCTAGAAAAGTTCGAAAATCGACCATTAAGACTGGTCTACGACTCCCTATCCTCAATAACCTACATGGAATCATTCGAATCCATATGCAGATTCATACGAGACCTGCATGGAGTAATCCTAAACACAAACTGCGTAGGACTAATAAACTCAGTAAGGGGCATGCAGGATAATAAACTTGAGCTTACAATACAGCAGACACTGGGAAACGTCTTTAAACTGAAAAAAGACGGAGCTAAGATATTCCTCCAAATAGAGAAGATGGAGGCAACAAAACACCATCAAAAACCGATCCAGATAGTCACAGTCGACCGAGGAGTAGTAATGCTCCAATAGCCCCCCTAGTCCTTGATCAAACCAAGCTGCTCCAACACATACTCTCTATTTCTCTTAATATTCTTCTTCTCATTGGCCAGACAAAACATCCCGACCAAATAAACATTTTTGCCGAATTAAAATATATAAACAACAAAACAAATCCCACTCCTATGAAAATAGCCCTCATCGG
Source organism: Hydrothermarchaeales archaeon (SeqCode) (assembly GCA_036446635.1). Lineage (GTDB taxonomy): Archaea > Hydrothermarchaeota > Hydrothermarchaeia > Hydrothermarchaeales > SZUA-236 > JAZFTJ01. The sequence continues at coordinate 5,408 of JAZFTJ010000094.1, read as the reverse complement.
ATGCGGATTCATCGGAGAGTTTATCGCCCAAGCCATTGCAGACAAAAAAGTAGACGCAGAACTCCTCATAATCATGGACCGACACAAAGAGAAGACAAAAAACGTATCCAGACTGTTCAAAACACCGCCCAAGAAAGCAAAAGACATAGATGACATTCTCCACTCAGAAGCTGAACTTGTGATCGAGGCCGCATCCATAAGCGCTGTCAAACTATTTGCCATTGATATACTAAAATCCAAGAAAAACCTAATGACCATGAGCACAGGCGCCTATGCAGACAAAGACTTCTATGAAAAAATCAAAGAAACCGCGAAAGAAAACAAAGTCAAAGTCTACCTGCCCTCAGGAGCTGTCGGAGGCCTAGACGCCCTCAGATCCGCCTCAAATGACAGGATAAAAGAAGTAACCCTTGAGACCATAAAACATCCGAAAAGCCTCCAAGGAGCACCATATCTTGTAGAAAATAAAATCCATCTGGAAGAGATACATAAAAAAACTACCATATTTGAGGGGAACGCCGCAGAGGCAATAAGAGGCTTTCCAGCAAACGTAAATGTCGCCGTAGCCCTAGCCCTCGCCGGCATAGGTGTCGAAAAGACAAAGGTCAGGATTATAGCAGACCCCGAGGTCAAACAAAACATCCACAAAATAAGCGTGAGTGGAAAGTTCGGAGAATTCCGATTTAACGTAAAAAACTTACCCTCACCCCAAAACCCAAAGACAAGCTATCTCGCAGCCTTATCCGCTGTAGCAACATTGCAAAAGATCATCTCGCCTGTAAAGATAGCCTAAAAACCTAAGGATACAGATGGCAAGACCTCTTTTTTTACCAAACAATCTACAGTCCCAGCTCCGAGGGAGAGAAGACCTGCCTGGGCGCAGATCTTCAGAAATCTTCTTCGCGATAATGAGTAATTCTTCATAAGTTCTAAGCGATCAAATCAGCTCATCTAACGATCTTTTGAATATTCATCTCCAATATGTCCTCTGCACCAGCTTCTTTTAACTTGGGTATCAAGACATTAACATCCTCTTTTGAAGCCACAGTCTCCAATGCATAGTACCCCGAATTGTAAAGCTTAGAAACAGTCGGATTCTTCATGGCCGGCAGAATCTTAATAAGATCCTCCAACTTTTCTTCTGAGACATTCATCGACAACAATACCTTTCCTCTGGCCTCAATGACGCCTAATAATAGAGTTTTAATTTGTTGCATAGCATATCTTTTCTTAGGATCATTCCAGGATTCTTTATTGGCAAGAAGCTTGGTTGACGACTCCAAAATAGTGCCAATTATCCTCAAACGATTCTTCCTCAAGGTCTCACCAGTCTCTGTAAGATCGATGACCACATCCATAAGCTCAGGGACCTTTGCCTCGGAGGCACCGTATGAGAAATGAATCTCCACGGGGATGCCTAACTCCTCAAAATACTTCTTCGTCAGATTAGGAAACTCTGTCGTCACCCTGCTGTTAGGCTTAATATCCTCTGGTTTTTCAATGTCAGAATCTTCTCCAACCGCCACTACAAGCTTGACTTTACCCGAACCCTGTTTACTGTAGGGCATGTCAGCTATCACCTCAACGTCAGCCCCAGATTCATTGACCCAATCCCAACCAGATATTCCTAGATCAAAATATCCTTCCTCAACATACTGCGGGATCTCTTGAGGCCGCAGAATCTTGACCTTACCTATCCGAGGATCATTTATCTTAGGGTTATAATCTCTAAACCCTCTTTTGACCTCCAAGTCTGCCTGCCGGAATAACAGCAAAGTCTGTTCTTCCAAGCTTCCTTTTGGTATGGCGAGTCTTAACATATTCACACTCCATAAAATTTCAGCCTTTAATATTTGGCTTTAAAGGAGTATTAACCTCCTCAAATTTATTAACTTTCACGCCTAAATAGTTTCTATCCTAATGTCTTTTATATCCGTTATCTCTTTTATAGAGCTTTCCAACACCTTTGGGTCAGCACCCTCCACTCTTATTACCATCTGAACCGTATAGCCGGTTGGCTTATTAAGGGATGTCGAAACGATGTTGCCCCCATTTTGAGCTATCTTGGACGAGATGTCTGCAAGGAGCCCGGGTCTGTCGTTTGAGACTATCATTATATCTATTGCATATCCTAGTGAAACCTCGCCTTTTCTAAGGAGGACTTTTGCGTCTTCAGTTGGTAAAAGGCCCCCCGCCCTGCCTCGCTTGGTCCTTATCAAGCCCAATTCTCTTAGTGTTCTGATATGCCTGTCAATACTCCTTGGATGTAGACCCAGATTCTTAGCCAGATCGGCCATATGCAACCCGGGATTTTCATCCACGTTTTCCAGTATTTCTTTTGTAAGGCCTGTCAATCTCATTAAATCACGCGTATATATATGGAAAAACTATATAAATAATTAACGCTATTATCACTGATGGCACATATAACAACGCGTTATATACTATAATGAACGCGTAGATGTAGTTTAAGCATTCCAACACAAACGAGGTGTAAAACCATGAACCAAATACTCGAGATCCTACAAAACAACGCAAAAGCAACAGACAAAGAAATTGCCAACATGACAGGACTCACAGAAAACAAAGTCAAAAAAGAGATAAAAAAACTAGAAAAGAAAGGAATTATCCTCGGATACAATACCGCAATAAACTGGGAAAACGCCGGCATAGAATCCGTACACGCACTAGTAGACGTAAAAGTCACACCAGAACGCGGCAGAGGATACGACGCCATAGCAGAAAGAATATACCGCTTCCCAGAAGTAAAAACACTCTACCTAGTCTCCGGAATGTACGACCTCTCAGTCCTAGTAGAAGGCAAAAACATGAAAGAAGTCGCAAACTTCGTATCCGAAAAACTAGCACCACTCGAACAAATCCAGGGAACCATCACACACTTTCTACTGAAAAAATACAAAGAAAACGGCATCATCTTTGAGGAAAAAGAAGAAAACAAGAGGCTGGCGATAAGTCCATGAAATCAGACATCATCTCCAAACGAGCCAAAAGCGTCCCCCCCTCAGGAATCCGCAAATTTTTCGAGATGGTCATCGGAATGCCCGACGTCATCTCCCTAGGGGTAGGTGAACCAGACTTTGTAACCCCCTGGCACATAAGAGAGGCGTGCATATATTCCCTTGAAAAAGGATACACCATGTACACCTCAAACTATGGCCTGCTTGAGCTAAGAGAAGAAATCTCAAAAAATCTGAAAAAAGACTACCAAGTAGAGTACAATGCCAAAAAAGAGATACTGATCACAACCGGAGTGAGCGAAGCCTTCGATCTAGCCCTGAGGGCGGTTATTAATCACGGCGATGAAGTAATAATCCCAGAGCCCTGTTATGTCTCATATGTACCCTGCACAATCTTTGCCGGAGGAAAACCCGTCTTAGTAAAAACAAAAGTTACAGACAAATTTAAAGTAACATCAGAAGAGATCGAGAACAAAATAACAAAAAAATCAAAGGCACTTATCTTAAGCTACCCCAACAACCCCACCGGGGCTGTGATGAAAAGAAAAGAACTAGAAGAGATAGCGGATGTAGTAAACGAGCATGATCTTATAGTAGTATCAGATGAGATTTACGACAAACTCACATATAACGGAAGCCACTGCTGCTTCAGCTCCCTTAACGGCATGAAGGACAAAACAATCATCCTTAACGGCTTCTCCAAAGCCTACGCCATGACCGGCTGGCGAATAGGATATGCGGCTGCAGATAGTAATATCATAAATGCGATGATGACGGTTCATCAATACACAATGCTCTGCGCACCAATAACAGGCCAAATGGCGGCAATCGAGGCCCTTAAGAACGGCGAAGAGGAGATGAAGAGAATGATAAGAGAATACGACAGAAGAAGAAGGATAATCGTAAAAGGCCTAAACCAGATTGGCCTAGAATGTTTCACGCCAAAAGGTGCGTTTTATGCATTCCCCTCCATCAAAAGCAGCGGGGTTAGCTCTGAAGAATTCGCTAAAAATTTGTTAAGTGAACAGAGCGTCGCTGTAGTTCCTGGAACAGCCTTCGGAAGCTCCGGCGAAGGATTTGTCAGATGCGCATATGCCGCCTCTATCGATAATATAAACGAAGCACTGTCAAGAATGGAAAAATTCCTATCCTAACCTCCGCAAATCACGTAAAGGCGTGACCGGGGGATAGTCAGTCTGGAAGCATATTAAAACCAGCCATTCCACTCGGGTATTGAGGCTGCGACTCTGGGTGGCTCTTGTAAATATTCAAGATGAAGGCCAGATACAGGAAGATTCTTCCTCCACTGATACTCGTATCTGACAAAACCAGTCCCATCTTCGACATACCAAACTGGCCAAAAAATTTCTTCGTCCTCTGAACTTTTCTCTACCTTCTCAATAGGATAGTACTCCAAGTCAGTTGATGCTAAAAGAGTGGGAGTTAAAGGCATGGAAGACGTAGTGAACCAATCATCCCAGTCCACAACATCAATAATCCTAGTTTCCTCTGTCTCAGGGAGCTTAAACGTCTGCCAATAATACTCAGTTTCGTCAAAATCGTTCCCATCAGCAAAAATGTTAGGATATGATGAAACTAGGGTTGCGCTTTTCACGACATACGGCGCCAAGATAAATCCATAACTGCTCGCCACAGGTTCAAACCTAATTGTTACATAAAACTTGGTTACCTCGATGAAAGGGAGGTCACCTTCCAAAGAAAACGGGTCTATTATGCCTGTTCCTGTTGAAGAAACCTTAATATGTGCTATCACTCGCTCATTAGGCCGTATATACCATCCCCTCCTACTTTCGCCAAGCTCTAAATAGTTCATACTAGCCCCTTTACTAACTGGGTTTTCGCTTGTCATAACAAAATGCGTATTTCTAAAAGCAGAACGATCGTCTGGTTTGCCGTATTTTTCATTAAAGCCTAATCGGTTTTCAGATAAAGTTATTATAGCCTGCCCCAAGGCGTTGTCAATATTGTCTGTGTGAACAGAAAAGTCTGGAGGTAGAAGTATCAAAACCTTTTCAAACCCAGTGTTTTCAACCTCAAACTCAATATCTAAGGAAAGCTCAGTAGGAGAGACAATTGGCATTTGACTGATATCCAAAACCTCCACTTCAGTGGTCGACACTGTTACTCCATACACTGAGGGTAAGACCATTAGCGTCAGAAGAACGACGACCCATATCTTATTCAACCTACTCCCTCATCAGCCGATTTTTTCCATCCAAGATTCCGGCTTAGGCTTAGAAATTGTAGCGTACAGTCTGTCCCTCTCTTCGTCATCCATTAACTTTGACACTACTTTTGAGGCTTCGATCTCATCCATCTCAACAAGCATCAGATACTCAGTGTCAAAATCCCCAATATTTGTCTCTCTTTCAATTGTATTCAGCTTTACACCATACGCTTCCAAAGACG
>JAZFTJ010000093.1:0-8924 GCA_036446635.1 Hydrothermarchaeales archaeon (SeqCode) | reverse complement strand
TCCCAGAACCGCTATGTCCACCGGTTTTAGGTAGTTTACCATCTCTACTCGCTGGTTTTCAGGCACGACTGGGATCCTTTTCATCCTTTTAACCGTTGAGTCTCGGGCGATTATTGCTACTAGGATATCCCCTAGTTCTTTGGCTTTTTCCAGTATGAAGCCGTGGCCCGGGTGCAGGATGTCAAAGACGCCTCCGCAAGCTATGATCTTTATCTTTTTCCGTCCTTTTTCGGTTAGAGTGTATCCGTTTTCGATATTCTCAATCATACCTTTTTCTAAGAGACCGTTGATGACTGTTACAACATCTTTCTCTTCTAGCTCTTTTTTTAAGCCGTTCTCAGAGGCAACTCCATATCTGAATTCAAGCAGCCAGATGGCCTTTAAGGCGTCCTTCAAATCATTCACCGATATAAAGTAAAAACAGGGTTTAAAAGATAAATGTTGGGTTTGGATGTCGAATAGTAATAACTATAGTCAATTCAATACTTCTTGAGCACTATCCACTTATCTGATAAATGTAACATGTAGTCTTTTGAGTCAATGAATGAACAATTTTTTTAGGGATGTATACCTTAATGCTCAATAATAAGTTAAATGGATTATAGCAAGATTTGGGGACAAATCCTTATTTCATAATGATTGACAACCAGACGGCCAACGAAAAACTATAAAAGTCACCAACTTCAACCCTCTTTTATTTAGACCCATAGAGGTGTGAGGCAAGGCCATGGACTTTAAAGGGAGAGATATCATCTCCATAAGGGATCTGAGCAAAGAAGAGATCAACCACATTTTAGATGTCGCTGAGGATATGGAGAAGAAGATGGGGCAAAAGCTGGAGCTTTTAAGTGGCAAAATACTTGCCTGCTTATTCTTTGAGCCCAGCACAAGGACCAGATTATCATTCGAGGCTGCCATGGAGCGCATGGGAGGTGACGTTGTGGCAACTGCAGATTCAAAGACGATGTCAACAGCTAAAGGCGAGACCCTCATCGACACCATCCGGACCGTGGAGTCCTACTCGGACGCCATAGTCATTAGACATCCTCAAGAGGGTGCGGCAAGACTCGCGGCAGAGGTATCAAAAAAACCAGTGATAAACGCAGGAGACGGATCAAACCAACACCCGACACAGACAATCCTTGACCTTTACACCATAAGAAAAGAGGCAAAAAGCCTAGCAACAAACGTGACAATAGTAGGAGACCTAAAATACGGTAGAACAGTTCACAGCCTAGTATACGCCCTCGCTATGTTCGGCGCTAACATAAAGCTGGTCTCGCCCAAGGGGTTGGAGATACCAGAAGAATTTTTATCAGATATCACAGATTTTGGGGCAGAAGTAGCCGTAAGCAACAGCCTAGACGAAGTAATCCCACAGACAGACGTCTTGTATGTGACAAGGATACAGAGAGAGCGGTTCCCGGACCCCGAGGAATATCGGAAGGTCAAAGGGGCCTACAACATAACACTGGAGACACTGAAAAACGCAAAAGACAGCCTTATCATATTGCATCCACTGCCAAGGGTTGACGAGATCTCCCCCGAGGTTGACGAGACAAAGCACGCTAAATACTTCGAACAAGTCTCATACGGCGTCCCGGTCAGAATGGCAATCCTCGGCTTGATCTTCGGAGCCCTATAAGCCTATACGGGATAGACCTCTGGCTCTATGTTTTCATAATCTTCCAAGATCTCTCCGATCCGCCACTTTTTATCCGTTGTCTCGGCGGTATAGTACCTTTTGCCATTTTTGACAAAACTATTCGTCCCAATAAGAGACTCGGGCACAGGATCTGGAAACACAACTCCTACCATGACATGATCCCAAAATCCAAGTATCGCCACATCGTATCCAAGGCCTTTCATAAGGGTTGCATACAGGATGCTGGTGTCCTCACAGTCACCCCCGCCCTCGACAAGGGTCTCTAGGGGATACTTGGGGTATTCATCAATATCACCCTCATAAGACATGGACTGAACAAAAGCCAGGACATGCTCTGCCTGATCCAGCTTTTCAGGATAATGATTGGCCAGATACTCTGAAATATTTTTGATATCCCTATCTTGGGAGGTGATAAAATCGTCTATCAGCCGATAATCGATATCAAAAGGATGTTTACGAATCACATATGCGAGGTAGTCTGTCCTGTTAATCTTCAATGAATACGACCACTCGTTTTTGGGTGAGAAATTGTCAGACCATGTAACCTCTCTTTTCAGGACGGTGTTTCTGGTAAGCTGGCTGAAGTCATCTTCAAGCATGTCGTTTCTTGCTTTCAGTCGATCCGACTCATCCTTCTCAGCGTCTAGCTCGGTTTGAGAAGCTCTTAGAGCCGATTCTGTATGGTTTAGCTTGGACAGGGTCTTGTCCAGCTTTGTCTTTGCCGCTCCCAGGTTGAACTCGGTTTCTCTCAATTCATCTGAGAGGCTGTTCAAGTGTGCCTCAGAGGTCATGCGGTCCTCCCGTGCCAGTGAGAGCTCATCCTTTAATGACTCAAGATCTCCCTGAAGCGACAGCATCTTCTCATTTGTAGATTGAACCCCCTGTTTTGCATTAGTTAGCTCTGATCTAATGGCGGTGAGCTGTTTTTGAGAACTCCTATGGGAGAGAAACGTATAGCCTATGGAAGAAGCAGCAACAAAGAGGACTACTAAAAAGATTAGACCCATCTTATTATATTTCTCCAAAATAGAACCTCTTTTGTTCACCGCCCAACACCTCGCCAAGAGAGAGAATCAAACACTATTATTCGTCTTCATCAGATAAAAACAATTATATCCCAAAAGCCCGATTTAATAATCCATGTCAAAAGAGATCAAGGTAAAAAGGATAGGGGACGGGACCGTCATCGATCATATTACAAGCGGCCAAGCATTGAATGTCTTAAAGATCCTTGGGATAACAGAGGCCTATCCCACAACACCTGTGAGTGTTGCCATGAATGTGCCTTCAAAAAAGCTGGGATCAAAGGACATAGTCAAGATCGAGGGAAGAGAGCTAAAAAGCGACGAAGTCGACAAGATATCCCTAATATCACCCGACGCAACGATAAACATCATAAGAAACAAAGAGACAACAGAAAAAAAGAAGGTCGCACTACCCGAGTTTATAGAAGGCGTACTAAAATGCGCCAACCCCAACTGCATAAGCAACTCCGAAACCGCCAAGACAAGGTTCAAGATAGAAGAGAAAGCCCCGATAAAGATACGATGCATATACTGCGAACGCATAATGCACGAGCCGGACATAGTGACACAATTCTAACCCTTGATATCACTCTTTGGCTAGCATGGACCTGAAACTGGCTTGAACTTGTATCCATAATATATGAGTCCATCCTTCCCGTCCTCCCTTATTTTTCTGAAAACGCTCTTAACATGCATCCCGATCTTAACCTGTAGGTCATCACAGTCCACTATCTGAGTTGTCAGCATCGGACCCTCATCCAACTTAACAATAGCCATAACATAAGGAGTCTCCTTCTCAAAGCCCTCCGGAGCAGCATGGATCACGGTATAACTCACAATCTCCCCGGTCCCAGCGAACTTTGTCTTCTCAAGCTGACTCTGCCTACGACACTTAGGACAAATCCTCTTAGGCGGAAAATACGCCTCATTACACTTACCGCATCTGGTCCCAACCAGGTTATACCTGCTCTGCGTATTCCTCCAAAACCTCGGTATACTCATCCTTCATCACTTCTCCAAGATATGAACAACAGCAGTGCCGCCAGAACCACCCACATTATGAGCCAAACCTATATCAGCATCAACCTGCCTCTTACCAGCCTCACCACGCAACTGCAAAGTCACCTCAATAGCCTGAGCCACACCTGTTGCGCCAACAGGATGACCCTTGGCCTTAAGACCACCCGAGGTATTAACAGGTATCCTGCCACCAATCTCTGTCACACCATCCTCTGTGACTCTGCCACCCTCACCGAGCTCACAGAAACCCAACTCCTCGATAGCACAGATCTCCCCAATCGTAAACGCGTCATGAACCTCCGCAACATCAATGTCATCAGGACCCCTGCCAGACATCGCATAAGCCATATTGCTAGCGCCAATCGTAGAATCAATAACCTCAATCCTCTCACGGTTATGAAGAGCAATAGAGCTCGAAGCCTGACCGCTACCTGTTATAAAAATAGGGGAATCACCAAACTCCTTCGCCCTCTTCTCAGAGGCCAAGACAATACTGGCAGCACCATCTGTAATAGGCGAGCAGTCCAAAAGCGTGAGAGGATCAGCAACTATTGTTGAGTCAAGGACATCCTCGACAGACGTCTTAAACCTAAACTGCGCGTTCGGATTATTCACAGCGTTAGCATGATTTTTAACAGCCACCATAGCAAGCTGCTCACGCGTAGTACCAAAAACATGCATATGACGCCGCGCAATCATAGCATAAAGCCCCGGGAACGTCATACCAAAGAAAGCCTCCCACTCCTGATCTGCAGCCATGGCAAGAGTCTGAGTAGCCCTCTCAGTCAAGATATCCGTCATCTTCTCAACTCCACCAACCACCACAAGATCATGAAAGCCTGACTCAATAGCCATCACACCCTGCTTCAGCGCCAAAGCGCCCGATGCACAGGCAGCTTCTGTTCTCGTCGAAGGTATTGGATTAAGACCTGCATGTTCTGCTATAAGACTGGCTATGTGCTCTTGGTCAATGAAACGCCCCCCAGACATGTTGCCAATAAACATCGCCTGAATATCCTTACCATCAATGCCAGCATCCTGAATGGCCTTCGCCCCTGCTTCCACAAAGAGATCGGTAAACGAGGTCTCCCACTGCTCGCCGAACTTCGTCAACCCAACACCGATAACCGCTACCTTCATAAGCTACACCTTTATCTTTCCTCTAAGCTTCACATAGATGCCGTAATCAATGTATGTCTTACGAGCAATATAATCCTCCACCAATGGGGCTTTGTCACGGGCCTTTTCAATCCCCTCTTCCACAGTAATGCTAAAAGAGTCACTCCCCGCCCCAGACCCAAAGGAGGTAAGAAGGATCTTATCACCCGGCTTTGCAACATCTAAAACACGGGAAAGTCCAAGAATAGAAGAGCCAGAATAAGTGTTCCCAATCCGCTCCACAAGCATCCCCTCTTCGATCTGTTCAGGAGTAAATCCAAGGTTCTTGGCCACATTTCTCGGGAACTTGCCGTTAGGCTGATGAAATACGGCATAATCAAAATCCTTAGGCTCAAGCCCAAGCTCCTTCATCAACCCCACAGAGGCGCTGAAAACATGCTTAAAATATGCCGGCGAGCCTGTGAACCTGCCTCCGTGACGCGGATAGGACTGTCCCTCCCTCCTCCAGAAATCAGGAGTATCAGAGGTGACAGAATAAGTGCCATCGATCCTGGCTAAAAGATTGTCAGTGCCAATGATAAATGCGGCCCCACCTGCGGCAGCTGTATATTCAAGGGCGTCTCTTGGAGCGCCCTGAGCAGTGTCTGCACCGATAGCGAGGCCATACTTTATCATTTCAGAGATGACCATGCCCATACAGGTCTGTATACCCACTGTCCCTGCCTTGCACGCGAACTCAAAGTCAGCAGCCGTCATCTTCGGCGAAGCCTCTATGGCCTCAGCAACAATGGTGGCTGTGGGTTTTACAACATAGGGATGACTCTCGGAGCCCACGAAGATAGCTCCAATATCCTGCGGGTTTATCTCAGCCCTTTTAAGCGCATTTCTAGCTGCTTCAACTGCTATAGTGGTGGTATCCTCGTCCATAGCCGGGACGGACTTCTCCCCGACACGCAGATTTTGCTTTATCTTGCTTGCGTCTTTTCCCCAGATCTTCGCTATTTCCTCTGCTTTTATGCGGTATCTTGGGATGTATGCTCCATAACCTACAATGCCTACTTTCAAGCTGTTTTCCCCCTTAATGATGTTATAAGGTTCTCAACACTCTCTGTCCTTGACAATATCACCGGTATGCTTTCTATTTCAGCGATCTTCTGCCCGAGCTCGTCAAATTCTTCAAGGCCGTGAAGCACCACTAGACCTGGTTTGATACTTGAGACTCTGATGGCGATCAACGGTGATCTCCCGCTTGAAACCTGGGTGAAGATCAGGGCTCTTTCTGATGTAAGACCGTATATCTTTGTGAATTCGTCAGAAGAAAAACCCAGTATCGCTTTGATGCTGTCAAGGGCTGTGTAGCCGTAGATGTCTTTGTCCATCAGGTTTTCGTTTGCGACAACATCACCTTCGACTACGTTGCATATTTCGCTTGCGCGTATGGGTTTGGAGAACTCTCTCATGTCCAGTATCGCGTCTGTCATCTTGATTCCGCCAATCATCCTCTCATAAGCCCTTATTGTCTGGGAGCCTCTAGCCCTATCTATCTCCATTATCGCCTCGACAATCTTTTTTATAAACTTGACGCCGGGTGAGCCTCTTCTTCCTCCTTCGTAGTCGCATATTACGCTGGTGGAGATTCCTGCTTCTTTGGCCAGTTTTGTCTGACTGATAGAGAAGAGATTTCTCCATTTTTTTATCGCATCTCCAGGGGTCTCTGAGAAGGTTATCTCACCTGATATCCGCACAGCTAATTCGTCTGAACTCAAAGGACTCACCCCCCCCTGATTTTTGAAAGCTGTATATAATACTTTCGTTATATGTCTATCATTTGTTAGACAATTGACGAAACCAGTGTTTTGGCAAAGACATATGTTTTTTTGCCACTTTATTCTTGTGAAAAATATTAATATCAGCTAATAGTTGAAGAATACCCGATGGGGCCGTAGGGTAGCATGGTCGATCCTCTTGCGTTCGGGACGCAGGGACTTGAGTTCAAATCTCAACGGCCCCACCATCTAACACTAAAAGAGGTACACATGATGATAAAGGCGGTTGCAATAGACATAGACGGCACACTAACAGACGAGAAACGCAGAATAGACCTTGAGGCTGTAAGACTTGTAAGAGAAATAGAGTCCAAGAAGATCCCGGTCATTCTTGCCACAGGCAACATCCTATGCTTTGCAGAGACCGCATCAATATTCATAGGCACCACTGGACCATTGATAGCTGAGAATGGAGGAGTGATAAAAACAATCTACCCTGAAAAGTTCTATTACAAAGGCGACATAGGGGAGATAAACCGGGCCTTCGAGCATGTGCAAAAAAATCTTGAGGTGCGCAAGGTCAGCAGATCGGATCTAAGGAAGACAGAGATAGCCATCTACAGAGACTGTGATGTCTTGGAGATAAAAGAATGCGTTAAAGATTTCGATGTGAATATCGTTGACACCAAATTCGCTATCCACTTCACAGATCCTGAAGTGAACAAAGGGCGTGCTCTAAAAGAGGTGGCAAAACTCATGGATATTCGCCTGGAAGAGATAGCTGCCATTGGTGATAGCGAGAACGACTATGAGATGCTTGAATATGCCGGATTAGGAATCTCGGTCGGCGAGAAAAAGCTGAAGGAAGTCAGTCAGTATATGACAAAGAAAGGCTTTGGAAAGGGTGGGAGAGAGGCGCTAAACTATGTCTTGTCACATTTATCTTAAATTTATAGGGTATATTTGATGGATGAAAATCTTGAAAACAGGTTTTGGGAGATAGACTTTCTACGCGGAATTGCGATACTTATGATGATCCTCTTCCATTTCCTTTTTGATATAACTTATTTTGGTGAATATGATTTTAACGTATATTCTGGCCTCTGGCTATATTTCGCACGAGCCACGGCCGCAATCTTTATTCTTTTAGTTGGTATATCCATAACTCTAAGTTTTTCAAGAGCTAAGATAAAGCAAAAGACTGGAAAAAAATTATTCATAAAATATCTTAAAAGAGGTTTCAGGATCTTTTCATGGGGATTATTAATTACCTTACTTACCTGGATCTTTTTAAGAAATGATTTAATTATCTTCGGGATACTTCATTTTATAGGGATTTCCATCATCTTGGCATACCCATTTCTGGAACTTCGTTCTTGGAATTTTCTGATAGGCATCTTTTTCATATCATTTGGAATGTATTTGAAAAAATTTACTCTCAGTTTCCCTTGGCTAATATGGCTGGGACTAAGACCAGAAAACTTCTATCCACTTGACTATTTTCCTATTTTCCCATGGTTTGGAGTGATATTGATGGGGATCTTTATTGGAAACCTACTATATACTAACTGCAAAAGAAGATTCAAACTCCCCGATCTATCTAATTTCCCTCTTATAGGGGCATCCTGCTTTCTGGGGAAATATTCATTACTAATCTACCTAATCCACCAGCCAATACTACTCGCATTATTACACTTTTTTGGCATTATAAACATTGGTTTTTTATAATTGAAGTGCAGTCTCCATCCAACTTCCCCTTACTGAGACCTAACAGTCTACAAATAGTGTTTGGAACGAATCCCTCTCCATCCCTTGTATCGGATCAGTCGGTGAAGAAAAGCTTAGAGACGCCAGTATATGACAAAGAAAGGCCATGGGGCTGGCGGGAGGGAGGCACTAAAATATGCTCTATCTCAGTTATCCTAATCTACAAACATCATTAGAATAACGGAGGGGAGTTATTTAGTATAGATTTTGTCGTGATGATCATAATCCTCTAAGATCACCGTCTTAGAATCTTCATCTATTGAAAATGTTAATACAAAATGTTTGATTATATGAACTCTTTTCCATTTATTTAATGGCGCTCTTAGATTCTTATATCTGTGAGGATTTTTAACAATCTCCTCTACTTTCTTATAGATTATTTCTACCTGTCTTGGATCTTTCTTTCCCAACTTAAGCAGTATCTTGTCTAAATGAGGACTAGTATCAACATTATACATTCTACTTTAGCCCGTATGTTTTCCTGAAATTCTCTAGACTGCCTATTTTCACAGGTTTTTGTTTCATTACCCCCCTTGCTTTCTCTATATATTCCGGTCTCAA
>JAZFTJ010000092.1:0-5461 GCA_036446635.1 Hydrothermarchaeales archaeon (SeqCode) | reverse complement strand
CCTCCGTTATCGCGCTCTAACAAGTGGTGTAAATGGTCAGAAAGAGAAAAGCGATATTGGATGTGTATAAGGATAAAAAAACACGTTTCTTAGAGCCCTCAACGATACTTAAGGCTATGGAAAAACGGGGTTTTAAAATGTCAAAAAGAGGATTGAGCAATTTCATTCGTAACAACCTTGAGCATCGGGATCTTATCCCTTCCAGAGATGACAAGAGTGGCATCATACTAGGGTGGACGTTGGTAAGATCAACTTGAGGATATTTATAACAAAAAGAAAGAGGGAGGACAATAGAGGAGGGGATGAGTTATAAGGGTTGCAACTAGACCAGTGTCACTTCGCTGACTTCAACTTCTCCTATGCCGTCAATACTGGCCAATTTCTCCTCCAAAGCCTTAGTAGCACCTTCTTCATCTTCAATAATAAATGAGGGTTCAAGAGCAACTATGCCAAATGCTATGGGGTTTTTTCTGACATCGTTTATCTTGACGCCTTCAAGATTTCTTATAGCATTAACTAGCTTGTCCATGTCCACATCTGCCTCTTTAGGCATTACCTTAAAAGTAATTAGAACATCCGCCATTTTCAATTTCCTCAAGGACCTTCAAATCCGCATTTACACGTATATCTGTTGCTCTGCGCTCTACACCGCCCGCATCTTCCAATCAGCTCTTCACAGCTGGGACATTGGAATTTTACCGAGCCATCACCTATGACTACATAATTTCCGCATGAGATGCAGCTTAGCTTCTCCACTCACTCACCTCCAATGATAAGAGTACCGACATCTTCGCCGTCAACCGCCTTTTTCACTTTTTCTAAACTCCTTCCATCTACAACCAAGCAATCCCTCTCCTTTTTTATCAGACAATTTGGTAGTTCTTTGTCAACACATGTTTTGCCAAATTCCACTAGGTCCTTGGCATGGATTCTTTTCACAACTTTGCCATTGTGTATGATTCCGCTAACATCTGTTAAAATTATAAATCTCTCAGCACCCATTTCATCTGCCAAAAGGCAGGCGATAGTATCGGAAGTAGCATTCCACGAAGGTTTTAATGCATCGTTATTAATGATGAATTGATAGGGCAAGAATACTGAGGGAGTGCGGATATCAATCAATGTCTCGACGGTTTCAATGCCCGAGATGTCTGAGAGGACTCTACCATATTGGTTCATAGCCATAACCGCCATCTCATGGGCAGCTCTTTCAGATATGGAGTGTGAATCATATACTTTACGAACCGCGTCTGCGAATATTCCTCCTCCAGGCACAACAACAACGTCATATTCTCTCAATAATGTCATTATCCTGTTTGCATAATCTAGTAAACTCCCCCCCACTTTAATGACCTGCAAAGGCTTTCTCAACCCTCAACCTCTATTATTATTACTTCGTCCTCCAGCCTTTTAGAGCGTATCTTGGAGCCGGGAGGTGTTGAAAAGAGCGTAAAGTATGCCTTGTCGTCTACATATCCCCTGACCTCTATGGAATCTTGTATCTGCCGGACATTGATGTCAGCTTCAGATTTTACGCCCGGGACACTGATCCGGAATTCCAGCTTGTTGCCGATTCTGTTAACAATGGTTTTTGGTTCTTCTGTAACCTTGGGCGGTTTTCTATCTTTTAGGATTTCCTCCTGGAGTTCCTCCTCCCTTTTCTCTTCTATTGAAGGGATTCCAAACCATCTTTTCAGAGCATCTTCATGCCCCATGAGATTGCCGAATGTTTTAATCTCCATTTTCGGCTCTTTGTCATCTGAGGAGCTGATCTTTACACTGACTCCGCCCACTCCAAGGGGCAAGTCGAATAGGTCTTTGAAGTCATGGCGTATTTTTTCAAAATCCTTCTCTGTATATTTTTTTCCAAGCTGGTTTGTCATCTCATCGATTCCTTTTACGATCTCATTTATTAGGCTTCCAAAGTCAGGAAAATCGACAAAACCGGGTTTAAGCAACTCCTCCTTAGGGTAAATTGAGACCCCGCAGTTAGGGCAATAACTCCACTTTTCATCAACTGTGTTTCCGCAATTTTGACAGTACATTAAAACACCTTATTCAAAGTCTATAACACATTCACCTTTTTAACGATTACGCATATATGCGAGACCAAGGCATGGGAGATTGTTGTAGGCGCGGGTAATATTGGCTAAATCTACAAAATCGAATCCGAAGGTTTTGCACGCTTTAACAGCTATTTCTCTGCCTATGCCCCCGATGTATATGGTGGATTTTTCGTTATCATCCACTATCTGAAGTGCTTTGCCTATCTTTTCAACCTGCTTACTGTATACATACTTGCAGATCTTTAGTATTTCTTTCTTATCCAACCCGTCAATGTCTGCACAGAGCAATCTTGCCACTCTTGCCATTGACTCATCCATGCTTTTTCCAGCGCCATCAGGGGTTTCGCAGCTATAATCTATGTCCAGCCCGAGAATGTTGTAGATGTCAGCAGTTATCGCAAAAAACTCAGATGACATGCTTATCATCCCATCTTCATACGGCACCTCATCAACTATCGTGTTTATAGGTGTTCTTAAAACGCCTGTGTAAAGAAGCTGTTTCTTCTTTAATCTTTCCAGATCGGTTTTCCCATATCTCCTTGAACCCTTACTGAAGGGTATGATGTCCGTGGTGGTACTACCCACATCCAAAAGAATGCCATCTCCAAAAACTTCCTCCAGATAGTACAGACTTGCTGTCCAGTTAGCCGCAGCCAATTCCCTTAGATCCTCTATATCTTCGGCTTTTAAAAGCCCTTTTTCAAAAGAGAGATAATATGGCTTATCAAATACTTCCTCGCATCTTGAGACAAGATACCTCACTCCATCTTCTTTGCTTGAGAAAATGTCACATAACTCGGCTGTCATGGTTATAGCTACAAGATCAGCGTCCTCTTTTAATTGAGACAAGAAACTGGTTAACTTGTCCTTTTTCTTCCAGAGGGGAAAGTAGTGTATCTCTGACTTTTTTATCCCGCCGTCATAAACCAGTTTTTTCGTGTTCGCACCGCCAATGTCAAAGGTTAATACTTTCATCCATCGTCCTCCAGTAATATAGAATAGCCCTGGAATTGGACCAGACTTTTAGAATGCACTGCCGAGATTTTTTTCATATGGATTATTTTTCTTGCCATTGGCGTGGATATACTTTCACTGTAGTAGTTTTTAAGGATCAATTCTGCTAGATTAATGTCATAGACTTCGTTGAAGGCTACTATCGGTGTTGTTGGCCGGGGATTTATCTCAATTATCCATATCTGACTGTTGTTCAGAATAAAATCTATGCCTACATAGCCGAAAAGACCGTTTATTCTATCTGTTGCCTTGAATATCTCTTCTAAATCATCTACTGGGATGGGCACTGTTGCCCCAGTATAAATAAAATCTGTCATCTCCTGAGAATTAAGACTTAAAAGAACAATATCATCGCCTACAAGCAGGCTGGCGCTGCAGGCTTTGCCAACGACGTATTCTTGCAGTAGATATCCTTCTGGCACTTTCTCTAGATCAGACTCGCTTTTTACCATGAATATTCCCTCAGAGGAAACGCCGTCTCTTGGCTTTGCTACAAGAGGAAAATCCATCGTGGTATGTCCCTTAAAGACCTCTGTCTTTGGAGTATTAACTCCCGTTAATTCTTTATACGTCAGATACTTGTCTGATGCCCTTAAGACAGCGTTTGAATCCGAACCCAGATTTGCGGAGCTGGATTTCTCCAATCTCTTTATAAAATTATAGAGTTCCAGATCGGTTTCAGGGGCAATAATCAACGAAAAATCTGCCACAGATAAGTAGTCATCAAATAGAGAGTCATGATTTTTAACCGCGGTATAATCGGGGAAAAAAGGGACTCTTTCATCGATGAATGTCTTCACTTTTGTAAATGATTCAAAGCCTTCCAAGAGTGTCTTGAACATTGCGATGCCTTCAATAGACAGTGAGGGATCAAGTTCAGGAAAGGCCCCACAACTCGCATATTCAAATAAGAATATAGTGTCTGAAGACATATCCCCGCTTAAACCTGTATCTTAAAAATAGTTTTCTAGTATCCGATGCCAGTGTACATGGCCCCGGCCTTTTCGACTGCTTCAGGATCTAGTATCCGTCTGCCATCTATTATCACAGAAGGCTTGTTCATCATGTCTGTAAAGCTTTTGAGGTCCATCTCCCGGTAGATATCATGATCTGTCAGGATCACTAAACAATCAGAGTCTTCTATTACTTCCTCAAGATTGTTAGAGAATTTACCCCCGAAGTCGTTGCTTACAAAGGGGTCGTGCGAGATAAGATCCACATCCATCTTCATCAGGGTTTTTATTATCTTCTCAGATGGGGTGCCACGTGTATCGTCTGTGTTCCCCTTATATGCGATTCCTAATATTGAAACCTTTGACGTCTTAATATCTTTATCGATTTTTTTAAGCGAACTCTCTATAAGGTCAAGGATGTGACTTGGCATGCTCTCGTTTATCTGCCTTGCAGAACTGATTATCTTAAGGTCCATGCCAAGTTCCTCAGCCTTGCTAATTAGGAAGTAGGGGTCTTTGGGTATACAGTGCCCGCCGACCCCTGGCCCTGGTAAATGAAGATTAACTCTTGGGTGTTTATTGGCGATTTTGATAGCTTCAATGGCGTCAACGCCTAGTTTTTCGCAGAACATAGCTATCTCGTTGGACAGTGCAATATTCACGTCTCTGTATGTGTTTTCTATGATCTTTACCATCTCTGCGGTGCCTAAACTTGCAGTCATCAATTCCCCGGTTGTGATGGTGGAATAAAGTGCGCTGGCTAGAGTTGAGCTTTCTTTATTTATTCCGCCTATGACTCTGCTGTTGGTTTGTATCTCTTCTAGGGTGCGGGTTGGTATTGCTCTCTCGGGGGAATATGCGAGGAAATAGTCCCTGCCCGCTGTCATCTTGGTTTTTTCATATATTGTTGGCACAACGATATTTTTCATTGTGCCTGGAGGTATAGTGCTTTCAATCACAACGAGTTTTCCTTTTGATAGATTGTCAGCTACAGTTTTGCATGCTGATTTGAAGGCTTTTAAATCCGGCCTTTTCTCATCGTTTATGGGTGTCTGTACTACGATAACTATGATGTCACTCTCTTTTACTACGCTGTCAATGTCTGTGGTTGCTGTGAGTCTGCCTGATTCTACCTCTGCACGGACTATTTCTTTTAGTCCTGTCTCATTGATGGGGGATTGACCTGACATTATCGTTTTTACTATTTTTTCATTTATGTCGGCGCCTTTGACCTGGTATCCTCTATCTGCGAACAATGAAGCCATGGGCAGTCCCACATAGCCCATCCCGATTATTCCTATGACTGCTGCTTTATCTTTGATTTTGTGTTTGAGTTCTTTGTAAGTCATGTTTTGGCACCTTGTTATTGGGTTGGGTTAGAACACTGATGGGTATTTTAAGGTTTCCGATGAAATGGTTTCAGAGTAG
>JAZFTJ010000091.1:0-4885 GCA_036446635.1 Hydrothermarchaeales archaeon (SeqCode) | reverse complement strand
CTTCTTCTCAGCCATCCCAGGGTAATGCTCAAAGACCAGTTTTGTGACATTACGTCCCTTGGAGAAGTCCCGCGCTGTGCCGAGAAACGTGACAACCCCCCCTATGCGGTTTGATGTCTTTTTTATCTCGTTTATCTCATCTTCAATGGAGAAATCCTCTTCTTGCACTCTTATCGGCATCTAACCACCTGAAACTAACCACCTGAAACCGGGGGGAATATAGCTATCTCATCCTCGTTTTTAACCATGCTCTTCAACTCGGCGACTTTCTGGTTTATGGCAATGACTGCTGTTTTGCTTTCAAAGAACTCCTTAAGCTCTGGCAGCTCCTTCTTTAACAGGGTGATTATCTCATCTAAAGTCGTCTCTCCTGAAACGTCGATTTCAAGCCTATCTCTTTTTGCCTTCTCTCTGAATCCGGCAAACAGTTTAATAACCACCATATTTTAACTCCAAGCCTCATAGGGCTCTGGATATTCTTAAACATTGTGCCCAAAAATAGATTCAGCATATTTAGCGTAAAGATGGGGTTATAGGAAAATTCTTTAAACACCGCGGAAGGTTAGGATTGTGGTAATGATGTCAAACGTTTGGACTTATTCCTTGGTAAGTGCCCTGATCGTGAGCCTGATCTCTCTTGTGGGGGTCCTCTTCTTATCGCTGCATGAGGATACTTTGAAAAGCGCCCTCCTCTTCTTGGTCAGCTTCTCTGTCGGCGCTTTATTCGGGGATGTTTTCATCCATCTTCTACCAGAGGTATTGGAAAAATCGGGTTTCGGTTTAAACGTATCAATGGTTCTATTATCTGGTATCTTGACGTTCTTCATCCTTGAGAAGTTTATTGATTGGAGACACTGTCATATTCCTACATCAAAGGAGCATCCCCATTCTTTTGCAACCATGAATCTGATAGGGGATGGTGTGCATAACCTTATTGATGGTATGATTATCGGCGGGAGTTTTCTTGCCAGCACGACTGTCGGTGTTGCTACTACTGTTGCTGTGATCCTTCATGAGATCCCGCAGGAGATAGGGGATTTCGGGGTATTATTACACGGTGGCTACAGCAAGAAAGAGGCCCTCTTACTTAATTTTCTGTCAGCTGTTCTAGCTATCATTGGTGTGGTCATATCGCTGGCAGTCAGCTCGAAGATCAAGAATTTTTCGACATTTCTAATACCTTTTGCCGCAGGGGGATTCATATACATAGCAGGCTCTGACCTGATCCCAGAGCTTCACAAAGAGACATCTGCTACGAAATCATTCTTTGAGTTCCTGAGTCTTCTGGCCGGTATTGGTGTGATGGTTCTTTTAACTCTTCTATGATAAGTTGATCATGCCAAATGCAGATCCTTATACTTGTTATCTATAGGCGGACTCCGATCCAGTATATCCCCAGAGTTATGCTGATCAGCGCTGTCAATATAGAGGTTGCTCTATTTATGAGAACGCTGTCTCTTGTGATGTTCATGAACTTTCCGATTAAGAGGCCGTATAGTGACATTGATATTATCACGCCGACGCCGAAGACAAGTATGTAGGAAGATCCTTCCCATATGTTGGCGGCAATGACTATGGGGACCATTATCAGTAGGCTGTGAAGTCCGCTGAAGGCGAATAGTCCTCCTAGGAGGGTGGCTTGATGTGTGTGGATATGTTTATTTGAGTGTGGATGGCGGTTATGTATGTGCATGTGGCTGTGGGGTTCTTCTGGATGGTCGTGTGGGTGTTGGTGGGCGTAGACGTTTTTTTTGGTAAGTTCGTAGAGTATCATCAGCCCTATTAGTACTAGGAGTGAACCTCCGAAGATTTCTGCTTTGCGTTCGAATGATTGCGGTATTACCCGTCCTGTGATGAGGCCTATGATTCCGAAGATAAGTAGGGTCATCATGTGTCCGAAGCCGAAGCTGAATCCTAAGGTTGCGGTTTCCCATTTTGAGGCTCCGCGGCTGGCAAGGGCTGTTATGGCGGCTAGGTGGTCGACGTCGAATCCGTGTGTTATTCCTAGGATGAATACTAATATATAGATCTCCACTTATCTACCTCTGCATACATAATAGAGTATTACTTTTTTGTTGATTAGTAATACTCGTTTGTATAAAAAAATTTCTGCCAATGGCTTTGAAAAAACATTGAAAAAAAAAGAGAGACCGCCCGGTGCGGGGTTTATTTCAGCCTGTTTTTGTTGTTGATCTTTTTATTCTGCCAAGCATAGCTTCTAAGTTTTTTTGACTTTCCGTAGCCGCATGCTGAGCATACTTTCTGGGTTTTGTGATAGGAGTTTCTGCCGCATCTTCTGCATCTTATATGGATATTCTGATTTCTTTTTCCTTTTGATGGTGTTCCTTTTGACATTTATTGTTTCACCTTTTAATCTTTTTATGGGGAGATGAAGACTACACTGTCTCCTCTTATTATGATTTTGCCTAGTGTTCTGACCGGCTTGTCGTTCTCTAATTCCTCGGCGTTTTGGAGGACCACGTTCATATGGATGTCGTATCCTTTAAGTATTCCCCGGTATTCTTTTCCGTTTTTTAGGCCGACGATCACAGGGGATTCAAGTGTCTTGTGCAAGAGGTCAAGCGGTCTTAGTGCAGTCATTTTTAATATCACCTGGTTTCAGTAAAAATCGTTTTAGAGTTGTTGATTTGGTTGTATAAAAGACTTTTGCCTTCTTGAAAC
Source organism: Hydrothermarchaeales archaeon (SeqCode) (assembly GCA_036446635.1). Lineage (GTDB taxonomy): Archaea > Hydrothermarchaeota > Hydrothermarchaeia > Hydrothermarchaeales > SZUA-236 > JAZFTJ01. The sequence goes on along the minus strand of JAZFTJ010000091.1, from coordinate 2,203 downwards.
CATAGGTATTTAAATTTGTCGGTCAAGCTTTTCGGGGATTAGAGATGATTCTTAAGAAGAGGTATTTTGTCAGGAAGGACCGGGTTGATGATATCCAGAGAATGGTCAGTGGTTTTTTAGAGGTCTATCCTTTGCTGTGGCCGGATAATGCAAAGTTGGAGGTGTTGGAGACTGATAAGGATGTCTCTTTTATTGTTATAGACCGGGCTCCTGTGTTTTTCAAGAAAAACGATCGGTATTATCCTACGCTGAAGGCGGTTTTAGGTCTTGATCTTTTAAGGAAGACTGTGGTTGTGGATGAGGGTGCTGTCCGGTTTGTTGTGAATGGTGCTGACATTATGCGGCCGGGTGTTGTCGAGTTTGATAAGAGCATAGAAAAAGATGACACTGTGGTTGTTTTGGAGGTTAAGCACAGGAAACCCTTGGCTATCGGTACATCGCTGTTGGACGCTGAGGGTTTTGGGAGAGAGAAAACCGGGAAAGTGGTGAAAAACGTCCACTTTGTTGGTGACCATATCTGGGGGGCTCTTGAAAAAATATAAATATAGTGCTCTAGAATGTTATGCAAAGGTATATATTGACAGTGGAATAGAGAAAAACCGGGTGAATGATCATGGGCTTTATGGAAATCATAAACAAACTTGCAAATAGGCCTAAAACAAAGCAGGTTGAGTCAGAAGAATATCTTGAGCTGGACATTGAGGGAGGAGCATATGGTGGTGTTGCGGAGGCCCCTGAGAGATATGTGAAAGTGTGTAAACTCAAGGGTTTTGCTGATGTCGATAATAGCGCGCGTGAGCTTAGTGAGGGCAACATTGTTATCCTTGACATCCATCCTCTTGCTGAGAGGAGTATGACTGAGCTTAAGCATGCGGTGGATGAGATGAAGGAGGTCTGCATCTCTATGGGCGGAGATATTGCGGGGCTGAGCGAGTATCATTTGATCATGACTCCTCCGAATCTCCGGATTGAGAGGGGTTCAAAAGAGAGCTTTGAGACCTCCATGGATCGGGTGCAGAAGGCAACACAGTAATATAGCACATATAATCTGCCTATTTTTTTATGCAAGCTGGTACTGAGTGCCCGGTCTGTAAAAAACCTGGGTTAACTGTCGCATTTGATAAGTATGTGATTCCTCATTTTGGAGAGGCTATGATAAGCTTAGCATCCTGTTCTGAATGCGGATATAAACATAGTGACACTCTGATCGTGGAGGAGAGTAATCCTGTTGAGTATACTCTGAAGATATCCTGTGAACAGGATATGAGTGTTAGGGTTATTCGGTCCAGCCGCGCCACAGTCGAGATTCCGGAGCTCGGCGTGAAGATATCGCCGGGGTCGCACTCTGAGGGTTATATTACAAACGTGGAGGGGGTGTTGGAGAGGATAAAGGAAGCCATTGAAACCGGTGTAAGGGGTTCTGATAAATCTGCGCGGAGAAAGGCTGAGGAGTTATATGATAAGATTAGCCTGTTAAAGGAGGGCAAGGGGGTGGCAACTCTGCACATTTTAGATCCGTCGGGTAACAGCGCTATATGGTCCAAGAAGGCTGTTAAAAGATCCTAGTGACCTAGCCCCAAGAGGCGAAAAACTTTGGGAGATCTCAACAAACAAGGGTATCTGTAGCTTGAAGAAAAATAAGAAATATTTTTAGAAGATCAAGGCAAAGATGGCTTTTTTAGATCTAGTTCTTCTTTTTCCCAATTATCATCCCATTTTTCCTTTTCACGTCTACTATTGAAATCCTCTATAATTGCCTTTTGCAACCTTATCATCACAATTTCAGAACGGAGGTCGTCAATAGATATGTACTCGGGTTCATTCTCCAGCTGTGACATCTAAATCCTCCTTATTATCTGTTTTTTTATTAACTCCATATTTGGTTTAGATAGACTTAGGAGTCGCTTGCGGGTGGATATTTAAACCTTGCGAAGAATTTCAGTAGATCCGAAAATAACTTTTAGACGCCAACGCCGCATCATTGGTTAAAGCCCTCAGACTCGAAGGTAAAGCATTATCCTGTGAGATAAAGAACAGCAGGTAGCTAGAACTTACAGAAAAATGAGCTTTGGGGATTTAAAAGCTACCTTCAGGGTCCTGTTAGATCTAATGTGCATGGATTAAAAATCTTTTTTTCCGCCAGAAATCCAGTGTAGAGCCAGGCAGGATAAAGGAGAAACATTAAAACAACAACCGCTAGGGG
>JAZFTJ010000090.1:0-15354 GCA_036446635.1 Hydrothermarchaeales archaeon (SeqCode) | reverse complement strand
TTATCAGGATGAGAGTTCACAATCTTCGCCCCAGCCATCTCCAACCCCTCAATATAAGCAGGCATCGTCCTTAGATCCCCATTATATCTGTCAAACGAGAGATAGCTTTTAGCCGGCATCTGAGTCCTCCCCAAACCATGCTGTTCAAAGGCCTTCTCAACAGCAACGATGACATCCTTTATATCAAGAACCTCCCGGATCTCGCTGCTGTTTAGCCAAAGAACATCCATCTCCTACACCGCACCTTATTTATGTGCGCAGATTATAAAAAACCTTTTTAGAAAACAGGAAGAAGAAGAGACATGACAAACAAGCTCTACAACGGATTCAAACTAATAATAGGAGGATCATTTACAATCCTGGGAGGACTAACCTACTTTCTAACAGGCAGCCTCCTGAATAAACTAGCCCCCATGATGAAAAACACGAACAACCCCATAGGGCGCCAAGACACCATGATGTATATAACCAACTTCAAACAGGCACACACCTACGCAATAATCCTCACCATAATAGGTGCAATCATAAGCATGCACGCAATAATACGGCTCTTCCAAGCAGACTTTGAAGAGGCCGCAGAAAACACGCGATTAAGGTGATAGAGATAAAGATCCAAGACATAGAAGTAGAAGACACATACTGCGAGGCCTTCGACGGCCTATACTCGCGTCTAATAGTAACAGCAAGAGACGAAAAAAGACTCAAAAACGCAGTACAAAGCGCAACAGCGCTCCCCTCCACAGTCTTTGGTGAGGCAGAAGGCGGAGTGGAGAAATGGCTCACAGAAGAAGAGACACCAGACAACCGGATAGGAGCGATAATACAGATATGGGTGAACTACAAAAAAGGCGCAAGAGAAAACCTAGAGCAACAACTAGGAAAACGCATAAGACAAGGCATCCTCGTCGTACCCACAACCGCAATCTATAACGCACTAGACTCAGAAGACAAAATAGACATGATGAACAAAGTCGGCCACTGCGGCGACGGATACGAAGAAATCGAAGAACGCCACGGCAGAGAGGTTATAAACATACCGCTCATGATGGGCGAGTTCATAATAGAGCGGAAACTGGGAGTAGCCAAAGGAATCATGGGCGGCAACATCTTGTTCCTCTGCGACAGCCAAGACACAGCAATAGAAGCAGGAGACAAGGCAGTGGCTGCAGTAGCCGAGATAGACGGCGTCATCACATCCTTTGACATCTGCTCAGCAGGATCCAAAGTAGAGACCAACTACCCAGAGATAGGGCCCACAACAAACCACCCCCACTGCCCCACCCTAAAAGATGTAATCAAAGACACAAAGGTTCCAGAGGATGTTGAATCAATACCCGAGATCGTGATAAACGGAGTCACCCTAGAAGCGGTTAAAGAAGCAATGATCGCCGCCATGAAAAGCGTAAACGAGATCCCGGGGGTAAAGAGGATATCCGCAGGCAACTACGGAGGAAGCCTAGGAAAACACAGAATATACCTCAAAGACCTCAGGTAATAATATCATAATACTCCTTTTATAACCACATTTATCGAGTTATTAACACATCCTAACCAAATAGTGCGGGAATGTAGCCAATATTATACAGCCCCGTAAACTCAAACCCTATATGATCTCCCAGACAAGATATAATAGTCAAAATAGGTGAGGAACATGCAAGAAGACATCTGCTGGATCTGCGGAAGCCAAATGTTGAATACCTCAGTTATAAGAGCAGATAGAGGAGGATGGGTGATCATAAAGTGCAAGAGCTGCCTCACAGATCTCATAGTCACACCTATAGGGGACGTGAAGAAAGGACTGCGAAAACTGCCTGGAAGAGACGGAATAGGCGTCTAATAGCCCCCCCAATATAGCTTCTATAAATAGAAGAAAAAAAACCTCTTTTTCAAAACATACGTCTAAAAAAGACCCAGTATCTTTGCAACAATCAGTATAACACCAACACCAAAGACAACGTATCCCACGACAAAACCCATGGCCATTATAGTCAAACCAACTATTATCAGAATAACAGCACCAGCAATCATGATGGGCCCAAAATCACCGCTGTTTCTAATCCCTTCAAGAAACGCCATCGGATTATCTCCAGCCGAAAATTTCTCTACAGATTCTCCTTCAACACCAACAGATCAATTCTAAGCTTCCTAAGCTCCTCGCCGTAGCCAGACCAATCACCCTCCTTAAGATAAGCCTGCGCCTGATCATAATGCCTCATAGCAGACGAAAGAATATCCACTGCAGTACGATCACCCTCAACCTCAATAATCGCCGCCGCCTCCTCTGCCGACGGAATATCGACCTCAAACACCACGGCCAGAGCAGTCATCAGATCCTCCTCCATAACGGTCTTGGAACCATAGCTTACGATCACACGCTTCAATTCGGGTATACGACTCTTCTCGGCCTGAAGATACAAAGGCTCAACAAACAAAATAGAGTCCTCAATAGGAATAACAAGCAGATTACCTCTTATAACCTCCGAGCCCCCCTGGCCCCAAAGGGTCAGCTGCTCAGAAATTTGTGTGTCTTGGTCTATCCTTGCCTCAATCTGCATAGGCCCGTATATTAGCTCCTGTTTATCAAACGCATAAACACCAAGCTTGCCATAATCCAGCTGATCTGACCTCGCAAACATCCAGGCGATCATGTTGTCCTTTCCAAAAGGTACAAACGGAAGCATGAGGAGGAACTCCTCCCTCTCACCATCAGGTAGCTTCATTATAATATAATACGGCTCAACAAACTGCTCCTGCTGGCCGAACTTCTCTGTGGGTATATCCCAGAGATCTTCTTGATTATAGAAAACCTGGGGATCATTCATATGATACTTTGCATAGGTCAGCGCCTGTATCTGAAACATGTCTTCAGGATATCTGATATGTGAAGTTATGTCATCAGGCATCTCATCAATGGATTTGAAAAGATCCGGAAAGACCCCGGCCCAAGCGGTTATTATCGGATCGCTCTCATCCATAATATAATAGGTAACACCGCCGTTGTATGCATCGATAACCGTCTTCACAGAATTCCTGATATAGTTTATACCAGAAAACTGATTGTAAGATTGCGGCTTATACGGCTGAGAATAAGGATAATTATCCGAGGTTGTATATGTATCCTGGATCCAGTATATTTTTCCATCAGATATTACTGGATAAGGGTTATAGTCATACTTTAAAAATGGAGCAATGGTCCTGGCCCTTTCCTTTATATTCATGTAAAACATAATCCTGCTGTCAGATGTTATATCACGGTTCAGGATCATGTCAGGACTACCAAACCGCGTGGCCATAACAAGCCTTGTAAACTGCGAACCTATCCTTACACCGCCCTCTCCTTCATATGTGCTAAAGACATTCTTATCGCCGCTTGGATAGTCAAACTCCTCTTGCTTTGTCTTAACTATCACATAGCCCTCTGCTATTTCGCCGAAATATATCTCCGGCCTATCAATGTCTATAAAATCGGATACAGGCGGAATGTCCTTTATTATAAACTCAGGCAACCCCTCCTCAGAGATCATGTTAACAGGGCTCATCGCAATGCCATACCCATGGGTATAGATCAAATGCGTATTAGGCCAAGTCTGCGACTCAATCTTCAGCTTCTTCTTATTAAGCTCCCTCACTGAGAGCATAACCTCCGTATATTCACCATCGATAACATACCTATCAATGTCCACGCCAACAAAGTCATAATAGAGCCTGATCTCCTGAAGCTGACTATAAGTGTCCTTTAAAGGACGATTATCCCAGAGACGAATATTCTCTATCGTAGGCAGATTAACTTGGATATCATCCCACGTCAAGTCATAACTCACCTGAAAATCCCTCTCCTCAATAGTTGAAAGACCATAGGCAAGATTCGTATACTTAATATTCCTCTCAATAAAGGGCGCCTCATACTTCACCTCATTCGGCCTCACCTTATACTGCTGAACCAAGCCAGGATAAACACCGCCAACAATAGCAGAGCCAGCAAACAAAAGGATTATCGCCACTATAGGCAAGCTCGTCTCTTTAAACTTCATATTAGCAAAAAAGATGAGGGCACAGAAAAATGCAAGAGCAATCAAAAGCTTCAAAACAGGCAGCTGAACATGCACATCCGTATACGTAGCACCAGCCACAACACCCCGGGCTGAATAAAGCAGATAAAAGGTATCCAGCCAATATCTAACAGAGAACAACAAAAAGATCAATCCGCCCAGAAACGAGAGATGCACCTTTGCCTTGGACGTGAACCGTGGAGTCTCAAACTTGATCTCAGAGGTCGTGTAATTTAGGAGGATCGACTTACTCCTTATAAGATACACCACCAACGTGACGCCTATCGTGATAAGGATACCATAGAACAAAGTGTTCCAGAGAAACTCATAGAAAGGCAGGGTAAAAACATAGAACCCCACATCTTTCCCCAGAAAAGACTCAGTAACACCAAACGGCACCCGGTTCAAATAAAGCAAGACCGTGTCCCACGCTACAGTCGCGATGGAACCAATAAAGAAGGAAAGAGCAAGCAGAGCCACAACCACAAGCTTACCAGGATCCTCCTGCTCAACATCAACTATAGGAGTATCCTCCCCCTCCTCACTCGAGGCAACATAGTAGGGCTTGTTCGCGATCTTGGCATTGACATATGCAAAAATAAAGAAAGCAATGCCCACGGCCAAAGCAATCAATACCTTAGTTGAAATTATCTTAACAAAAACTGAGGAATATCCAATAGCCTTAAACCAGAGCCAATCAGTGTAAATGCCAATCCCCATGGTGAAGAATAATAGAACCGCTATTATCAGGATTAAATTGATCTTCATCCATTTATTGCCCATTCAAACCACATTCTAACTGAAACATCCATCGTGTATAACAATATTGAAAAAGATTTATATCAAGATGAAAAAGAAATAACGTATGACAAAAAATCCCTACATGGGTAAAAGGGTGTTTGAAGCCCTTGTCCTCTTATCGGCTGTAATTTTCGCCCTCTTATTTTTGAAAATGCTTTATATCTTCCTACCAGCATTGCTCTTGGCGCTTTTTGTTGCATACAGCTCAAAACCCATATATCAGACCGTACTGGACAAAACAAAGAACGAGAACCTTGCTGCCATTATCAGCCTACTGATGGTAATCGTGCCTCTCCTATTGTTTTCACTGGCTCTAATAGAGGTCCTAATACAAGAGCTGAGCAAGGTGTCCCTTGGACCTATCGTGGAATCTATTCTCAGACAATTCGGAGAATATCAACAGTATTTAGGGGAGATCGAGAAAGAGTTAACTCTGGGAAACTTAACCAGCTTGCTTGGCATTTCAAACGTGTTTAAAAACATATCTGAAGCCATCGCTTTCCTGGGAGGCGCAATATTACAGATAGTAATGGGCTTTATCTTCTCCTTCTATTTCTTAAAGAGCGGCAACGAGTTCATTGAAGGTATCAAAAAAGGTGTCCCGAGTGAATATCATGCTAAATACGATGATTTCATGGAGAGGATGGATAACTCTCTGCATTATATCTTTATCAGTATATTATCCACAGCCATTGTGACTGGTATACTGTCTTTTGTAATCTATAGAGTTTTTGATATCAACTATTCAGGTCTTCTCTCAATAGTCACGGGCATAGTAGCCCTTATCCCGATATTAGGAACCTGGCTGATATACCTGCCATTAGGTCTTTACATCATTTACGGGAGCGGAATCGAAGCTGGGGTGATATTCTTTGTAGCTTGTTTTATATTCATAAGCACCCTCCCTGATCTTATCATCAAACCCCTTGTCTCACGGAAAGTTTTCCATCCAGTTTTAATCCTTATAGCTTTTCTTGGAGGACCGATAATATTTGGGATAAAGGGATTTATTTTGGGCCCGCTTGTCGTTGCCATAGTCCATGAAGGATACATGACACTGAAAGATCAAGAATAAAAATACGACAATTTCATAATTAACATAGTTATTTCAGATAAAAGTTCAAAAAATGGATTATAATCAGGTTTATTTTAAAATTAAGATTGAATGAACAAAATGAAACAATCAAATGCATAAAATTCTGTTTTTAACTATTCAAGACCTTTATGGGGGGTGTCTATGCCCACCAATCACAAAAATAAACATAATAAAATTTTTAAAAACATAAGGGGGCCTAAATAAGCTCTTTTTTACGATAAAAATCCCATAGTTACCAAACAACTATAAATATACCTCTTATCATCACAATATTATCAATTAAGAGGAATCAAAATGAACGAAACAATATGGACGATGGTTATTGCAATGGGAAGTGCAGTCCTTGGTATTGCAATGTCCCTTGTAACCTCTAAAAAGGCAAAAAGGAGGTACCTGAATGAAAAAGTTCAGCAATGTAGCCAGTAAGGTAAACGCAATTGTGAACGTATTCAGAGAAGACGAGACCCTTAGAGGCACTGAAATTTCAAGGAGACTAAAGTCCAGAGGATACAAAGTGAACGACGCCAACATCAGAATGTTCATATACCACCGTATGATCTACAAACACCTCAGAAAAGAGGCGGTAAACGGCATCAACCACTACTCATTAATACATTAAACCCAGGGAGGGGAGGTTTCCTTCTTTTCCATCCACACCCTCTCTCCCCTCCTTCCCCCCTATTTTTTTTCTAATTTTTTTATTAAAAAGAGAACATCCTCCACAAAAAAACCTCTCTAAGCCACTATTTTTTTACCAATATTAATATGGAATGAAACAAGATAGGAACCTATGACCGTTAAAGTGTGGTCTGAAGAGCTTAGACCACAAAAGATACATGATATAGTGGGCAACCCAAAGGCCGTAAGCGCCGTTATGGAATGGATAGCAGGCTGGGAAAAAGGCAAAGCAAATAAAAAAGCCGTTTTACTCCATGGCCCCACTGGAACCGGGAAAACATCCTGCGCATACAGCTTAGCCAATGAACTGAACTTCGACAGAATAGAGCTCAACGCCTCAGACAAACGGACAAAAGACGTCATCAACAGAATCGTAGGATCCGCCTCTTCCTCAGGGACATTGGATATTGAAAAGGAGAGAAAGATCATCATAGTCGATGAGATCGACGGGATACACGGAAAGAAAGACTACGGAGGACTCAACGCCATTAAAAACGCCATTAAAAAAACACAACAACCCATCCTCCTCATAGCCAACGACCCCTGGTCCCTACCTCAGGACTTCAGAAGACTGTGCCTGATGGTGGAGTTTAGAAAGATAAACCAGAGAACGATCCTGAAAACCCTAAAAAGCATCTGCAGGAGAAAAGGCGTAGAAGCTGAAGAGCGAGCACTAAAGATCATCGCCACAAACGCCAACGGAGATCTGCGCAGCGCCATAAACGACCTCCAAGCCCTGAGCGAAGGAAATCCTGAACTAAAACTCCAAGATATTGAACTTCTAAGCCTGAGGGACTCAGAGACCAAGATATTCCATACAATAGCCCAGATATTAAAGACCAACTCATGCCAAAGGGCCAGAGAGGCGATGTGGGATTCAAACGAGCAGCCTGAGACCATTCTAAATTGGATCGTGGAAAACGTTCCCATCGAATATACCGACCCTGAGGACTTGGCAAGGGCCTTCAATTATATTTCTAGGGCGGATGTCTTTATGGGGAGGATAATTCGCAGGCAATCCTGGGGACTTTTAAGCTATGCTTCTGACCTCATGTCAGCTGGTGTAGCGACTGCAAAGAAGAGAAAATATCATGGCTTTAGCAGATATCAATACCCATCTACCTTTGCACTTATGGCCAGAACCAGGAAGGAGAGGAATCTAAACAACGATATATCACAAAAAATCTCTAATGTTTGTCATGTCTCCCGAAAAGTTGCAAGAGCTGAGTTCCTCCCCATGCTTGACATAATTTTGAACAAAGACCCATATATGGGGGCCAGAATCTCCTCGGAGCTTGAACTCGGTCTGGAAGAAATAGAGTCCTTTGTTGACGACGAAAAACAGGCCAAACACATCTACAACACAGCAGAGGATATTCGAAAAGAGAGACTTAAGGCATTGTTACATAAAGACACTGAAAAACAAGTATCATTGTTTGAATTTTGAGGTAGAATTACCCCATCGTATACGATACTACAAAATCCATTTATAGGTGATGTATATGAGGACCATGTTTGAAGTCTCAAAGGACATTTTTGACGCGCTTTACGTCGAAAGCCCATTGCTAAAAACCGAGCTCGCCAGGGAATCTAAATTGAATACGGACTCTCTTGATCAATGGATAGATATGATCGATTTCATTCAGAGACAGCCGAAACTCTTTAGGAAAAAGATAGGTAAAAGGATCGAAGTAATCGACTTAGAGAAAGAAGTAGTTAGCGAGACAATAACTCCAGAGATTGTTAAAGCGATGGTAGAATTTGAAAAGAGATTGGAGGATGTTGAAAAAGTAAAGCCCACTAGAGAGGCTGAGACAGCAAAAGTTTAGTTTCATCCTCCTTTTGTGGAATGTTTTATTGCCTTGGAAATTTTCGGACGAATATAGAGAAACATTGTATAACTAATATTTTTTAATGGTTCCATCTGGTTACTGCAATTCTAAAACAAGAAATTCTTTTATTCATTTATCTCTTTCAAAATCTCCTCACTTATCGCAATCTCTTCTCTAATGCCCCTAATTTTCAAAGAGATCATCGAAACCAGATTTTCTCGAGAATAGTCCTCATCTTCAAATTCAAAGCCATACTTTACATCCCATAAAACCAGGTTCTCTGCCTTGGAAGGAGAAAACTTATTTTCAACTTTTGGATCAAAACACGCCTCAAGATCCCCTATTTCTAACTCACCCTTTCCAACCATCACAAGCGCTGTAACCATACGCCTAACCATCTGCCAAAGAAAGCTCTCACCAACAAAGGTCAGGATTAAGATCTCCCCCCTCCGGGAAAGCTCACACCCTCTAATCCTCCGGATCGGGTCTTTTCCCTCAAGAATCGCGAAATTATGAAAGCTATGCTCACCCTCAAAAAGACCAATCGCCTCTTTCAACTTCCTTAAATCGTAACCTTCATCGAAGAGAAAATACTTGTAAACCCTTTCAAGTGCCTCCTTCCTCGGATTAAAATCATCACCCACATTCTTGACACTTAAAACGCGGATGTCCCTTGGCAATTGCGCGTTCAAAACCTTAGGCCTTAAAAGCTCTGAATCTGTAGAAACTGCAAAAACATTGCAAATAGCAGAGACACCTCTATCCGTCCTCCCGGCTGCCTGAAAGTCATTAAACTCAATATTCAGTCCTTTCAAAGCATTTAAAAAGTCGCCCTCCACCGTCCTTACATCAGGCTGGATCTGTGAACCATGAAACGCCCCCCCATCATAAAAAAGCTTTACCGCGTATCTCATTCCGCATCCTTTAGACCATCACTTGCGATTATAAACATCCTGCTAATATTCTCCGGCAAACTCCTGTGTCTTTTCAAAACAGCCTCTCTTTTAACACCCGCCTTCTTAAGCTCTATTATCGCCTTGCTCCAATACTGCAGAATACTCCCGCCAATCGGTTCAACCCCATCATTCTCAAAAGAAGGATAGACCTGGTTTGTAAGCAAAACTGCCAAGTTATACTTTCTCGCAAGTTCAGATAGTTTTGCCAGCTGATGACTCATCTCCCGGTTCATCCTAGACGTCTTCTCCTCATCAGTGCCGAGCCTGTAAAGTGAAACAGCACTGTCAAGAACTATCAAACCAAACTCAGCGTTTATGACCTTACCCAGACTCTCTACACAAGCAATCTGATCATCAAACCTCGTGGGCTCAAAGAAAAAACTGTTCTCAAGAAAATCCTTAAACCGGTCCCCTGATATCTGCTTTATCCTGTCAAGAGAATGCCCTCCCTCAGTGTCGATGAAAAGCACCTTCTTCCCAGAGATTACGCAGCTTAATGCGCACTGCAGGCAGATGTTGGTCTTGCCAGAGCCCGCCGGACCATATATCTGCGTGATTATCTTTGTCTCTATCCCCCCCTCTAGCATATCATCTATACCGCAACCGATGGGTATTTTTATTGCGTCATCCTTAAGTTTGTATGGCTTTGGGATCCAAAAACCCCCTTAGATATAATTACTCAAAAATAAGAGACATTGTATAACTAATTTTTCCCAAACCCCCTACAAAACCTAAAAAAAACTAGTTAAAAAAATCAGAGAGCGCAATCTGCCTAACCGGAGTGACTCCGTCATTGTCAAATACCGAGCTTATGCCCATCTCCAAGATCTCAACCCTCTGCTTGAGATAATCATCCAAACCATAATGTTCAAGCATCTCCTTTGTAATCCCAAGATACTTCTCAACAGAACCCCGGGATACAGTCAACACAAGCTTGCCATTACACCGCCTGCATTTTCCCCCCAACGGCACCCTCCTATACTTAGTGTTACAGCTTACACACCGAGTTTTCTGTTTTGAAAATGCCCTAAGGTTTCCTGCAAGATCCGGTAAGAAATGCCCCTCGATCACCTTTTTAGCAACGTCCTTGTTATCCACCGCCCTGATCTTTCTTGCCAACTCCAGCTGATGCTCAACCTTGTCCTTCATCGTCGTCAGAGACTTGTATGCACTTATACTCGGTCCTGCCGAGATATCTGTTGTATCGTGTGTAAAATTGATCCCAAAGTACTGCTCTGGCCTACCCAGCCTATTCTTCACTGTCTCCATCATATCGCCGAGATCTTGCGGTCTAGCATATGTAAGGGTCTTCTCATAAAACTCCAAGGGGTACTGGTCGAGGACATCCAGGTTGTGGGCCTCATCATCTATCTCCTTCGGATCCAGCCGCGTCGTCAAAACCATTGGGGCATCCATCTTCCCCCCACGACTGCTTGGAAGATATGCAAAGGAAAAGTTTAGCAACGCGTCTAATAACAAGAAGATGGCATCCTCGTCGCCGTCGCAGTTACGTCTTTTTGCAGCATGAAAGAAAGGATGCGCATAGCCCACATGGGTTTTGCTAAACCCTATAATCCTCCCCAGGATCGCCGCAGATGTATGGGGCGCCAACCCCAATACGAGCTGACCAACCAGATCCCCCCGATGCTCGGCGTTGTAGAAGCTCTCAAGCCCATATAGCTTTTCAAGAAGTTCATCAATGAATTTTGTACATTTAAGAAGATATTTTGCGCCATCATCTGAGACAATGATATCCTGTACTTTCAACTCAAGGATCTGATCTTCATGCTCCAGGATGTTGCCATCCTTGTCTCTATCATACCCCAGCTCCTTGAGCTTTTCTATTGGGACTTTTATCTCTTTTGGCCTGAAATGCGTGAGAGGCACATCTGTAGCGTCAAATCTAGCGGTGCCGTCTTTGAATGTAAAAACACCGTGTTTAGCCCTTAATATGCCCTTCTCAAGTGGCTCAGGAATCTTATATGCAGAGGTCATTCCAATCACGCCTTTGATGTTATTGGACGTTGTGCCCACTCTCGCAGTTGCAGCTCGGAATATCTCTCTGATCTCCACGCCCCGTGTCTCAAAGAATCTTGTTAATGCTCCGCACCCCGCACAGACTTCCTTATCAGATTTCCTGCCGCAACTCACGCAGATTCTTGTAATCTCAGTCTCTTCATTGCATCCGGGGCATAGTGTCTTGAATGTGATTTCACCGCATTTAGGGCACTCTCTTCTAGCAACCTCAACCTCAATAGAGGTTTTCTCCGCCGCTTTTTTCACATCCCGTGTTCTTCCACCATGCTGCCCCAATGGAAATAGAGCATTAACAGGAGGTGACATCTTCCTCTCCTTAGCCTTTTCAGGTCTGCCCATTCTTGCCCCAATATATGTGGGGGCCTTCTCCTTTACTGTGATTCCAAAACTGTTGACTATCTCCATAGAATTGGATGTTTTCTCATATATTTTAAGGAAGTTTGAAGGATCTAGATCTTGAATGCCAAGAACACGTAGTAAGGGTTTGTATTCTCGCAGAATAACCCGGTTTCCCTTTATTTCAAATGGAACTCCAAGGGTCTCAAGAATCCTTCTCCCCTCACCCTTTTTAACTACTAAGAAATCGTCTTTTACCTCGCCTTCACAAAGCCATTCAACAAGCGTCTTTAGCTCTTCTCTTGTGGTGTTGTGATAAAAATATGTGTATCTTGGATGTAGTGGAATATTGAATCTCTCTGACAACTCGACAGCCTCTCCCTGAGTCGGGGGTTTTAAAATAAACCTTGAAACACCCTCTTCCTCAGGAAGGGCGTTCTCCACTTCTCTTGCCCACCACTCCTCACAGTAGCCCGCTGGCATCAGGACATGGTTATTCTCCAAAAAGTCTCCATAGCTTATCAATATGTCTCCGACAAAGAGTATCTCTTTTATTTTATCCTTTATAAGATAAGCATCACCCTCTGTCTCTACCCTGACAACGCTGCCATCGTTCATCTTGACTATTGGGCCTTCGATGGTATCACACGGAGAGACAGACGCCGCCTTCCCGGGTCGTTCGATCTTTATCTGAGTCCCCACCGCTATGAACTCATCAAGCAACACCATTGTCGCTGGATGTAAAGATGAGGAGGCCAAGCCCGATGTTCTGCATCTGCCGTATCTCAGCCTTAGGCCGCCTTTTTCAGAAGGATATGATATGACCGGTCTTCCAGCGATGAGATCTTTGATAAACTTGTGACTTGGACCGATCTCCATGGTCTCGTCTTCGCCCTCTTTTTTTACTGCGGCAAAATCCTCCAGCCACTCCCAGCCCTGCAGCTCCAATTTTTTTACGTATTTTATTATCTTCGGCGCCTTTTGTAGCACCCCCTCTGCTAGGACTAGTACTGCGCCTCCTCTTAGCTGATTGGTCTCGATTCGTTCTATGTCTCGGTAACCTGATACTTCCACCTTCTCGGTTCCTTCACCGGTTATTTCGATTGGTATATTGGTGATGGCAGTTCTAACAAGCTCTGACGTGGGGAGATACTGGAGTCTGGCTGCCTCTCGGTTGTATAGGTCTGTCTCCTCGGCGAATCTCTCAATCTCAGCTGAGGTGGGCTTAAATCTGTCCAATCCAAGTGCTGTCCTGATGTATTCGCCTATGAGCACCGCCATGGCTTGAGCTGAGCCTCCTGCGGATCGAATGGGGCCTGCAAAGTAAATGGCCAGATACGCAGTTTTGTCGCTGTTCTTTTTTATCTTGACTTTTACTATCCCCTCGATTGGCGCTGCCACTATGCCCTCTGTCAATATGGAGAGGGAAGTTCTTATTGCCTGCTCAGCTGCCTCTTCTAAGCCTTTAAAAGTTCCGTATTTTCCGTCCACGATCTCTTTTGCTATCTTAAGGGCGACCTCTTCTCTTGGAAGCTCCTTGTCCAACTCCCTTATTCTCTCTGAAACCCCTTTCGGTCCTACCAGTCCTTCAACCCTCTCTGCTAGGTCTTTTGCCAAAGGAATTTCAGGATAAAGGTACGGATCAAACCCCTGTTTTCTCGCTTCTTTAGCAACTTTATATGCTTCCTCTACCTGACTTTCAAGTCCCTTAAAATATTCTTCCATTATAAACCTCATATGAATCTCATGATGGTGGTCTTGTGGCTCTGCAAGTCTATGATGGGGATTCTTCCTGGATCCGGTTGCATGTTCAGCTTCCGTTGAAAAGATGTCTGTTTCTGAAATGTTCCTGAGTTGATTATGGTGGTCCCCCTGTAATTATCAACACCGACTGTGTGCACATGACCGAAGTGTAGGATGTCCGGCCTTTCGTCGATGATCATATGATCCTCCATTTCTGGCGCTAGAGGAACTTTGCCACCAAAGACCGGGGATAGATGCCTTTTTTTCAGCAGCTCAAGCATAGGCTTTTCAGGATATGAGTATGACATGTCAGGTATCGCTGAGATCATGTCATCCAAGCTTCTGCCGTGATAGGAGAGGATATTAACACCGTGGATAGTTGCATGGCATGGATTCCCGACCATACGTATCCTTGGATCCTCGTATAGCTTTGGGGCATACCTCTCAAATATTGCCGGCTGCGGCTCTGCCTGTCTTGTTGCATCATGGTTTCCTGGAAGTATGATTATCTCTACATGCTCTGGAATGTCACTTATGAATTCAGCAAACTTATCGTACTGTTCATGAATATCCTTTAAGACGAGTTCCTCTTCTTGTCCTGGATATATGCCCACACCATCAACCAGATCCCCCCCTATCAGAAGATATTTCACACGGCCTGCAAGGGCTTTCTGGCTTTTACTCCCCAGGTCTCCTTGAAGCCATTTGATAAACCTCAAAAATACGTCTTCCAAAAACTCTGTGCTTCCCAAATGTATATCCGAGATTGTTGCAAGTACAATAGGATCCTCGCTTCTTTTAGGCTCTTTATTTAAAGGCAGATCTGGGAAGAAGATCTCGTTTGCCATTATGATCTGGTTGTCTTTCCCGCCGTTCCCTTCGATGCCTATTATTTCGTCTTTGACCACGGATTTTGATATGTTGACAAGATCATAATTGTCGCTTAGAACAATAATCGGTATAACCCCTGTCGGATCTTCCAGCTCTATTATGGTGTTGCCCTTCCTGCTCTTTCTGACATCGTTGACAATGCCTATAATTCGCAGATTCTCCCGGTATGAGGCTTTTTTTACCCACTCAATAGTTGATGCGTCTTTTAGCTGATCTCTCTCTCGCAGTATCTTTGATATTTTCTCGTAGCGGTCGTTAAAGTAGTTAACAAATCCTTCTAGGTTGCCCTCTGAAAACGATTTATTGGTTATGTCTTTACCCTCGTTGATCCTGATATCTGGATCGTATTCCTCTGCAACACATCGTCTCCTGGTTGTCTGAGCAATGCCTGTATAGTCCCCATGTTCTTGCTTTGTCTCGTCAGATCCCTGGTCTGTGCTCTCCGGAATGACCACATTGGGTAATGGTTCTTTGGCTATAGCCCCGTCTGCCTCTGCTTTTATTATTATCTCTTGTTCGCCGTCTTCTTCTAGTGAACTGATATACTCGATGTAGTCCAGGGTTAATATGCTTGGCTTGACCTTTGCTTTTTGAATTCTGGAGATTAATTCGGTGATGGTCCTGCCCCTATCTTCTCTCCTCTTGATCTCGTTTAGAGCTTCAGGGTGAATGTTTAGATCTTGCTCAATAAACAGGTTTAAAATTTCAGAGTCTTCCATGAACTTCTCCTCTTATTGAAGTGTGAGGGTCTTGGGTATAAAGACCTTTACTTCAGCGTCCTCTGCGGGGCCTTATAATCTATAAGAGAACGCAGACGAACATCATCCTCCAACACCAAACGAATACCCACAGGCGGAACATCCAAAACAATCTCACGACTACGACCATAACGACCCTTAGACACAACAACAGTATCCAAAATACCCAACAAATCA
>JAZFTJ010000089.1:0-4505 GCA_036446635.1 Hydrothermarchaeales archaeon (SeqCode) | reverse complement strand
CGTCTGGAGCTACAACCTCATGTTTAAAACCCACATCGGACCAGGCAGTAAAAAAGTAGGATACCTAAGGCCTGAGACCGCGCAGGCAATGTTCATCGCGTTCCCCCGGCTTTACGGATTTAACCGGAAAAAACTCCCCCTCGGCATCGCGCAGATAGGCCGGGCATACAGAAACGAGATATCCCCCAGGCAGGGCGTGATAAGGCTAAGAGAGTTTACCCAGGCAGAGGCTGAGATCTTCGTCCACCCCAAAGAAAAGCGGCATAAAAACTTTGACAAGGTCTCAGATGAGATCACAAAATCCCTTCCTGCCGATGGAAATGAAAGAAGACTCAGCGCGAAAGAAGCTGTTAAAGATCATATCATCTGCCATGAACTCCTAGCATATTACCTTGTTTTGACAAAGAAATATCTGGAAAGCCTCGGGATACCTGAGGATAAGATCAGGTTCAGGCAGCATAAAGAGACTGAGCGGGCGCACTATGCAGTTGACTGCTGGGATGTGGAGATTTCAACAGAGCGCTTCGGATGGGTCGAGGCCGTCGGAATAGCTGATAGAACCGACTACGACCTCAAGGCTCACATGAAGGCCAGCGGAGAAAACCTCACAGCCTTTATGCCTTACAAAGAGCCTCAGGTGATTGAAAAAGAGATAATAGAGGCTGACTTGAGCAAGATCGGGCCCAAGTTCAAAGGTAAGGCGAAGGATATCATCGAGGCTGTTGAAAACCTAAAAGACGAGGATATACAGTCTTTTAAAAACAACGGGTATTTAGAGATAAAGGTCGGAGACGAAACTTTACGGGTTGATAAAGAACTCCTAACCCTAAGAAGGGTTAAAGAGACTGTCATGGGAGAGAAGTTTGTTCCTCACGTGATAGAGCCCTCTTTTGGTATCGACAGGATAATCTACTGCCTCCTGGAATCCGCCTACAACGAGAGACTTGACAGGGTTGTTATGAGCCTTAAAAACACGGTTGTGCCCGTTGAAGTCGCGGTCTTTCCCCTCGTTTCAAAGGACACCCTGCCATCTGTCGCCAGTGCTATTCACTCTAGTTTAAGACAAGACGGCCTAATGGCTCTCTATGATGGATCTGACTCTATTGGCAGAAGATATGCCAGAGTCGACGAGATCGGTGTGCCCTATGCCGTGACTGTGGACTTCGACACCCTAAAAGACAACACCATAACCCTCCGGGACAGAGACTCCACAGCCCAGGTGCGGATAAAAAAAGATGAACTGATAAAGACAGTAAGAGAGCTTCTGGATGGGACAATATCCTTTGAGGATTTAAGATGAACATCGGCCCACAGATAAGAGGAATAACCATCGCAGACGCCTGGGAAGAACTGGTCACCGCCTGCCTTGAGAAAGGAACAATCCTTAAGACCGGGAGAGATATCAGATCCGGGGCGCTGTCGCTTTTGGGTGGGCAGATAATCATCGAAGACCCCCTGACAGAGCCCATGGTAAGCGATAAGTTCGTCAATGACCGCGCATTCTGCGAGACCTACGCCCTAGAGTATCTCCTGCTTGACACAATACAGCCCGGAGAAGACTACACCTACGGGAATCAGATACATAAAAACGACCAGCTCAAAAAGTGTATAGAGAGGATGAAGGAAAACCCCTATATGAGGACCTTCTGCCTTGAAGTGGGAGAGCCCAGTCTTTTTGACGCAAAAGATCCTCCATGCCTTAGACTGGTGGACTTTAGAGTCGTCGATAGTTCTCTTTACACGTTCTTTTATTTCAGGAGCTGGGACATCTTCAAAGCAGCAAACGCCAACTTCGTTGGCATAGCTAGGCTTGCAGAATATGTCACAAAAGAGGTGGGCGGTCTTGCGGTTGGGCAGATGACCGGCTTCTTCAAGGATGCGCACATCTATGAGAACGACCTAGAATATGCCAGAGAGGTTTTCAAACCCAAGAGCGTTTACCATAAAAAATGAGTCATATACGGCCTTAAGACCTTTATTTCCTCTGGAAGAACTTCCACCCAGTCTTCGCTAAATACATCTTGTCGTTGTCTTTTATCCAGTCAACAACAGCGGTAAACCTTTTTGAGATCTCCTTATCAGACATCGTCTTTGGATCAAAATACCGGTCATATCCCAAGGACTTTATATAATCCCCATGAATCCTCTCAAGCTCTGTCTGCAACGGCTCCCCAATCTCCCCCACCTCAACCTGAAACCCCTTTCTTCTTAAAAGCTCCCTCGCCTTTGTGTTGATATATCCTGTGCATATCTCTATCTTCGTATCCCTGGGATCAGCCCCAAGTTTTTTGACAAGCCTAAAAGCCTTCTTTGCATATTCATCACAATATGTTTTACTCCGAAACCTCTCACCTTGAAAGAACTCAACACCGACTTCGTCTGTAAGGACCTGGCCGGTCTTTGTATCATAGACCCCTACCAATGCCCCGCCGAGGGGGAAGCCCACCCCCGAGTCATCGATAAAGATGGTCCTCTCTCTTTTAGCGGGGCGCTCGTTTCTAAGCATCCTCTTTAAGGTCTCCTCATCATTTGTTACCAGTGAAAGCTTTCCATTTTTATTTTTGAATACTTTCACATTAAATTTTTTTGACGCCCTGACACCGTCACCATGGACATGCAGTAGAAGAAACGGGTTTTTTTCCTTCTTTTCAGGAAGCCTGAGTCTCTTTATCTTCTCAATCAGCTCGCTATCTATCTTCATTCTTCTTCAGCGCCTAATATGTTGTCCATCTTCTTGACATCCTCTGTGAGACTAACTATCTTGTCCGGATCTGTCTCTTGCTCAAGTCTTTTTCAGAAGCTCATCCCGTTTCTTCACGATCACTTCAAGACATATTATGCTAGGTCTTTGTCCCTGGTTTATACCGTTTCAACTGCTCCTTTTTTTATTATCTCCTTCCCCTCTCGACTATTTTCAAACATTGGTAACAGGCGTTCTTGGCAGTGATACTGATACACCTTAGCATTTATGAACAAAATGTCTTCTATACGCTTCTCAAAGCTTTTTATGAGGTTAATTTATTTATAAGTTTCCGGAGATGATCATATGAGTGATGATAAAGTTAAGCAGATTGCTGAAGTTTTAAATCAGGTCGTAAAGGATACCTCAGTACCCAGAAACATCAGAAGAGAGGCAGAGGAGGCAAGAGATATCTTGTTAAAGGATGAGGAGGACATTAAAAACCGGGCGAGCTCAGCTCTTTATATTTTGGAGGAGATTAGCAACGACAGGAACCTACCGCTTCATGCCAGAACCGTGATATGGAACGTGGCGAGTGAACTGGAAACCCTTTAGTTGCACCTTTGAAAAATGAAAGATCTCATCCTATCCGTGATAAGCGAATTAAAAGTCACCTCTCCTGACGACCTATATTTGGTCTTAACGAGTTTGGATGAAGATATCAAAAAAAGTACTTTTTTAAAAAAACTGGCTTCCTTAGAAAACGAGAAAAAAGTGCTCAAAATAAGGGACACTGAAATTGAGACAGAAACTGAGAGCTACATTCTTGGACCTGTTGCAGATGTAAAGGAAGATACTGACTTTAAAAAGTCGTTGTTGGAAAAAGAATTGTTCCCCCAATCTCTGAAGTTGATCAAATGGGATCTGTTGTCCAGAAGAATTTTCACTGAATTAATAGATGAAATTGAAGCATTAAAGGACAATATTCTAAAACAATATAAGGACCCTAAATCACTGGAACTGGACTATTTTGATGTTTCCTTAAAATATCATGAATATTACAATTTCTTTCATCAACTCTACTCAGCTGATTTTCTCTTATCTATCCGCAAGTTGCTTAATGAGTGTCGATCTTATCTTAATAAACTGAATTTATAACACAAAAACAAAGAGAGACCCCTACATTTCCACTGGAATGTATTTTAATTAAATATTACAATAAATATTGATATTTTAATATTCATATTCTATCTATTTCAAGGTATATATAATCTTTTCTAATTTGAAATATAATCATATCAAACACACTTTCAACGATGAAGTAATTTTCATGCTATAATCTGGCGAAAAAAGTTTGTTTTGGGATGTATATATTCAAACAAAACAAATGAGTTTCCTGAATGTATAAATAAGGCACGTTACAGTCTTTTCTCCAGGTGAAATAGTGGGGTATAAGACGATTTCAAGGAGTTCAAGAGCAAGCTCCAATCGAAACAACACCCTCTCCATGTTTGATGATTCAAGATGAGTAAAATCTATTGAAAACACGGACTGACAAAAGTATTAAATATAACTACCGCAAAACAACAAAGATAAAATTTTTTCTAGTGATTTTAAACCGGTTTGA
The DNA here is from genome assembly GCA_036446635.1 of Hydrothermarchaeales archaeon (SeqCode). Classification (GTDB taxonomy): domain Archaea; phylum Hydrothermarchaeota; class Hydrothermarchaeia; order Hydrothermarchaeales; family SZUA-236; genus JAZFTJ01. The sequence continues at coordinate 198 of JAZFTJ010000089.1, read as the reverse complement.
CACAGCTTCAGACAGAAATAACTTCCACTAGAAACAGAGGTTGAGTAGAGGGTAAATGCAATGGATCTTAAGACTTCGTTTAGTGGGATTTTTGAGTCGTTGTTGGCGCGTGAGCCTTTGTTTCGTGAGAAGGAGGTTCTTCGGCATAGTTATACGCCGGATGTGTTGCCGCATCGTGAGCGTGAGATTCGTTTGTTG
>JAZFTJ010000088.1:0-7820 GCA_036446635.1 Hydrothermarchaeales archaeon (SeqCode) | reverse complement strand
ATTACCTCGAAATATTTTTGGTTATCGAATTTTTCTCTGTCTGTATCCACGCCGAAGAGTGCTGCGCTCTTGTAATAGGAGAGTAGGTTGCCGTATTTTTTCATGTTGTCTGAGTAGAATATGTGTGTAACATTGTATTGTCTCGCTATCCGGTGGGCCGTGCGTGCATTGGAGGTGTTGTAGAGGATGTATAGGTCGTTTTGAACGCTTCCCGGTTGTTTGATATATGGGTAGTCCACGTTTCTCAGGGGGAACATGCCACCCAAGAGGGCCTTGCCACCTGTAACACCGCCGAGCATCTGGCTCCTGTAATAGTCTGCAGCTATCCTGCCATCTGGGCCTGAGTTCTCTCTGAACCATAGTGCAGCGTTGTACTCTCCCATGGTAAGTCCTGAGGTCTGGAATTTCCCCCCCATATCATACTCTGCCATACCTATTACAAGTGGCGTGGTTATTATGCCGATTAATAGCAATGGTAGGATTTTTTCAAGGACTCTTTTTTTATGTATTCTGGTGGTTAGGTTGATAAGTTCTACTGTGACTACTCCTATTGCTAGGGCTACTGGTAGTGCTAGAAAGCAGTAGAATCTGAAGCCTTCAAGAGGTTTTGCCAGTGTATGCCATGCATAGGCGCTCTTGTTTAGCGCTGAAAGGATCACCTCATTTTGTGTTTCAATGAAGATCGGTAGTGCCCAAAGGATCAGTAGTAGGGAATATGTTTTTTTTCTTGCTTGTTTTATTTTTTCAGTGATATCTGATCCTGTCAGTTTCTTATAAGCCCAGTTTGCGATGGTGAGGAGTTCAATAGATATTAGGACGGCCATCGCGATGCCCCCCATTATAGCTGCGTTTTTTCCGTAGTCTTCAAGCTGTTTTGCCATTGGGTAGAGGCCGCTTGATGTTACAAGGGCTTTGATCCACCACCAGTAGAGGTTTTGTGTAAGCCACCAGGGGGCGGTCAGTATCTGTGAGATGGCTATGCATTTGAATAAATCCAGGAGGAGGCTTTTTTTCGCTTGCCCTTCAATTATAAGTGCGATTGAGACCATCAGTAGGATTAGGATTATGAGGAAGTAGGAGAGGTGGACTAGAAAGATTAATGCCAGGACAGATCCGAGTACGAGTAGTCTTTTGTTGTTTGGTTCTGATTTTGAGTGTATGATCCATGCCATTATGATCAGGGGGATCATGAAGAGTGTGAATGATTGTGGGTCTGAGATGCCGGACCAGAAGACGAATGATGGTGTCAGTGCAAGCGCTATTGTTGAGACCACTGCAACTCTTTTGTCATAGAGGTATCTTCCAAGGGTATAGATTGGGAGTGGTGTCAGGGCTTCGATGAATGGTAGCAGTCTTGAGCTTACTGTAGGCAGGTCCATGCCCGATATTCTACTTAAGGCTGCGAAGAATATGGGGGATATTGGGGGATACCATAGGGGGACATATCCGTAGGCTAGGTATCTTAGGTCTGGTATGGGCAGTCTCTTGAAGTCGAGTATGTACTGTGCCATGGTCAGCCTGTACCATATGTCGGCTTGAAAGGTCAAGAGATGCGGGTCGATCTCAAGTCGCGGGGCGAGTCTTATGTACAGTCCGGCTGCATAGATGATTAGTAGGAAGATTGCCTCTGTTTTTGTGAAGTGTATCTGTTCCAGCCATTGTCTGTCAATGTTTTTTCTGATTTTTTCAAGCATTGTAATCGCCATTTTTATATGCTATAAGGATAATCATTATAGAGGTTGGGACGATGTCTAAGATCGCCATAATCTCGGATATACATTCTAATATTCATGCGTTAAATAAGGTTTTGGGGGAGATTGGGGACCTGAAGATATATTGCTGCGGCGATCTGGTGGGTTATTGTACGTTTCCTAATGAGGTTGTTGAGGTCATAAGGGAGAGGGATATCCTTACGATTATGGGGAATCATGATCATGCTGTGGTGACTGGGGATACGAAGTTATTCACTCCGAATGCTGAGGCGGCGGTTCATTGGACTAGGCGTGTTATCACGGATGAGAACCGGGAGTTTTTGAAGTCTCTGCCTGAGTTTTTTAGGTCCGAGGATTTTGTGATGTTTCATGGAAGCCCATTGGATTCGTTGGATGAGTATGTTCATCCAGATTGCGTTGAGGATAGGTTGAGGGGGTTCTTGCAGGATATCCCCCGGGCTCTTGTTTTGGGCCATACTCACATGCCTTTTGTAAGGGAATTAGGTGAAAAGACTGTTTTCAATCCTGGGGCTGTGGGTCAGCCTAGGGATTATGATCCTCGGGCATCCTATGCTCTCTATGACGTCGATAAGCGCTTGGTTGAGATTAAAAGGACGGGATATGATATTGATAGGGTGTCAGAGGGGATTCTTGGGCAGGGTTTGCCGGAGGATCTGGCCTTTAGGTTGCAGATAGGTCAATGAGGCGGTTGGTAATCTCTTTGGAGATTAGCGGTAGATACTGTGACTCTTGAGTTAACATGTTTATTTACGCTGGTGTAACCCTTTTTCTATATACTATAACTGGTAGTATTTGTATTGGAGAAGAGGAGGAAAGCATTTGATAACCCCCCCCAAATCTCCCTCCTCCCTCTCCTTTGTTCTATTTCTTATAGCGGTGTTTTTGATGTTTCGAGTCTGTCTGCTGTGGGATATTCTTCTATGATGCTTAAGGCAGTGTTTTTTGGCGTGTTGTTTTCAGTTAGAAAGCTTGTGATCTCGATTGATGTTTCAAGTCTGCTCTTCTCTTTGTCAAGGAAGATTAGGTCTTCTGGTATTCTGTATTTTTCAATGAGACTTTGTCTTATGTTTTTCAGCGTGTTGATATCCTCTCTATTGTTGGTGGTCTCGATTATTCCTTTTAACAGCAGTCCTTCTTCTGTGACTTCTTCGTAGTTTTTGGCGGTGTTTTTGGCGGTCCTTATGAGTCTGTTTTTCAGTTGGACTGAGTCTTTGAAGTTTGATGAGCAGTAGTGTATGTTGAATCCGATCTCTTCTTCTAGGACTTTTTGGGCGGTTTCTCTGCTTCCTTTGACTGCGTATGAGACCTCGTCTTTTAGCTTGTATCCTTTTTCTTTGAGGAATGTTGCGTTTGTCTCGCTGAATTCTAGTTCGTTGAGGTTGAGAAATGAGCCGCCGAGTTTTTTTAACTTTTTAGCTGTCTCTTGGATCTTTTTTTCTTCTCCTGGGATTGCGGGTATCTCTATCCCGGTTTCGATCCCGATGGCTATGGATTTTTCTATGCTTTTCCATAACCTGTTGTTTGTTGCGTGAAACCTGATCTCGTCAAGGCCTGCTTTTTTCAGATCTTCAAGTTTCTTCCTATCTGTTGTGCGGGCTGTGTAGAGGTGGATGTGGAAATCCCCTCCGAATGTGGATTTTAAAAGTGTTATATATTCGATGGTTCGGCTGAGTTTTATGAGGGGGTCTCCTCCTGTTATTCCGGCTCCTTTTGCGTCCATTCGGGATGCTTCTTTTAGGATGTCTTTGGTTGTTTTTACTAGTCTCTCGTTTGCCCATGCTAGATCTTTGTCTCGTCTTTTCTCTGAGAGTGGGCAGTAGTGGCATCCTCTTCCGCAGAGTCCTGTTACAAAGAGGACGAGCTTTGCTCCTTTTTCGCAGAGTTTGCATCCTCGTGGGAGCTCTCCTGTGTAATCGGGTTTCATAGTCATCCTACTTAATCCTATCTTTGTAAATTAAAATCAGAATCAAGACGTATTGTTTTTGGGTGCTCTTGAAAAAGATGAGTTGGTTTATTTGGGAGAGTTCTTTTTTATCCTCTTTTTTACGAGTTCTTCAAGCTTTTTTCTGTCCGGTATGACCTTCTTGCTGAAGACTTTGTTGTCGACCATCACCACGGGGGCGTGCCATCCTCCTTTAAAGAAGAGGTAGAAGATGTTGTCAAGCCATTTCTCAATCTTTAATTCTACCGGTTTGTCTTTGAACTCGTTTTTCATCATGTCCTTTAGCATAGCGGTGGTGAGGTTGCATTCTTGGCATGTCTCTTTTATCTCCCAGATGAGTTTCTTTCCCGCGTATTTGTATTGGGTAATTGTTACTTTCTTCATTGTATCCTCTCCCAATTGGTTTGTTTTGTCACTCCATCTCTATGGTGGCTGGTGGTTTGTCTGTTATGTCGTAGAAGACCCGTGTCACGCCCGGTATTTCGCGTGTTATCCTCTTCTGCATTGTCTTCAAGACATCCCATGGGATCTCCATGGCTGTTGCTGTCATGGCATCTACGGATTCAACAGCCCTTACTACGATTCCATATCCATAATCTCTGATGTCTCCTTTTACGCCGACGCTTTTGCTGTCCAGCAGTGCGGCGAGGGCTTGCCAGGGTTTAATCCCTGCTTTTTCTATCTCTTCTTCGACGATGGCGTTGGCTGCTCTTACGATTGCCACCTTCTCTCTTGTGACCTCCCCTAATACTCTTACTGCGAGTCCGGGTCCGGGAAAAGGCATTCTCTCTGAGATGTTCTCTGGTAGTTTGAGTTCTCTTGCCACTTTTCTTACTTCGTCTTTGTAGAGGTCTCGAAGCGGCTCCACCAGTTTCAGTATCATGCCAGAGGGCAGTCCTGCTACGTTGTGATGGCTTTTTATCCCTCCTTCGCTCTCTATCCAGTCTGGTGCTATTGTGCCTTGTACCAGGAATGGCACGTTGTCTTTTTTTGCCTCTTCTTCGAAGACTCTTATGAACACCTCTCCGATGATCTTTCTCTTTTTCTCTGGTTCAGCTACGCCTTCCAGTGCTTTGAAGAATCTGTCTGCTGCGTCTACGACGACGAGGTTCATACCCAGTTTTTCTCTGAATGTCTCTATGACGTATTCTTTTTCTCCTTTTCTTATGAATCCGTGGTCTACAAACACCGCTACTAGGTGTTTGCCTATGGCTTGGTGTACGAGGGCTGCGGCTACTGAGCTGTCCACGCCTCCTGAGAGTCCGATGATAGCGGTCTTGTCTCCTACCTGTGTTTTGATCTCTTCTAAGGCCTCGTCTATGAATTCTTTCGGGTCAAACATGTTTTGTTCCCTCACTCTCTTTTGATTGCAGCTTCTACAAAGGCCTTGAAGACTGGTGCGGGCCGCAGTGGTCTGGATTTGAATTCTGGGTGGAACTGTGTTGCTAGGAAATGGCTGTGTTTGGGTATCTCCAGTATCTCCATTCTTCTCTGGTTGTCGCTTTTGGCTGTGAACTTCATTCCTTTTTTTTCGATCTTACCGATGTATTCTGGGTTTATCTCGTATCTGTGTCTGTGTCTCTCTCCGGCTTTTGTCTTTTTGTATATCTTATATGCAAGGCTGTCTTTCTTGATCTCGAATTCGATCTCTCCTAGTCTCATGGTCCCTCCCATCTCCTCTATGTCCTTCTGCTCGGGGAGTAGGTCGACGACTGGATAGGGTGTATCTGGGTCAAGTTCTGAGCTGTTGGCGTTCTCCATGCCCAGGGCGTTTCTTGCGAACTCAATAGCTGCTAGCTGGAACCCGAAGCATATGCCGAGATAGGGTATGTTGTTTTCTCTTGCATATTTGATGGCGAGCATCTTACCCTCTGATCCTCTGGCTCCGAATCCTCCGGGTACGAGGATGCCGGCTGCGTCTTTTAGCTGGTCTACTTTGCTTGGGTCGTCTTCCAGGTCAAGGGATTCTACCCACATGATGTTTATGTTGTATCCGAGGCTGACTCCGCTGTGTCTTAGTGCCTCGACTATGCTTATGTATGAGTCTTTTAGGTTTGTGTATTTTCCTACTATGGCGATGGTCACCTCTTTTTCAAGGCTTTTCATCTTCTCGACGTATTTTCTCCACTCTTTTAGATCCATCCCTTTCTCGCGTAAGTTGAGCTTTCCCAGGATGTTATCTCCTACTCCCTGTTTTTCCATGACTATGGGTACTTCGTAGACGCTTGGGACGTCATGGTTGCTTATGACGTCGAGTTTTCCTACGTCACAAAACAGTGCGAGCTTTGCTTTGGTCTCATCCAGCAGTGGCTTTATTGTCCTGCAGACGAGTATATCTGGCTGTATCCCGATGCTTCTTAGTTCTTTGACGCTGTGCTGTGTTGGCTTTGTCTTCTGCTCTCCCACGGCGTCTAGTGTGGGTACGAGTGTTACGTGTACGAATACGACGTTTCCTCTGCCTGTTTCCATCCTCATCTGTCGCAGTGCTTCTAGGAATGGCATGCCTTCTATGTCGCCTGTTGTCCCGCCTATCTCAACGAGCAATACATCGGGGTTGTTTATCCTGGCTATTTCGTGTATCTCTCTTTTGACCTCGTCTGTTATGTGCGGTATTATCTGGACTGTCTGTCCCAGGTATCCTCCTTTTCTCTCTTTGTCCAGTACTGTGAGGTAGACTTTGCCTGTTGTTATGTTGTGGTCTCGTCCTAGCTCCACATCTAGGAATCTTTCGTAGTGTCCGAAGTCAAGATCTGCTTCGTATCCGTCGTTTGTGACCCACACCTCTCCGTGTTGGTATGGGTTCATGAGTCCTGGGTCTACGTTTAGATATGGGTCGACTTTGCAGATGTCGATGCTTAGCCCCCTGCTCTTTAGGATCTTGCCGAGGCTGGCTGTGACTACGCCTTTTCCTAGGCCTGATAGTACTCCTCCTGTTACGACTATGAACTTGGTCATCTTTTTTTCCTTAGAGTTTTTCCTCTCGGAGATCTATTGTCTCTGTTAGGTCGGGTCCTGTTGATAGCAGTGTTACGGGTACTCCTACTTTTTTCTCAACTTCGTCTATGAAGCTTTTGATCTCTGGTGTTAGGTCGTCGTATTTTTTGACTCCTGCGCAGTCCCTATCTATGTAATCTAGGCATGTTATTGCTATTTGGCTTGCTGAGTTTACCATGGCCGAGTATTTTGCCATTTTGAAGTCGAAGTGTCCGCTTCTCCTTCTTCTTCCTGTGACTGTTCCGTATTCGACTATGACCAATTTTTCTGCTTCTTCTTCTGGCATGAGTGTGGGGAATGGTCCTTCTCCTACTCTTGATGGATATGATTTGAATATTATCAGCACGTCTTTTACTCTTCTTGGTCCTATCCCCACATCTGCGGCTGCCATGCTGGCTGAGGTGTCTTTTGAGGTTACAAATGGATATGTGCCGTAGAAGAGTGACAATCCGAATCCTTGGCTGCATTCTACTAGGACTTTTTTGCCGTCTTCTATTGCGTCGTTTATCTCCTGTGGCACATCTGTGAGGTACGGCTTCAGCTCTTCTATGTCTTGTGCTAGTTTGAGGCTTCTGTTGGCTCTGTCGATGTTTGCTGGTCCGCATCCTGATCCTGTTGATCCTATCTTCTCTCTGAGGTGGTCTGATGCTGTGTCTCTTTCTCTGTGTGTCTCCTCGATTATGCCGCATCGTTTGTCTATGCCGAGCCTGTCCGCTACGTTGAAGCTATTGATCTCGTCTAGCATAACCTCCGGGTTTATCAGCACCCCAGCTCCGATGAGTAGCCTTGCTTTTTTGTTCACAAACCCGCTTGGTGTCAACCTGAGGGCATATTTTTCGCCGCCGTGAATCACTGTGTGTCCGGCGTTTGGCCCTACTCCTGCTCTTGCTATTATGTCTGGTTTGTCTTTGAGGGCTAGGTAGCTTATTATCTTGCCTTTCCCCTCATCTCCCCACTGTCCGCCAACTAAGATAGTAACCAACTAATATCAACTCCGCAAAATGTGTGTTTTTTTAGGGTAGAAGGAGAGGACCTCTGAGGCGAGGGAGCAGTCAAATCAAATAGGGCCTCACGGGTCAAATTAACACTGTTATTCTCCATAGGTCAACAACAGTATAGCTAGTATCCGGGTTATAGTTTATAAAATTTAC
>JAZFTJ010000087.1:0-8870 GCA_036446635.1 Hydrothermarchaeales archaeon (SeqCode) | reverse complement strand
CACCCTATGACAAAATAATCTCTGACCTCAGGGGAATATACCCTTTGGGTTTACATCTGTGTTTAAGAATGGTTATATTTCAAAAGAAGGACCTAAAAACCTTGGGATTTTGAGAAAAATACCGTAGTATTTATTTATAAGACGCTCGCTATTTTAAGAATGGACGATAAAATGTTGGATATAAAGAACCTCTTATCCTACCAAGAAATGCTGGAGCGGGCATTAGAGGGTGGTTACATAAGTGAAGATGAACACGCGCTGCTGGATAGTATCTCGGAGAACTATGGGATCTATGAAAAATCCCTGAAGAAAGCTATCGAGGATGGCATTATATCTGATATTGAGGAGGAGGAGAACATGAGAAATCTTAGGAAAAAAATATACGAAGATGCCCTGAAAATAGCGCTCGCCGACGGCATAATAACCGACGACGAAAAAGGTATACTAGATAACCTGAAGACTACAGTGGGCTTGGACGATTACACTCTGGAATTGATCGAGAAAAGAGTCGGCTGGCAAAATGATGATTCTACACTTTAAAGATGGTTGCAACGATGGGGAGATATAGTAGAAGGGAGTTCCTGTCCAAGTTCGGAGCTACCGCATTGGCGCTTTACTTCTCCAGCGGATGTTTAATCCAGAAAAGCGAGGTACGGACCCAGAAGAAAACATCCCTAGGAGTTTTGGGAGTTCATCCCACTCCAGCGTTAACTCCTAATAAAGAATTTTATCTTACACACTTCAACGGCACTCCCCGGGTCGACATTAAAGACTGGTCATTGATCATTGATGGATTGGTTGATCACCCTTTAAACCTGAGTTACGAGGATATCACAAGCATACCTCAGGTTTCAAGGATAGTGACCCTCATATGCATAGGTAATGGGATCGGTGGAGGGCTTATAGGAAACGCTGAGTGGGTAGGGGTACCCTTGAAATTGCTCTTAGAGAATGCAGGCTTTAAATCAGGGGCTGCAGATGTTGTGCTTTATGGTGAGGAGGGGTATTCGGATAGTTTTCCCATCGAGAAGGCGTTGAATGAAGACACCGTTCTGGCTTATAAGATGAACGGCGAAACCCTGCATAGGGATCACGGCTATCCTCTGCGTGCTGTTGTCCCGGGGATCTATGGTATGAAGAATGTGAAATGGATTAAAAGAATTGAGGTTGTGGACAATAACTACAAGGGTCATTGGCAAAAGCAGGGGTGGTCAGATTCCGCAGTGATCAAGTTGATGTCACGGATAGACGCCCCCCTCGATGGGGCCATGATAACTCAGACTCCATATCTTATCGCGGGGATTGCTTATGGTGGGCTGCAGGGTGTTTCGAAGGTGGAGGTTAGTACAGACAGGGGGAAATCGTGGGACGTAGCTGAGATCAAGGAGCCCTTGTCAAGATATGCATGGACCCTATGGACCTATAGGTGGGAGTCTGGTTCCAACGGAAGGTATGAGATCTCTGTAAGGGCGACTGACAAAGAGGGTAATGTGCAGAAAAAGGGGAATATTATATCAAGAAGGGTTTTCCCAAGCGGTGCTGACGGCATACACTCTATCAAAGTGGATGTTGAAGGTGTCTAAGTCCCATCCTTGGAGATGCTGTTTCCAGCAACTCGTTTAAACTGCTCTTTACCCTATTCTTTCAAATTCTTAGCAAGGATCTCAAAAAGGATCGCCCATAGCAGGTACTCGATCATGACGAATACACTCAAATTCGGGTCACTTATCGTTGTAGTCCGGTAAAATCCGCTTACAACAGAGATCAATGCAAAGGCATGTAGTCCTTTTATTATATTCGGGTCCATATCATACACCCCCTAGTCTTGGATTTGCATTATCATATTTAAAAGCAACCCAGTTAGAGTCCTGGATCCATGTAATCTTGCCTGTCCCTTGTCTCCCTTCAGCCTACTTTTTTGAATATTTTTTCTTCCGCCTTTTCTTAGATGGGCAGTTCATGTCTACACAGCTTAAGATCCTGCGGGTCTTGAAGGGTATGCTTACCATTGGTAGACCGCAAGTTTTGCAGATCTTGTCTGTGGTCCGTATCCCAGTCCTCTGGGGCAGGGGATATGAGGTGGAACACTTGGGATAATTAGTGCATCCGATGAAGATCTTTTTGGTAGCTTTAGCCCTGATTATCCTCAGATCATGGCCGCAGTTCGGGCACTTTCCAACGACGTATTGTTTCCGGTATACCTCCTCCAGTGCCTGTTTTAAAACCTCCCCCATCTTCTCCTCGTTCTCTTGGAACTCCTTCATTATCTTCGTAAGTTCCTCTTTCGCCTCATTTAATACCTCATCTTTGTCCTCCCGTCCTTCCCTTATTCCCTCGATCTTATCCTCAAATCTTCTGGTCAGCTTATCGCTTATGATCTCCGGAACATAGGTTTCAAGGGCCTCCACGACCTTGGTCCCCAGGACAGTTGCCTCCATCAGCATCCCAACTATGTAATTCCTCTTGTAGAGGGTGTCAAGTATATCTGCCCGCGTAGCCTTTGTTCCAAGGTTTTTTTCCTCAAGCTCTTTTATCAATGAGGCCGGATTGTATCTTCTTGGAGGCTGTGTCTCTTTTTGTCTTGGACGAACCTTCAAGACATTGATATGATCATCTTCTTTGAGCTCGGGAAGCGACTTCTCCCTTATCCTTGCATAGGGATACATCTCGGTCCAACCAGCAAAGGTAATCCTAGACCCAGAGCTTTTATACATCTCTTTACCGATCTTTATCATAGCTGTTACATCCGCTCTAAGCAATGACTCTCCAAATATCGCCATGAACCTGTGAACCACAAGCCCATAGAGTCGCTCCTCATCCTTTGTGAGTTTCTTTGCCAAAACGCCAGTAGGATAAATAGCAGGATGCGCAGGATCTGTCTTTTTCCCCTGCCGGGGCCTTAGACTTGCTTTTTTAAGCAAATCCACTAGGTAGGGTTTAAATTTAGAGGATCTGCTAAGTTTTTCCAAAATCGCTTTAAAGCCTATAGCAGGGGGGAGTTTTTGTGATGACGTTCTAGGATATGATATCAACCCGGCTTCATACAGACTCTGGGCAATTGCCTGCGTCCTTTTAGGTGTAAAGCCAAAGAGTCTGTAAGACTCGGTTTGAAGCTCTCCAAGGTCAAAAGGCACTGGCGGAAAGATCTTCGTTTCTTTTTTATCTACTTCTTCCACAATCCCTCTATCTGACCTTGAGTTTTCCAGAATCGTATTAACATTCTCCTCCTCATCAATTCTGCCTTCAATATGATTGGCCTCAAATTTCTCACTCCCATACTCAAGATCAGCAACGACCTCCCAATATTTCTCAGGCTTGAAAGCTGCGATCTCTTTTTCCCGTTTAACAATGATGGAAAGTGCTGGTGTCTGAACCCTTCCAGCAGATATTATCGCGTTTTTGCCAACCTTCCGGGCGGCATGAGAGAGTGCCCTGGAGGTGTTTATGCCCCAGTACCAGTCCATCTTGTGTCTGGCATCTCCAGCAGCAACAAGGCCTTTATCTATCTCCTTTGGATTTTCATATGCGTTGATGAGGTCTCCTCTGGTCAAAGTGGAAAAATGCATCCTCTTTGCGTCCTCTCTCCCGCATGAGAATCTTAGAGCATTGTAGCCTAGAAGCTCTCCCTCGATATCCCAGTCTGTTGCTATTACGATATTATCGATATCCTTTGAGAGCCGGGATAAAAGCTGGATATACTTATCCACATATCTCTTGCTCTGGTCTATCTTTGAAAGTGGCGCCCACTCTATGTCGAATACCGGATAACCCCGATCCTCGCCTATTTGTGCAAGAGAATATAGGTGACCGGCTGCTGAGGCAACATATATCTTGTTACTGTCTTCCCCCAACTCGTAATATGACACGCCCCCCTCTACTCTTCGCCTATACTTTTCGCTTAGGACCTGAGCGATTCTTCTTGAAACCTTGGGCTTTTCGGTTATTATCAATGTCTTCATGTCAACCCAGCGCATAATTTATGCCAGCGTGTATTAATAATTAACATCTGTTTCTTTATCTCCATTAGATACGTATCGGTTTTAATCCGTCTTATGATTTTGAAAAAGTTATTATACCTTGTATTGAGAAAGAGGTTGTGAGGTTAGAATTATGATGAATCTCTCAAAAAAGATCCAGAGTCTACCGCCTTATCTGTTCGCTGAGATCGATAGAAAGATTGATGAAAAACGGAAGATGGGAGCGGATGTCATAAGCTTTGGCATAGGAGACCCAGACCTGCCTACACCGGAGCATATAGTGGAGGCCGGTCGAAATGCGATTACCAAAGCTGAGAATCACAGGTATCCCAGTCATAAAGGTATGATAGAGTTTCGCGAAGCAGTTGCCCTTCGCTACAAGAGGGATTACCGCCTCACAATAGACGCCGAGGAGGAGGCCATTGCTCTAATAGGGTCAAAGGAGGGCATCCATAACATACACTTTGCACTGATCGACCCCGGCGATGTGGTCCTTCACACAAGCCCCTGCTATCCAGTCTACCTGACCGGACCCCTATTTGCCGGAGGAAAATCATATTCTATGCCTCTTAAAAAGGAGAACGACTTCAAGCCCGATCTGGAAGCTGTTCCGAGTGATGTGGTAAAGAAGACAAAGATGATGTGGATTAACTATCCGAACAACCCCACAGCAGCGGTTGCAGATAAGAGTTTTTATAGAGAGGTTGTGGACTTTGCTTCTGACAACCAGATAGTGGTATGCTCAGACGAGGCGTATTCTTGCATAGTATTTGATGGCTATAAGTCTCCTTGTTTTCTGGAAGTCAACGGCGCGCGTGAGGTCGGCATAGTCTTTGACTCCCTCTCGAAGACCTATAGAATGACCGGCTGGCGTCTTGGCTATGCTGTGGGGGACAGCAGGCTTGTGGGCGGCCTTGCCAAGGTTAAGGCCAACGTGGATTCCGGGGCTTCGCAGATCATCCAGGAGGCTGGGATCGCGGCATTGACAGGTCCTCAAGATTGTGTTGATGAGAGCATAAAGATCTATCAAGAGAGAAGAGACATGATGGTTCAGAGACTAAACAAGCTCGGCCTTAAGTGTGAGAAGCCTAAGGCGACTTTTTACCTTTGGATTGAGGTGCCGGATGGCGATTCTAGGTCCTTTGCAGATAGACTGCTGGAAGAGGCTATGATCGTTGTGACACCAGGGATAGGCTTTGGGCCGGAGGGGGAGGGGTATGTGAGAATGGCCTTGACACAGCCTGTGAGCAGGATCAATGAGGCTCTTGAGAGGATGGAGAAGATCTTGTAAATGTTAGATTATAGACCGCATCTAGGGGTTAAAAACACAAATCTGACTATAGGCGGAGTAGATGCTGTTTCGTTAGCCGAGGAGTTTGGCACTCCACTCTATGTTGTTGATGAGGAGAGGATAAGAGAGAGATATCGGGAGTTCAGGGATGCCTTTCTCGCACTCTATCCGAAGGTTGAGATAAAATATGCATACAAGGCGAATACTAACCTGGCGGTTTGTAGCATCTTAAGACAGGAAGGATGCAGTGCCGACGTGCTTTCAGAGGGCGAGATTAGGATCGCGCTTAAGATCGGTCTTAGTCCTGAAAAGATCATTTTCACAGGCAACAATAAGACCCAGGGGGAGCTGGAATTAGCCGTTGACTCGGGCGTTATAATCAATGTCGACGCCATCCATGAGCTTGAGAGGCTTAAGAGGATCTGCGCCGAGAAGAACAAAGAAGCGATTATCTCTTTCAGGATAAACCCCGGGATCTCACCTGATACACATCCTCATCTCTCTACAGGTCTTAAAAAGAGCAAGTTCGGTATCCATGAGGAATCCGTCTTAACAGCCTACGGTGAGGCGGTTGCTTGCGAGCATTTCAAGATAAAGGGTATTCACATGCACATCGGATCACAGATCACAAAAACATCGCCATATGAGGAGGCGACAGCAAAGCTCTTCGATATCGTAGGAGACCTAAAAGATCGTCTAGGGGTGGAGCTGGAGTTTGTTGACCTAGGTGGCGGTCTGGGGATAAGATATGATAAGGAAAATCAGTATATCACGCCCAAGGACCTTGCCTCTGCCTTGATCCCTATAGTCAGAGATAAGATAGAAGAATATTCGCTTAAGGAGCCGCTTTTGTACTTTGAGCCTGGCAGATATATCGTGGGAGACTCTACCATTATGCTGACAAAGGTGAGCACGATAAAGAAGACGCCGTTTAAGAAGTTCATTGGCACTGACGCTGGCTTTCACGTATTTCCACGGCCTGTGATATACGGTGCTTATCATGAGGCCTTGGTTGCAAACAGGATGAACCAAGAGGACACAGAGGTTGTGGATATAGCTGGGAATGTCTGTGAGTCAGGAGATATTCTCGCTGTCGACAGAAGCCTTCCGGTTATTGAGGGGGATGACATAATCGCCTTTTTAGATGCAGGAGCTTATTGCTTCATAATGGCCTCACAGTACAACTCCCGGCCAAGGCCGGCAGAGGTGCTGGTAAAAAACGGTGGCTATGAGCTTATAAGAGAAAGAGAATCTCTGGAAGATCTCCTCGAGAAAGAGATAGTTCCTGAAAGGCTTTTGAGTTAAATGATATTATAAAAGAGGTTTGTAGAGCATGGTGAAAACGTCTAAAATCTCAGGGTTTTATAAGTTATCGCCGGATGAGCGGCTTTTGATTGTAAAAAAGTACGCGGGTCTTAGCGATGAGGAGGCTGATGTGATAAGGAATACCGGCGGCATCAGCATGGATCAGGTCGACAGGATGATTGAGAACGTTGTTGGTACCATGGACGTCCCCTTGGGGATTGCCACTAATTTTTTGATAAACGGGGCGGATTATCTGATACCGATGGCTATTGAGGAGCCTTCTGTTGTGGCGGCCGCATCTAATGCGGCTAAGATGGCCAGGGTAAAAGGAGGGTTTAAGTGTGAGAGTTCGGATCCGGTGATGATCGGTCAGATACAGCTTATCGGAGTTGATGACGCTGCTTTGGCAAAAGAGCAGATTCTTGGTGAAAAAGAGGGCATAATTGATCTTGCGAACAAGCAGGATCCTATATTGGTGAAGTTCGGTGGGGGGGTTAAAGACCTGAAGGTCAGAGTGATAGATACTATAAGGGGGCCGATGGTCATCACTCATCTCTTGGTTGATTGCCGGGATGCCATGGGGGCGAACGCTGTCAACACGATGGCTGAGGCTGTGGCCCCTATGATTGAGAGGATTACCGGGGGCCGTGTTTTGCTCAGGATAATCTCGAATCTTGCAGTCTATAGAACGGCGAAGGCTGAGGCGGTGTTTGCCAAAGAGGCTATTGGTGGGGGGGCTGTGGTGGATGCTGTTGTTGATGCCTATGCGTTTGCTGCTGCTGATCCGTATCGGTGCGCTACTCATAACAAGGGGATTATGAACGGGGTCAGTGCCGTGGTTCTTGCCACTGGCAATGATACGAGGGCTATTGAGGCTGGAGCCCATAGCTTTGCGGCATTTAACGGCTCCTATAAGCCTTTGACGAGCTATGAGAAGAATGTGGACGGTGACTTGGTGGGTAGGATTGAGATACCGATGGCTCTGGGTCTTATTGGTGGGGCAACCGCGGTTCATCCTATTGCTAAGGCTAATGTGAAGATTTTGGGTGTTAAAACCGCATCTGAGCTTGGGGAGGTTATGGCTGCTGTGGGTCTTGCTCAGAACTTTGCTGCTCTTCGTGCACTTGCAACTGAGGGTATTCAGCGGGGTCATATGGAGCTTCATGCCAGAAACGTTGCGGTCATGGCGGGGGCTGAGGGTGATATGATCGAGAAGGTTGTTGGGATTTTGGTAAGGGAGAGAAAGGTCAGGATCGATCGGGCAAAGGAAGTAATAGAGGAGCTTAAGTCTGAATAACTTATTTTTGCGAATTAAATTATATTTTGAGGGCCTTCTTGATAATTGATTTCACATCTTCCAGCTTCTTTTTGTTCACTCTGCCGATTTTCTTGACGATTAAGTGCTTTTCAACAGTGAAAATTGAGTGGCCGTGTATATAGCTTGTTTTCTTGATTCTTCCGTCCTCAAGATCCCTTTGTTTTAATTCCGCCTCATACCCCCTGATCTGATTGGATGAGCTGATCTTGGCCACTATTATGTCATTTGATGCGTTGTTCAGCTCCTTGGAGCTTAGAACAAAAACCGGACGCATTTTCCTACCTATCAAATCAGTGAACGGGAGCTCCAAAACTACGATATCGCCCTCTTCAAAACTCGAATAATTCTTCGGCATCCTCACCCTCAGTCATGAGTCTTGCATAAGAAAGAATTTTCATCTCATCTGTTGTCTCAAGTTTTTCTATTCTGATAATTACCTTTGACCTTTCAGGAATTTCAGGCTTCTCAGTGGGAATAAAAACGCCTTTTTCATAAATGGCTTCTATAGCTTTTGTCATGCACATACCTTGAAGTTTGATTAATAAAAAGATTACTGAAGCTATAACTGCCTTACAAATCCCGAAAATAACTCCAATAGAGCGGACATTCACGGCGATACGGGAAACTTTCGGATAAATCTGGCCTTTGCAGAAAAACAGTCGAAAGGCCTGTCTTCAGCACAGAAGCGAGGGAGTGGATTGACAGTTGTTGAATATTTATCTGAAAATTGGATTAACAAGACTCCTGAACTCTTTTGAGAACAGCGTTAATGTCAGGAAGTTCAACTTTCCAAAAATCCATTTTCCCATCATCCACCAGATATATACTTTAACAACCGTTAAACTCATTTAATGTACGTTAAACGTAACATTTACCTCCTAATAAATTAGTGCTCAATCTTCAAATGAAATTAGGTGACGGATTTCGTATACGAAGTGGGTGACGAATTTCATAGAGGGTACCATCTAACGGAATTTTG
>JAZFTJ010000086.1:0-12781 GCA_036446635.1 Hydrothermarchaeales archaeon (SeqCode) | reverse complement strand
TAGGCTCAAACGGTATCCCGCTCTCAGAGATTATTCGAAGACACTCCCGGACCTTATCCACCACCCCATCATCCACTCTATTCGTGACCCTGGAGTAATGTTCCGAATTCAACGGTGCTTTGATATCCATGGCGATATAGTCAACAACCCCCAGCTCAACAATCCTTTTTAAGCGATCCGGATAAAAGCCGTTTGTATCAAGCTTCACACTTATACCCAAAGCATGGAGCTTTTCCAAAAGCTCAGCAAGACCATCCACTTGACTGAGCGGCTCACCCCCCGTGATACAGATAGAATCAATGAACGGAAAGTTTTCAGCCACTCGCTCAACTATCGCGTTTGTCTCCACATCCCAGCAGTTCTCCCTATTCAACAGCCCATGGTTCTGGCAGAAAGGACACCTGTATGGACAGTCACATAGGTAGAGCACAGAGCTGACATGCCCTGGATAATCCACAGTCGAAAGCTGAGTAAACCCCCCGCTCAATAACTTCATTCCATGGCCCTCTCAATCTGCATGATAAGCTCATCCTTCTCCGGCACACTGCCCCTAGCGACTACATAATCGTTTACGACTACCGACGGAGCACTGGCTACCTGGTACTGCAGCCCAGTGATCGGATCCTGACTTAGATCTATCTCATCAACTACGATATCAAACTCCATCGATATCTCCTTTATAATCGCCTTTGCCTCCGGACATCTAGGACATGTCGGAGTAGTGAAAATCTTTACATTAACACTTTTCATATACTACCACCGCTAATGTTTGTTCTATACCTGTTCTTCAACTCCTGCTTCTTACCTTCGTTCCAGCCGCTCACGTTCTGGTAATAACCTGTTATGCGGGAGTACCAGTCTATCTTCTCAGATCCACATCTGCTACACTTGTCAAGCAGGCCTGAAAACACGCCGTTACAGTCCTTGCACATGGTGAAGTCCTTAGTGTAGGAGAAGTAGCTAATCAAGGTCTTCATTACGATCCGCTCAGTCATCTTGTTCAACGTTTCAGGATCCGGATAGGCCTCGCCCAGCCAGACATGAGACATCGCGCCACCATCCAAGAGAGGATGGAAAGCTCCCTCCATCTGCAGCCTCTTAAAGAGAGGTATCTCAGCAGCCACATTTACATGCACTGAGTTGGAGTAATACACCCCGCCGCTTTCAGTATCCCCTTGAACAACCGCCTTATTGGCGCCATATTTGGCCAGATCTATCTTTGCAAGTCTATGACCAGAGGATTCTGCCGGTGTCCTAGAAAGACCAAACATATACCCTGTCTCCTCCTTGAACTCGCTGGCGATCTGACCCATCTTCTGTATCGTATTCAGACCGAATCTCCAGGCATTATCGCTATCATGAAGCTCCTCATCGGTATGGATCTTAAGCATCTCGTTTAAGCCAACCATTCCTATCTCAAGCCCCTGAGTATCAACGAGAAGATATGGAGTGCCTGCATCATCTACCGGCTGAGCTAGGAAGGGCAGAAGACCCTGATCTAGCCTTGCACGAATAACATCCTGCTTTATCAGCATCATCTCCTTGATGAAGTCCATCCGCTCTCTTAAAAGCTCAAACAATCTAGTGTCATCTCCATTCGCCTCATATGCTATCCTAGGCAGATTTACCGTGCCCACCTGCAGAGAACCCCCTCTTACCGTGCCGTTGACCAGATCATCGTTGGTATTCTGCTCACTAAGCGGCATAAGGAAAGAGCAGCATTGATAGCATGCATATTCCGGCAGATAATCCTGTTGAATAAAGTAATAAGGGGTGCCGAACTTTGCCGTGAGTTCAGCGAGCTTCATCATCTCTTCAGGATATTTTTTAAAGTCTTCTTTGTAGACCTTAGCCTCAAGCTTCGGGAAGTTGAAAGGCTTACCCACGCCATCGCCTCCCATGTAAACATCCAGTAGGGCGTTGAAAAACATGTTGGACTCGTCATGGAAGTCAGAGTATGTCACCCTCTTCTTCACTATGCCGCCAGGTAGAACCGCGGGAATGTCTTCAATGACCTTGGGAATACCGGGCTCGATATCTATGCTGCTAAAGACTGTCTGACCGCCCCTTGCAACGTACATCTGGCTCATCTCGTAGATGAACATCTGAGCGATCTGCTTCATCTCTTCATACTTCATACCGACAAGATACGGTGCTAGGAGAATGTTAAACCAGTTATATCCCTGTCCGCCAGCACAGTTTGTCTGGGCAGACGCTAACACCTTAGCAGCATGCAGTATCGCAACATTCACATGTTTTGCTGGCTTTGCCACCGCTGTATGAAATCCTTCGCCGTCCGCTTTATAGCCGTTCTTCAAAAAGAATCTGAGGTCGTGGCTGAAGCAGAAGGGTCTGGTGGAGAAGTAGTCCAAGTCATGTATGTGTATCTCGCCCTTCATATGGGCGTCTGCAAGATGCAACGGCAGGATTTTGAGTAGGTTGTATTCCTTGAATACTTGGTCTGCCACGAGCTTGTGGACTGTCTCAGGATTGTGCTGGAGGTTGGCGTTCTCTTTTGAGCCTACGTTTATAAGCCCTGTAACGTCGTAGACCGGCATGCCCAGTCTTGTATAGTCCGCCCTTGCACTCTCAAAGCCATGCTCAAGGAGCTTGACATTCACCACTTCCCGGATCAGGGGTCCTGAAGCGAATTCAAGTTTAAGCCTTCTAAGTTCTGCCTCGGTCTCCTTGGCTATTACCTCGGCAACCTCTTTGGGAAGCTTGGTCTCTTTTATCAACGATCTCGCTATCTTCTTCTTGTCAAATGTTTCGATGAGATTATCGCTTGTCCTCACGTTCATATTATGAAATCTTTTGTATGTCTCTGCTGCTTCCGGGTTCTTCTTGTACAACGCCTCAATGGTGGCCTTGTGTATGGCGTCGCTACTTATTCCGTCATATATTCTCTTTGAAACCTCTAGCGCCACTTCTGCTGCTGTCCAGAACTCTATACCTGCCTCTACGCACTCTGTTGTAATCACATTAGGATCGAAAGACTCGGTGTCTCCAGATGCCTTAACAACCTGTATTCCCAATTTTGAAACTGCCATTTTTTCCACACCTTCTCAATCGAAACAAGCGCCCAACCATTGCCTTTCGATTGTCTAACCATTTATGTAATGATTGATTAGGAGAAATTACTGAATAAACAAATAATAACGAAAAGTATAGTTTACGCAGGGGTATAAAAAGGTTTCTAAATGATTTTATTAACCAAAATAGGGGAAAAATATTTAAATTATTAAGTTGCACAGGAAATGGTACTAGAATAACCCCATAATTGCGCTTAGAAAGGTTAACCTCACACTGCAAAAAATTTAGTTTAGCACAAAAAAGGTGATAAAGATGGATGAGATCGATGAAAAGATAATTGAAGCCCTAAAGAAGAATTCCAGGTCGTCCTACAAAGAGATGGCGAGAGGGACACACATAAGTGATGTTGCAGTCCACAAAAGGATAAAAAAGCTCAAAGGAATTATCCGGAAATTCACGATACTTGTGGATCAAAAAAGCGTCGGGAAAGAAATAACAGCCATCCTCATGATCAAATGCGAAATTGGCAAAGCCCCTGAAATAGCAAATAGACTAAGCCAAGTCGAAGATATCCGCGAAGTCTACACCACAGTGGGTGAATACGACATAATAGCCAAGATCAGGACAGATAACATGGACAGCCTAAAAGAGATAACAGAAAAAGAGCTGATGGATATCAAAGGACTAAATGAAGTTCGAACAAGCATAGTATTCGAATCCCTTAAAGAAGATCAAAGCCTAATATTATAAAATTATAGTGTATCTTGACTTCGCCACTTAGTGCCTAAAGATAGGGGATATATGGAGGTTGTGTCCACATATCCCTTTCATGAAATCAAAAACACTTTCTTTAGGCGGGGTAAGTTTAATCGACAAAGTTGAAAAAGATTATGGTCTGATATCGGATGTTTTCGGCGGCATAGGTGGAAGGACAAGGGACTTCGAAGGAAGAGTGAAACTACTGCTGCATAACCGGCTGACACATGCTGTCAGTGTGCACCAGATACTGGAAACATATCCCCTTGAGTTGCACGAGCTCTTGGGCATCAAGAACGGTCTCTGTGAGAGATCACTATACCGAACACTGGAGAAGATCGGGAAGTGCTACCCGGTTCTGGTGGAGAGATATCAGGACGTCCTGAAGAAACATGGGCTTGTAGACCAACGGCAGATCATGGACTTCTCATCCACCTATTTCGAAGGAGATAAAGCAAGCTTGGGCGCCTACGGATACTCCAGAGACAATAGATTTGACCGGAAGCAGATAACATTCGGCATATCCACAGGGATAAACGACATACCCACTGCTCTTACGATCCAGAGGGGGAACACACAAGACAAGAAGCACATACAGATGCTTTTGAACATAGCCAAGAGAGTGCTTGAACCTGGAAGCCTTCTCATATTCGATGCCGGCGCCAACTCCAGGAAAAACAAAGGCCAAATAAGAGGTATGGGCCACCACTATCTGACGCTGAAGCCGAAGAAGGTCACAACCCACAAGAAATATGTTCGGATCTTCAGCAACAGACCAAAGCATAGTTTCGAGATAAACGGGAAGAGATACTTCTGCGTAAAGAATAGGGAGGGTGACGAAGGTTTTCTCTACATCTTCTTCTCTCCAAAGCTTTTCGAAGATCAGATCCGTAAGAAGGAGAGGAAGTTCCGAAGGCAGATGAAGAATGGGAACAAGCTCGCAGAGAAGGCGCTGAAACACAAAGCATTGGAGAGATATCCAAGTGACAAAGGCTGGGTCGATCTCTTCCCAAGGCTGCAGGCCACGCTAGAGGAGCTTGACAACCCATATATAAATGGGATTGAAGGCTTCTTCATCCTCGAAAGCTCGGTCGACGCTGATCCAGAGAAGATCCTCAGCCTCTATAAGAACCGGGACAAGGCTGAGAAGTTTATACGAAGCCTGAAGGAGGGAAACGAGCTGCGGCCCCTGCGGCATTACAGAAAGTGGGAGATTATAGGCGCTGTATTTGTCTGTTTCCTCGCTACGGCGATGATAAATTTGACACTTCATATGAGCAAAATTGGCTCCGGGAAGAACGTGAAGTTACTCAAAAAATACCTTATGAATTTGACACTTACAGTGATATACCCCAAGAATAGGTTCAGATTAAGGGTTGTGAGCAACATTTCACCGCCGATTCAGGCTATTTTCGGCTGTTTTATCCACAGATACGGTGACAAAAACATGGGTTTGCGGTGGTAAAACCCTATCTGGCAAACTGAGTTAGGGCACAAAATCAGCAGAAGCTAGGTCAAAATGGCGAAGTTAAGATACAAAAGCTACTTTAAGTAAAAGTGGCATATATTTTAATACTATATACTCAAACCCACATCGGGAAAGAATCGCTTTAGAAGGTATGAAGTGTGAAAGGCCGAAAAGGGATAGAAGAAACACTAAGAAAATACAAGCCCGTATTATCAGAGAAGTTTAAGGTAAAAGAAATAGGAATTTTCGGCTCTTACGTACGGGGAGAGGATGTTAAAGAAAGCGATGTAGATATCCTCGTAGAGTTTTCTGAGCCAGTAGGATGGGAATTTATAGATCTCAAAGAATTTCTTGAGGAGATTTTAGACAAAGAAGTGGATTTAGTAACAGTGAAGGCCTTGAAACCACAGCTAAAAGATAGAATCCTAAAAGAGGTTGTCTACGCATGAAAAGAAGGCCCTACCGGCTGTTTGTTGAGGACATAATCGAATCCATGGACAAACTTGATAGATACACTAATGGCTTAACTCATAAGACATTTGCGTCAAACGAGCTTGTTGTAGATGCGTCTATAAGAAACCTTGAAATTATCGGTGAAGCATCAAAGAACATCCCCGATGAGGTCAGAGAAAAATATTCTGCCATTCCATGGAAAAGAATGACCGGACTAAGAAATATAACAATCCATGAATACTTCGGAATTGATCTGGACATTATTTGGGAGATAATAACCAAGAACCTACCTGAAACAAAACCCGAGCTTGAAACGATGTTAAAGAGTATCAAAGAATAAAGCCGGGAGCAAGCGTTCTACATCACCCCTAAAAGTAAAAGAAAGGGGTGCTAATTGCCCCTCGCAGCCTCCAATAGCAGCTTGATCTCAGCACGCTTCACCGTCTCACGCACAGTCAAGATAGCATCAGGATTCGCACTTACACTGGTAATGCCGTACTGAACAAGCTTCGTAACCACCTCAGGATCAGACCCAGCCTGACCGCAGATAGAAGTGGTAACACCAGCCTTGTTGCAGCGCTCAATCACATACTTGATCAGCTTTTGCACCGCAGGATGCTTCTCAGTATAATGCTTCGCTACGCGCTCGTTGTTCCGATCCAAAGCCAACGTATACTGCGTCAAATCATTAGTACCAAAACTTATGAAATCAAGGCCCTCAGCGATAAAGTCATCAATAATCAAGGCGCTGGCAGGAGTCTCCACCATAATGCCAAACTGCACATCCTTATGAGGAATCAATCCAACCTCACGCGCAAGCTCCTTAGCACGCCGAAGCTCCTTAGGATGTTGCACAAGAGGCACCATCACACCGATGTTATGGTAGTTCTCATCAACAAGCTTCTTAATAGCCCTAAACTCAGCACGCAGAAGATCAGGCTCATCAATGCCACGCCGGATACCCCTCCAGCCAAGCATCGGGTTAGGCTCATCAGGCTCCTCCTCACCACCCTTCATATTCTTAAACTCATCGGTTGGGGCGTCAAGAGTCCTGATATACACTATGCCGTTCGGATAAAACGCGTCAACAACGATCCTAAGATCCTTCGACAAACCATCGATGAACTTATCCTCTTCACCCTCCCTGATAAAGCTCATAGGATGTCTGCCCATACCCAGGATGATGTGCTCAACACGCAGAAGACCCACGCCGTCAGCAAGTTTTGCAACCTTTTTAGCTATCCTCTCATCAGGCACGCTAAGATTAACCTTAACCTCAGTTCCGGTCACAATCTTCGCAGGAGCAACAACATCCTCTGCATCAGCAGCAGCCGCCTTCTTAGACACCCCCCGATATACTACACCTCTGCTACCGTCAACAGTGATCACATCACCATCTTTTAAGACCTTGGTGGCAGTGCTAGTGCCCACAATACAGGGAATGCCAAGCTCTCTTGAGATAATGGCGGCATGACATGTCATACCACCCTCGTCTGTGACAATAGCATTGGCCCTTTTCATGGCAGGGACCATGTCAGGATTCGTCATAGTCGTAACCAGGATATTGCCTTCCTTGACCTTATCGATCTCCTCAAGATCAAAGATCATACTGACCTTACCCGAGCCAGTCCCGGGAGAAGAGCCAAGACCCTTCAAGATGATCTCTTCAGAGCCATCGGACTCAGATTCCTCAGCCGCCTCATCCTCATAGAGCACCGTTATCGGACGCGACTGAAGCATATACGGATCGGCATCACCCTCGAAAGCCCACTCCATATCCTGCGGGAAGTTATAGTGGTCTTCAACAATCTTACCAAGGTCAACAAGCTTACCAATCTCCTCTTCTGATAAGACCTGTTTCTTGGCAAGATCAGCGGGAGTCTTCGCCTTAATGGTCTTACCAGTCTCCTTGTCCTTAGTGAACATCAGCTCCTTAGTGGCGATCTTCGCCTCAAGGATATCTCCCGAGCTCTTGCTAACCACATAGTGATCAGGAGACACAGTGCCGGAGACAACGCCCTCACCCAAGCCCCAGGCACCCTCGATCACAATCTGGTCCTTATCACCTGTCGCAGGATGAATAGAGAACATCACACCCGCCTTATCCGCGTTCACCATCTTTTGAATAACAACCGCAATAAGCACCTGAGAGTGGTCAAAACCCTGCTCCTCACGATAGAAAATAGCACGAGGCGTGAAAAGCGAGGACCAGCACTTGCGCACAGTCTCAAGAAGATTTTTATCACCTTTGACATTCAAGAAAGTATCCTGCTGACCAGCAAAGCTTGCACCAGGCAGGTCTTCCGCTGTAGCTGAGCTTCTGACAGCCACAAAACCATCGCCACCCGAGTCGCAGAGCTTCTTATAGTGCTTTACAATAACCTCTTTGATACTCGAGGGAATCGGAGTACTCTCTATAAGACCTCTAAGCTCTTTAGAGGCAGCCATAAGCTCTTTAGAATTGTGAACATCAGTCTTACCAAGTATCTCCATGAGATTCTCAAAGATATCTGTCTCCTTGACAAACCTCTCATAGGTCTGGGAGGTTATCACAAACCCGGGGGGCACAGGCAAACCGGCTTGGGTCATCTCCCCTAGATTAGCACCTTTTCCTCCTGCTACATTTATGTCATCTTTTTTCAGCTCGTCAAACCACATTACATCCATAAATCTACACCTCTTTCACCGTTTTCAGGATCTTCTCCCTTTTTTTCAGGTATCTTCTATCTCCAATCTCAAATATGAGCTTCAAACTTTGCATAGGAATGTTAAGACATGAGCTCAAGAAAGCGATGCTGGGGACGTTCATCTCTTCACCTTTCAGCCTTGAGACCTCGTCTAAGGCATGAAGGTCTCTTATGACCTTCATCGCGGCTATGGTCTTTGTGAATTCTTTGACAAACCGGGTTGTGGACTGTATGTTGCCGTTCTCAATCCGGGTTATTGTCTCTCTTCTAAGGCCCACTATCGTCCCAAGCTCGGCCTGGGTGATGTTCAATGATCTTCGCGCTTGCTTTATCTCTTTGCTCGTGTCTTCTCCTGAGATTATCTTGCCACCGACCTCCTTTAGGTATCTATTGTACTCTTGCTCAACGAGATACATAACCGTCATAGAAAACTCATACCATAAATACTTTATGTTACGTGATACGTCACATTTTATAAAAATAAGAGTGAATTAAACACCCAAAAACCCCAAAAAACCTATCCCCGCCTACGAACAAGAGCCTCAACAAGAGCACGAGACTCCTCAAACTCATCAAGCTCAGACCTAACAATCACAGGGATACCATCAAAAGACTTCTCCTTCATATGCTCAACAACAAAAAAAGCATCCGCCAACGCAGTCTCAGAGATACTCTTCAAAATCTTAGCATCACGACCAAGACCCTGACTAGACCGCCGAACACGAGTCAACATAAGATCACTATCCTTCTCAGCTAGGGCATCAAAAGGCGCAGTCTTCACAGGACAAACCAAAAAACCGATCTCAGAAAGCCTAGAAAGAATCATCCGAACAAAACCACTCTTCACCACAACATCATCCGAACGAAAAACACCAGGAGCAGAAAAAATATCAAGAGGAATCGCAACAGAGTCATCAAAAAACTCCTCAATCCTCACAGCCGTCTCAAAAGTAGCCATCGCACCCTCATTCTCATACTTTACGACCATACGCCGGGAAACACCAATATTAGATGCCAACTCACCCAAAGAAACAGAGCCCTCCAAACGAGCCTCCCGCAGATGATCACCATCAATCCGGACATAATACCCACCCCGCGCCGCCAACACCAAAGGCAAAATCTCCCTCACCAAAACCTCCTCCAAAGTAAAAGAATTAATCGCATGAACACCATGCCTCTCATAGACCACACCATCACCCAGACTAGAAGTCCTGGTCCTTGAGCCAATGAGAAGAGGATAAGCAGAGAGAAACCCGGCAATGTTTCTAAGATCCAAAGCCTGACCCTGACTGAAGCTGTCAATATTCGTCAAAACCTTAAGCAAAAGAAGCAAAATCCCCTTACGGGCAAAAAGGTCAAAGCTAGACGGGCCAGCTTCGCACCTATCAGAAACCTCAAAATTACTCCTATCCAAGGTACCAGACACATGCATCAGGGTCTGGGCACGCTCATTCATATTGACCACACAGCCTATATTTCTACAAAACAATACTCTATAGAGGTATATATAAAAATTGGCCCTGGCAATATCTAAACAAAAAAAGAGTGAAAAACATGCTTCATATAGGGATAGACGACACGGATTCCAAAGAAGGAATGTGCACAACCTACCTCGGGGCAGTCCTAAAAGACAAACTAAAAGAGATAGCTGAGATACAGTCACTAAAGCTTGTAAGGCTGAACCCAAACATCAAATGGAAGACCCGGGGAAATGGAAGCATAGCCATGGTCGTCAAGACAGAAGATGAAAAAAAGGTAAAAAGCATCGTTGAAAAACTTGTAAAAGAGAACGCCGAGTTTGACGATAAAAACACCAACCCAGGCATCGTATACTACACGGGCAAAATCCCGGAGGAATTCAAAAAATTCTACCACAAAACCCTGCACGATATCGTGGAGATAAAGGAAGCAGAAGAATTAGCCAACGCACATGGAGCAGAGACACTGAAATTCAAAAACGGCAGAGGCATCATAGGAGCACTCGCCGCCATCGGAAGCGACCTCCAAGATCATACATATGAGATCATCGCGTACAGAGGAAGGGACAAACAAGGCCAAAAGAGAAATGTGGACAAAAAAAGCGTCATCCAGATGGATAAGGCAACACAACCCCTGACATACAACAACATGGATTATGAAACAGGAAAGATACTGATAACACCACACTCACACTGCCCGGTTCTCTTCGGCATCAGAGGAGAAAACACGGAAGTACTCAAAAAAGCATTCAGCATCGTGAAAACAGAAGATGAGATAGAGAGAACTGCCATCTACATAACAAATCAATGCACAGACGCACATCTAGAAGCAGTCGACAAAATCTCAGAGATCAGGCCCTACTCCTCAGTAGAAGTAAAAGGAAAAGTCAAAGCCCCCCCGAGAAAGATAGAAGGAGGACATGTGATATTCACAATAACCGATGAATCAAACACCGAGATATACTGTGCCGCATACGAGCCTACAGGAGACTTCAGAAAGATCATAAACAAACTCAAACCCGGAGATATTATAACGGCATCAGGCGGGGTTAAAAACACCATCGGCCTTACGATAAACCTGGAAAAGCTTGAGATACAGGAGCTGATAGAGTCATACAGAGAACAAAACCCCATATGCCCAGAGTGCGGGAAGAGGATGAAGTCAGCCGGAAGAGGCCAAGGCTTTAGATGCAAAAGATGCAAGACACATGAGGAAAAAAGAGAAAAAACCAGGATAGAAAGAGAGCTAAAACCCGGCGTCTATCAGGTCCCGCCAAGAGCGATGAGACACCTGAGCAGACCTCTTGGCAGATCGGCGGGAGAATCGAGGTGACACAATATGTCAATAGCTAAGAAAATCCTGAAAGAATTAGAAGCGTATTCAAAGACCCAGAAGATCTGTAAACAAGAGAAATATACCACGGCCACAGCCAAATTCGACGCCACAAGTTTCAACGAGATACTAGACATCGTCAACAGAGTAATCGACCCTGTTGTGGAAAACGGCGAAAAGATCATCTGCAACATAGACAGAGGAGAGATAATAGACTCCAAGATCAAAGGATTTGAGATAGAAAAAGGCGTACTAATAGAGCTCTATGACTACGCATCGACAACGGTGGCATTCATCAGATTATACCACATAAAAGACAAGAAAAAAGAATGGCTGGCCCTTTACATAGACGAAAACCCCGACACCCCATGGTGGACAAACAAGGAACGAAAGGGTTGATCAAGCAAAAAACCCTTACTCCAGTAATCTAAACTGGGCAATCGATATTTTTATCTACTAGACAGTCCAAAGAATATGTTCTATGTGGAGTAAGATTGAGGAGGCTTTCAGGGGATATCCAGCCCAGAGAAAGGTCGCGCTTTTACTGCTTGAAAGAGGGTTTCAAGTAAGTGAAAAAGGCAGGGTTGTATGCGGCAAGATCGAGATACCGCATAGCCAGATAGGAAAAGCGCTCGAAGTGGACAGACGAGTCGTAGACGCAACAGTTGCAAGGATACTGGATGACAAAAACCTAAAAGAGATATTCACATCACTTCACAGCATAGCATTTCTTCGGGACATAGCACCAAAGCTGGGCCTCGGTGTTGTAGTTATCTCGGTAGAAGATGCAAGCAAACCCGGGATAATCGGGAGAGTGACAAGCCGGATTGCAGAACATGGCGTGGCCATCAGACAGGCGATAGCAGATGATCCCTACTTTGTTGAGAACCCCAAGTTTACAGTGATAACAGAAACCGAGGTCACAGGAGAGCTATTCGAGGACCTGAAAAAGATCGATGGTGTAAAAAAGATAACCATCTACTGAGTTGCCTATTAATATCAGATAATGGTCCATACAAAGATGGTTCTAGCTATTAAACTTGAAGAAACAGATCTGACCTGGGTGATAAATAATGCCGGAAGGCTCAAGCTGGCTTTAAACAGTTAATCATCTACTAAATGTGATCCAATAACCAGGCTCGCTCCAACTGGTCCTAAGATACCTGAGAAGGAAGCGAATGTTTCAAAGCTCATCGAGATTATTAATCCCAAACCTACTGAACCTACAAGTTTTCTCATAATTATATGCATTTCACATGATCTCCTTTAATCCTAAACTAAATTCTGCTTCTCTTCACATAAGGAGATTTGTTAAATTAAAATTGAATAAGAGGAGATGAATAAAGAGGGATATCTGCAGCTGGTTGAGAAATAAAGTTGCCTGGAAGTTTAATGGGACGATCAGGAATGATGTATAAGCTTTGAAGAAAATAGGGGAGTGGAAGGGATAAGCTATTTCTCTATAAAATAAAAATTGTGCCGGTCATACCCCAGTTCATTGAACTTGTTAGTCCTAAGAATCGCATAGCTTTCATGGACATGAGCAACACGCTTTTTCGGGCCAATAACAGAC
>JAZFTJ010000085.1:0-2613 GCA_036446635.1 Hydrothermarchaeales archaeon (SeqCode) | reverse complement strand
ACCCAACCCCTTCTAAAACCAGAGGTAAAGGGCCCCCCAGGGAATGGAGTTATCTCAGGCTCTCCTCTCTTCTCTATAAACAGCAACTTCATGGACAACAGCCAGGAATGCAAACGCAATCAGCTGGGCGTTGATGAGTCCCAGGTCAAAAACCGCTTGAATCAATCTTAGCAACCTCCTTTTGTCATTACTATATAGGTGCGGTTGGCGGGAGTTATAGTTTTGTTCAAATTTTTTAGAATAAGACAAATCCTCAAACCTACTAATTGATTGAAAATGAAGCGGATCTTTAGAGGTTTATCCCTCCTTCTTTTTTTAGCTCTATGTGTTCAGAGGTTCCCCTTTGGCCTTACTCTTAGATCTCTTGGATTTTTATTAAATCTGGCTTTCCACATAGCTATATAAAAAAGTTAAAGAGTTTACTGGAAAGTTCTAATTTTAATCCCCTATATTTTGTTGAACAATAATAGGTCCAATATTGTCATTTTTAATCTCTTACATACCTGAAAGTTTGTTTTTCTAATAAAAATGAAGGAGGATCGATCCTTTACCACAGAGGTTGTTTAATATCCAGCATATCTCCTCTTATTTTGGTTAACAAACTCGTTTCGAAAGCTTTTTATATCGGCATAGATTTGGGGGATACATATGAACCTCCTGGACCATAAGCTAAAAGCATTGGACTTTTGGAGGGACAACGGTCATACATCGCCAACATGTAAAACCTGTGAAAACCCGATTCCATGGGGGGACGGATTCATACTCGATGATTCCAAGTTTATGTGCACTCCATGCATCGAGAAAAAAATAGAGTTTAGAATAAACAAAATATCCTAAGCAGCCTTCTTACAATTTCAAAAATATGATTAGAGGGGAGGTTCAAAGATACAATCTATTTTCAATAATTGTATACCACGGTAACAGAGTAAAACGTATGAGGTTGATGAAAATGTCAAGAAGGGATTACGTTTTATGTCATAAATGAAGCTAGAAAAGACATGAATCTGCCAGAGAAAGTGGCAGTTTTTGACACAACACTAAGGGATGGGGAACAGACACCGGGTGTCTCACTAACAAGCAACGAAAAACTCGTTATAGCAAGACAACTCGACAAACTAGGAGTGGACATCATTGAGGCAGGCTTTCCCATAGCATCCAAGGGTGAAAAGAAAGCCGTATCACTCATAGCAAGAGAGGGCCTTGACTCCACCATCTGCGGGCTTTCAAGAGTCATCAAAAAAGACATAGATGCCGCCATAGACTGCGACGTAGACCTAGTACATACCTTCGTCTCCACCAGTGATATCCAGATAAAACACACAATCAAGAAATCAAAAGAAGAAATACTCGACATGGCATCGGAGGCAGTTAGTTACATCAAAGACCACGGCCTAATCTGCCTATTCTCAGCGATGGATGCAACAAGGACCGACCTAGACTACCTGATAAAGATCAACAAGCGCGTGGAAGAGGCTGGGGCTGACATAATCAACATCCCGGACACCGTAGGCGTAATGATCCCCAGCGGAATGCGACTACTTGTAGCTGAGGTCTTCAAACACATAAAGATACCAATAGACGTCCACTGCCACAACGACTTCGGACTCGCAGTCCCCAACAGCCTCGCATCCATAGAAGCAGGAGGCAGAGAGGTACAAGTAGCAGTTAACGGGTTGGGAGAGAGAGCAGGAAACGCAAACCTTGAAGAGACCGTGATGAGCCTAATCTCCCTATACGGCGTCAAGACCAACATAAAAACAGAATACCTCGTGGAAACTTCAAGGCTAGTTGAGAGAACTACAGGCATCAGAATGCCGCCGAACTTCCCAGTCGTAGGAGAAAACGCCTTCTCACACGAATCAGGCATACACACACAAGGAATAATCAGCGACTCCAGAACCTTTGAGCCAGGATTCATGACACCCGAGATGGTGGGCCACAGAAGAAGGCTTGTAGGAGGAAAATACGCCGGATCACACGGCATAGGCGCGATGCTGAATGAGATGGGAATCACAGTCAACAAAACCCAGCTAAACGAGATAACTGCAAGACAAAAGGCGTTGGGAGACAAAGGCAAGGAAGTAACAGACGCAGATATAAGAGCGATAGCTGAAGCCGTCCTGGGCGAGCTCTCAAAAGAAGAGAAGATCTTTGACCTGGAAGAATACCAAGTTACAACAGGCAACAAGATAACACCTTCAGCAAGCGTAAGGATCAAATTTGAAGGCAAAGAGATGACAGCTGAGGACACAGGCGTAGGCCCTGTCGATGCAGCACTTAATGCTGTCAGAAAGTCTGTAAGCGGAATAGAAGATATCAGGCTAAAAGAGTTCAGGCTAGAAGCGATAACCGGAGGCTCAGATGCCCTAGCCGACGTCATAGTCAAACTAGAGGATAGCAAAGGCATAACATCAAGCGCAAGAGCGGCCAGAGAAGATATCGTATTAGCCTCTGTAGAAGCCATGGTCTCCGGGATAAACAAGATACTATTGATGCGGAAAAACGAGGACAACAGAAAATCCTAAAAGCCCCATCTAAAAGAGACCCAGAAAAGAACAACCGATAGAAAAGAGGATTTCAATGAACAAGCCGATGATCATAGGCATGACAGTG
>JAZFTJ010000084.1:0-10107 GCA_036446635.1 Hydrothermarchaeales archaeon (SeqCode) | reverse complement strand
AGACCGTCGTGAGACAGGTTAGTTTTTATCTGTTAGGAGTGTTGGTTGCCTGAGGGGAAGGTCCCTTTAGTACGAGAGGAACGGGGGATCGTGGCCTCTGGTTTACCAGTTATCTGACAAGGTAGGCTGGGTAGCTACGCCGTAAGGGATAAGGGCTGAAAGCATCTAAGCCCGAAACCCGCCTTGAAAATAGGCAACCACTTTGTGATGCGCTTTGGTAGATGAAGATGATGTGAGTTGGATATCAAGGTGAAAAATTGGGGCTGGCGACAGCAACGAACATCACAAACAAAGACACGAGTAAAAGACTCGGTTGATAGAGCGGGGGTGTAAGTACGAAGCTTCGGCGACGTATTCAGCCCACCGCCACTAATAGTCTAAGGTAGCCGGATCTGAAAAGGTGTTGAGTCAGGCGTTGATTAAACTGGACTTGTGTATGGGCTTTTTTTCTTGTTGTAGTATTGTTCTTCTATTCTCCGGTGGGGGTGTTTACCGGTTTGTTATCTTCTTTAGGATCTTGCTGCCTCTTAGATACACTCCGGGTATTATGAATAGCAGGTGGAAGGATAGGATGTTTGGTATGGGTTTTACTTTGAGTCCGTAGCCTATGGGCCATGCTAGGATTCCCAGGATTAAGAGGATCGTTCCAAGCTTTTGTCTTTCCATCTTTTACCCTGCTCTTTTTGCCTGATTTATTTGTGGGTTCACCTGTGCTATATTATCAGTCCAGATATTTGGGTGTTGAGAATAAAAACGTTTTCATACTAAATATACTATGTTTTTCTGTGACAACCGGGGGGGGTTTCAAGGATAGTGTGGTAGTAATTTATATTAAACATGGACACATATTGGTGTTTTGATGAATTATAGAAGAAGGATCTCAAGGGAAGAGGCTGGCAGGGGCTCTGTGCTCGTTGCCAAAAATATGCTTAAGAATTTCCCTCCTGTGGGGGAGTCTTTTAAGTTGAGATGCGGGGGTGAGGAGGGTGATGTTGAGATAGTTAGTGTGCCCTGTCAGTGTGTTGGTCCTGATAAGCCGCATGAGCACTATTATCTTGATGTGGGTGGATTGGTCAAGCTTCGGTTGGGGAAGATCGTCTCTATCTCTAAAAATGACGATGGCGATTTTAGTTTGAGTACGCGTTGAGATCTTTATAGCAAATCATTTAATGATCGGTTAGTTATTCTCTTTTTATGCGTGTGGTTATTGAGACGCCAAAGTGGAGCTTTATTAAGATGGAGGAGGTTGGTGGTAGGTTTGTGCGGGCTTTTTTGTCCCCCATCCCTACACCCTTTAACTATGGATATATAAAAGGGACTATGGGCTGGGATGGTTCTCCTCTTGATATCATAGTCCTTGGGGATAGGCTTGATATGGGCTGTGAAATCGATGTTGAGGTAATTGGTAGGGTTATGTTTATTGATAATGGCGTTGAGGACGACAAATATATAGCTAGCTTGGATGGTGGAAGGCACTCGCTTGGTATTATGCTCTTTTTCTGGTTCTATGCTTTTTTTAAGCTTTTTAGAAATTTCTTGTTCCAGGGGAGGTGGAGTGTTAATCGTTATCTTGGGACGGTTTGGTTTGAAGAGGGTGTTAGATAAGTGGAAAAACTTGGATAAAAAAAAATGAAGAAAGTGAGCAGATGTCTCTATATTATTCTTATTATTTTGTTGACTTTAGTTGCTTAATATCGTGTCCAGCATCTCCCTGACTTTTTTCAGCGCCTTTGAATCTGGAGGTAGTTTAAGCAAAGTTTTGCCCTCAAAATTGTATTCCTCAACTGATGGATCAAACGGGACATTGCCTAAGTAGGTCATGCCCAGCTCTTTGGCTTTATCAGCTATCTTATTGCTAATTTTTTCATCTTGAACCTTGTTTGCAATGACATAGAAGTTTTCAACCTCTGCATCAACTTCGTCTGAGACATCTTTTACCCTCTGGATCGTTTCCAGTCCCATCTTGCTGGCATCAGTTAGTATGATAAGGTCCTTTATTGATGATGATGTCTTTCTGGAGATGTGCTCTATGCCTGCCTCGCAGTCCATGATGACATGGTTGTATGCGAATCCTCCGCCCAGGACACTCTTTTCAAAAGAGTTCTTTAGCAGATTGTTGATAAGGCAGTAGCATCCTTTACCGTCTCCTCTGCCCATGACTATGAAGTCGAAGTTGTCCTGTTCGTTTTCCATCAGCATGGACTTGAACTTCATCTCAAAATCCATTGGATTGATGGTCTTGCCTGCATAGCTGTTAACCATGTCAGAGAGCCTAGTGTACTCTTTTACTTCCAGAACATCTGCGAGGCATTCGTTTGGATCGGCGTCCATTATGAGTATGTTTTTTTCTCCTCTATCGATTAGGGCTTTTAGGATTAGCGCTGTAGTTGTTGTTTTTCCTGTTCCTCCCTTTCCTGCTAGCCCGATTATGCGTGTCATCTTATCTTATTATCTTTCTTGGTGTAACGATCGGTATAATTCTTGTTGACACTGTGTCTTTGGTATTTGACCCTGCTGCGTTGATGTTATAATAGGCTATTTTTTGTCCTTTCCTTTCTTTTTCTTCTTCATTTGGGGTTTCTTCTTTTTTGGCTTCTTTTTCTCAGGTTTTTTCTCCTCTTTCTTTTCCTCTTTTTTACTAAGAATCTTCTGGATGCCTTGTTTTTCTTCTTCGCTTAGATCATCCATCACCCTCTCTGATGCCGCGATCATCATCTTTACGACTTCGGCATGGATAATAGGTAGGACTCTTATCATCTGTAGTCTTGCTTCGTGTACTTTTCTTGCTGCGTCTCTCATCTCGATTAGTCGCTCTTTTTCCATTGTGCCTTTGTTTAGCCCCTTGCATTCTTTGTCTATTAAGACATAGTTGTCGCCGGTGTATCCGAGCGGATATGCGACGCATGAGAGGGGTCTGCTATTATAGATAGTGCAGTTCTTGTCAACTAGGAAGGTGCATATGGCTTTGTCATCGATCTCTTTCTTTTTTATGGATATGCCTGTTGGCATGCCGTTTGGCAGGGTGGTTATCTGAAGCTCTGTGACTGCCTTTGTGTATGTTCCCTCTTTTGCCCATCTGTCTATGTCTTCTATGAAAACTTCTATGTTCTGTCTTAGCTCGCAGCATCTAGCTGTTTTTTGGCATTCGAAAACGAACTTGGGTTTCTTTTCCTCTGTCATTTTTTGGTTCCCTCTTTATCTATTCTAGCCAAACATATAGTCTGTCTGTTCTTTCTCTTTTTTGATGCATTCTCTTACGTAGTCGAGGATGTTGAATCCGAGGTTTTGTGCCATGATATTTTCTCCAGCCTTTACTTGGTGATGGTATTTGTCTCCGAGTTTGATCTCTATCCCTTGTGTCTTTGCTTTTTTGTATAGTACAATTAGGTTTGGTAGGTCTATGCCCAATTTGTTGATATCTCCTCTGATCTTGAATGAGAGGGTGGCGACCATCTCATAGGTTTCTCCCATTGGCTCCATGGTCTCGTAGTCGTATTCTGTCATGGTTGTTGCCATGGAATCTTCAATGACTAGCCCGTGTTCTTTGTCTATTTGCTCTATGTCAAATGTGACTCCGAATTCGGGTGTTGTGTTTTCGTTCATGTTTTATCCCTTATTATTATCATCTTATTTTTGTTTAAAAAAGGTTTATGAAAACTTTTAAGATATGGTTGTGTTTAATAGTTATTGTGGTGGATTGTTTTGCCTACGCTTAGGGATGTCGGTCTTTTCCTGTTTTTGGGCGGGTTGTTAGTGCTTTTGGGATTTGGTGCTGTGAAGATGCTTGAGGCGCCTGGGACTCCTTTGCCTGTCAGGCTGGGTTTATTGGCCGTATTTTTGGGCGTTGTTTTGTTGTTTATAACCTTGATAAAGGAACAATTTGAGGAGGATGATGAAGGTGTTGATCGTAAGTACTGAAAATATACCTGGTAGGGAAACAGTTGAGGCTTTTGGGCTTGTTAGGGGAAGCACTGTTAGGGCTAAGTGGTTTGGAAAGGACATAATAGCGGGTCTTAGGAATATTGTGGGTGGAGAGATTAAAGAGTATACGGAGATGCTTGAGGATGCTCGTGAGCAGTCTATTAACAGGATGGTTGCGGATGCTGAGCGTCTGGGTGCTGATGCTGTGGTGAATGTGCGGTTTGTTACTTCACATATAACTCAGGCGGCTTCTGAGCTTTTGGTGTATGGTACGGCTGTTAAGCTGAAGTGATTTTTGTTCTTCAGATTGACTCTAAGATCTGTTTTCAGGGTCTCCTTTAGCGGTTTAGTATAGATGCGGCTTTAGCAAGGTTTACAAGCTTGTTTTTTGCTGCTTTTTGTGTTAGCTGGAGCATGCCGCAGTCTGGGGCGAGTATTAGCTGTTCTTTTGGCAGATATTCTAACGCTTCTTTGCCTCTTTTAACTATTGATTTC
The DNA here is from genome assembly GCA_036446635.1 of Hydrothermarchaeales archaeon (SeqCode). Lineage (GTDB taxonomy): Archaea > Hydrothermarchaeota > Hydrothermarchaeia > Hydrothermarchaeales > SZUA-236 > JAZFTJ01. Next base: position 5,691 of record JAZFTJ010000084.1, on the reverse strand, counting down.
ACTGTTTCGACCTTGTTGGTTCCAACGTCAAGGACACCTAGCATTACAGTCTTCTCTCCAATGGCTGGCAGTACTTTTAGGTCCAGTCTGCTCTGGGCCCCTTCGATTGAGACTACGTCAATGGTTGATTTGCTAAGCCAGCTTAGTACGTCACTGTAATAGTCTGCCTTTGCTTTGTACGGTATCTTTTTTTTCTCAAGTGATTTGTGGGGGTATCCTCTGCAGATGTGTACTAAAAATAGTGCTTTATTCTCAAGTCCCTTGTAGCATGATTGTAGTGCTTTCAGTCCCCATTTCTTGGCTCTCTCTGGGTATCGGAGGAGTACTGGGTCGTCAAACTGTATAGCCTGACATCCGGCGTCTATAAGGTTTTTAACTTCGGTTCGGATGGCTTTGGCGTAGTCCATTGCCATCTTTTCCATGTTTTCGTTGTAGTATTCGTCTGCAACACTATCTACTACTGTTGATGGCCCGGGTAGGCCGATCTTTGCTATGTTGTTTGCATGTTTTTTTGTGAATTTGTAATCCTCTATTAGTATCGGGTTTTTGTATTCGATTTTTTTGACTGCTGTTGGAAGTTTACGAACATATATGCCTTCTCGTATTGATTTTTTCCTTAAGTTTTTGAAGTCGAAGGCTTCTAGTTTCCTTAAGACATATAGTACGTAGTGGTCTCTTCTTTCCTCTCCATCTGTTATGAGGTTGATTCCTGCGTGGTTTTGGTCATTTATTGCGTCTATTACGGCTCTATTTAGTCGTTTTTTAAATTCTTTTTTTCCTATCTCTTTTTCTAGGTCGTAGAAGTTCATTCCGACTTTGTCTAGTAGTTCTCTTCCGCGTCCAAAGAATATGTCCTTGGGCTTTGGGTAGCTTCCTACTATGGCTGTCATCACCTTGTCTTGCTGGATTTTAGTCGGATTCTCTTTTGTCAAGTTCTCCCCCGCTTTGTTACTGATCGTTTTTAGCTTGTCTGTTTTCTCATGACTAACATGATGTTTTCGTCAAACCAGCTTATATCTTTTTGACCGTTGAATTCTTGTTTGATATTTTGTCTGAATTGTTCAATTGAGTCTTTTAGTTCTTCTCTGTTGTAGAGGCTGAATGTGGAGTAGTGGTGGTTTTCTGCTTGTTGGACTAGTCTCTCGATGTTTGAGATTCTTCTGTATTTGAATTGTTCAAGGTTTTGTAGTTTCAAATCTGGGGCTTTTTCTATCTGTTCGTTTAGTTCTTTCATTTCATAGAGTCTTGTCTCTTTTTGGCTGAATTTTGGAAAGTGTTTTCCCCAGATATTCCTGCTGTTTTGGTTTTTTAGTCTGGTGTAGACGAAGAGGTGACCGTTGTCTTTTAGTACTCTAGATGCCTCTTCTAGAAATCCTGTGAGGTCGAAGTGGTGGATGGCGTTGAAGGTGAATATGCAGTCAAGGGAGCTCTCTTCTATTGGTAGGTTCTCTGCATAGGCTTTTTTTGTCTGAAAGTTCTCGATTTTATGGTAAGCTAAGTAACTATGCAGCTGCTTTAGCATATCGGGGTTGGCATCTATACAGCTAAGATTGAGTCTATCACCCAGGCATTTGAAGAGTTCTAAGTTGTATCTTCCATCTCCACAGCCGACATCTGCTGCTTCGATCTTTTTTGATCCAGTTAGTTTCTTTTTGATGTATAGGGGCGGCTCTGGATCTGTTGTTCTTAGGTCTCTATATTGTTGTGCTACTCTAGTGAAATGCCTATGTATAGCCCTTTTCCTCATAGGGATGTTATCAGTTCTCTGCTTATTATAGTTTATTCTTCCTAGCTTCACTTTTTGTAGTGGGAGGTGGAATATGCTTTCTTCCAGGGGGTTTTCTTCTTTATTAGATTATATTACCTCTTTAATTATCGCAAGACCTAGATTAGTTCCTTTTAATGAACCTATTATAATTCCATATAAACCTGTTAAAGACTATCTCTTTTTGATCAATGATAGAAAAATATAATCAAAACATGTAATATCATTTCCAGTGCGTTCTAAAGCTGGAGATTTGCAGTTGAATTACTGGAACCGAAGGTGGCTAAATAAATAACTTTAAATTCTTTGTTTTTTTAGGATTGGTTTCCGCGATTTCTATCGGAATCTAACCATAAAACATATAAATATACTTTAGATATAGGTATAAAGATTATGAGATTACAATATTATGTAATAAACAGAGGGATACGATGAAAAAAAATACACAAGGAATACTAACAGAAAAACAGGCGCAAGTATTAAAAATAGATTTGGATTCTAAGGGAATTACGCAATTGGAACTGGCAGATAAAATGCAGATGAGCCAGCCTGAATTTTCTAGATTGCTGCACCGAGCGAGAAAAAACGCTGTTAAAGCTAAGGAGACAATGAAATACCTAAAAGAGATAGAATTTTTTAAGGAAGATTTGCCTAGGGACATTGAAAACGAAGTCCCCCCTACTCCATCCAAAGAACATGTAACAGTGTTTCATAAAAAACTGAAGCTAAAATTAAAGGATAAGGGTGAAGAAGGAAGGATACAATTCCTTAATGATTATCTAAATTATCTTATCAGAAATAAAAAAACACTGCCTCCTGATTTTCCTTCTTTTGCAAGAGAGGTAATGGGTTTGGATGATAGATCCGGATCTATCCATATAACGATATGGCATGAGAAGAGTGAACTCGTTGAATTTGCAATAAACAACGATTACGAGTATAGAGTTGGCCACTATGACTGATACTGGGTTTCTGGTAGGGGAAGCCCTTGTTGGAGAAGCCCCGGAAATCGCTCATATAGACCTAATAATTGGCAGTAAAAATGGCCCAGTGGGTCAGGCTTTTGCCGGTTCTTTGGCTCAGCCAAGGCAAGGGCACACACCCATTATGGCTTTGTTAAGACCTAATCTTCCGGTTAAGCCTGCAGCACTTATTGTGCCTAAGGTGACTCTGCGGAATCTGGAGGGTGCTGAGTTGATTTTTGGACCAGCTCAGAGTGCCATATCAAAAGCAATTGCTGACACGGTGGAGGAGGGGATTATTCCTTTGGATGCGGTTGAGGATTTGGTTATGGTAATTTCTGTGTTCATACATCCTCGGGGGAAAGACTATCAGAGAGTATATAGGTACAATTATGCTGCTACCAAACTCGCCATTAAAAGGGCTATGGCGGGCTTTCCGGATATTGATGTGGTGTTGGAGGAGAAGCCTAAGTCTGCCCATGATATGATAGGGTTCAGGATAAATAATCTAGAGCAACCGCCGTATATTGGTATTGAACTGGAATTTGATGACTGGCGAAGGATTGAGGGCATCCTTATGGCTCTTCCGAGAAAGGATGGGATAATAATTAAAGTTGGTGCTCCACTCATCAAGAAGTACGGAGTAGAGGTCTGTCAGAAGATTCATCAGTTAAGGCCGGAATCCGTACTTATCGCTGATATGAAGACCCTTGATACGGGGAACTTGGAGGCTAGGATGGCAGGTGATGCCACAGCTGATGCTGTAACCTTCTCTGGGTTGGCGACCCTCAGTACTCAGGAGAGGTTTATTGAGGAGGCTCATAAGGTGGGTGTCTTGGCGTATATGGACACTATAAACGTGAAAAATCCATTGAAGGTGATTAATCAGTTAAGTGTTAAGCCTGATATTGTCGAGCTTCAGGATGCCGTTGATAAGGGGATGACAAATAAGATCAAAAAGGCGAGCGGTGGCGCTCTCATTGCTGTGGCAAAAGATATTGACGTGTCTAAGGCAAAGGAAACCATTTATTCAGGTGCTGATATCTTAATGATCACTGACGCTATCACCTGTGCCAAGGACATAACTGGCACCGCTAGCGCCTACCTCCAGGAGCTTGGGATCTATGAGGTCGATCAGTTCAGGGTCATGACCGATTTTTAATGAGGATGAAGAAAATGTCTGTACTAAATGATAAACTGAAAAACCCTCCTTATCTTGAAGTTGCCTTTGATATTCCCGATTGGAGGAGAGTTGAGGGCATCATCAGAGCCCTGCCGGAGCATGAGGCTGTGGTTATTGAGGCTGGGACCCCTTTGATCAAGAGGTATGGTGTGGGTGTAGTTGAGAAGATCCATCAATTAAAGCCTGAGTCGGTGGTCCTGGCAGATCTTAAGACCCTTAGTTCTGGAAGAAGGGAGGCTAGGATGGCAGGAGATGCCACAGCGGATGTAGCGGCCTTTTCCGGGCTGGCTCCTATTGAGACCCAGGAGGAATTTATCGAAGAGTGCCATAGTATGGGCGTGATCCCTCTTCTTGACACCATTAATCTTTCTGATCCCCTTGAAGTATTAAACCGGTTAAGTGTTAAGCCTGATATAGTGGAGCTTCACCGCGCTATTGACTTGGAGCTTACTGGAGCGGGTTATCAGTGGGATAATATTCCTGAGATAAAGGAAACTATCGGCGGTCTGGTTGCGGTCGCAGGCGGCATCAAGGTGCCGAAAGTTAAGGAGGCAATGGCGTCGGGTGCTGAGATCTTGGTTGTTGGAAGAGCCATCACTGTTGCAAAGGATGTGACAAACGCTGCAAAGGCTTTTCTACAAGAGATGGGTGTGTGGAGATAAACCGTTTAGGGATAATAACTGGCTTTTGTGGTTAACATCTCCACAATTGGTGAAGGAAGAGTATGTGGGAAAGAGTGTAGAGGGGGTTTATCCTTTCTTGAGTTTTTTAGTGATTAGTTTTCCGTTGCTTGGACAATCTTTTTGAAAGGATTAATATTGTGTGATTACTATAGTGTTTTGTATGGATGGTCCGTTTAGTGCTGATGGCTTACAAGGGAGGGAGCGGGAGTCTCTTTGTGTAGTTTGTAAAGGTTCTCGGATGCTCTGTGGTAAGTCGAGTTGTCCGATTCTTGTGAAGTATTATTATCATATGAAGGCTCAGCCTTTGATTGATGGTTTGCGGTTGGATGGTTCTTCTCCTCCGAGTGTGTTTATCGGTCGTATGGGTTATCCGAAGGTGTATGTGGGTCCTCTCATCCCCCCTATCTCTGGTGATACTTCTATGTTGGATATGCCGGAGTCTTGGCTTGATAAGAGCATCCGTGATATTGTTTCTTTCCGTTCTCAGCTTGTTCGTGGTAAGCATCTTGTTGATGTGCATAACGTTGAGGATGGTGGTCGGATTGTGGATGCTACTCGTGAGCTTGCTATGAGCTCTGGTCCTGTGGATTCTGAGGCTTTGTTTTCTAAAAAACCCTCTGGTCGTCTTGTCTTGGACGACGAAGTCCAGCCTTTTGGTCCTTCTGCTCCTCTTAGGAGGTTTGACTTGGGTAGCCTTAAGGTTGATCGGAAGATTGACCGTGCCTATGATGATACTGATCTTCTTGCTTCTGATGCAGTTATTGAGCTTCATAAGGGTGGTGCTTTGGTGTCTCAGATTCAGAGGTCTTTTAGTGTGGGTGCTTTTGGGATTGGTAAGAATCGGAGGTTTGTGCCTACCCGGTGGAGTATCACTGCTGTGGATGATACTATCAGTAAGGATCTTCGTGAGAAGGTGAAGGACTTCCCGGCTATTAACGATTATCGTGTGTATGAGTCTTGGAGACTTGATAACCGCTTCTTGGTTTTGCAGATTCCATCTTCTTGGTGTTATGAGCTTGTTGAGGCGTGGTATCCGAATACTGTCTGGAATCCTCGTGGGAGCCGGATTATTGTTTATTCTAGCAGCGAGGGTTTTGA
>JAZFTJ010000083.1:0-6693 GCA_036446635.1 Hydrothermarchaeales archaeon (SeqCode) | reverse complement strand
GGGTGTACATTTGCCTCAAGATCGTTTTTCTGATATGTTTCTATCAAATCATTGTCAGAATTATAGGTACTGATCTCGCCACTGCTTACTGTTACAATGTCATCCAGTTTTCCGTCTTTGTCAAAATCGGCAAGGGCCGCTGACATTAAGCTCGGATAATCCCATATCTTATGTGGAATGTTGACTCTTAAAAGATATGCAGTTATAGAGTCGGTTGACTTTGTACTGTCTTTTAGGAGAACTAAAACCTCGTCCAAATATCCATCAGAATCGAAATCCGCAGGAGTTATTGAAACGATCTCACCTTCCTCTTGGAGCCAGTTTCCAATAATCATTGTCGAGCTGACGGCATAAATCGTTGTCAACGTCGAATCACCGCTCAGAGCCTCAGTGGCTATCACGATATCGTCTCTTGTCCCATCATTGTTCATGTCTATTGCGGCCACCGCCCTAACCTCCCCTGGCAGATTGGAGAAGGTTTTGATTACCTCGGTGCTTTGAGAATCATAGAGGTAGACGTTTTTTCCTACACCGACTAAAACCTCGTCTCTTTTTCCGTCGTTGTCTGTGTCCGCAGACGCCACCGAATCTATCGCCTCGGATAAAGTTACTTTCCAAAGAACCCCCTCTTCTGAGTCTCTGATGTAAGCCGAACTTCCTGAGGCTATGAGCACATCATCAAGTTTTCCCTCACCGGCGTAATCTATTACATCAATGCGTTTGTTGCCTAGTGTTGTTTTCCATTTCCACGTTTCATGTGAACTCCCGCTGTAGAACGCATATACGTTGCTTCCAACTCTTAACAATACGTCGTCGATCCGGGTGTTACTATTTAGATCTCCAGCGATCAGTGTAACTTCGTCGCTCTCCAATGGTAAGGAAAATGTCTCCCTTACTTTTTTTGGGCTGGCAGCAGAAATAGGTGAGGAGAAAAGGATCAGAATCAAGAATAGTGTGCATACACCTACCATCTTGTTCTTCAAGACTTTTTCCTCCAGATAATAATTATTTTAATTCGACTTAGATATATATTGTTCAATCTTTTACACAATGTTTATAAATATTTGTATCCCTATTTATTCTTGTAACATTTATGGTGGTTTTATGAACAAGAGACACGAGAATCTTATAATGCTGGCTATATGTATCTTGGGATTGTTTTTCAACTACCTAGCTTTAAAGATCACTCTTTCCCCCATCATCATTGGGACTGCCTATCTCTTTTGGATAGTAGTACAGTCTGCTATCGGACTATATCTGGTAGTAATGTTAACAGCTACTTTACGAAACTTATGGGTCGAGTGGAGATGGCAGCCAACACAACTTAGATAAGCCTTAGGCGGTTGTCTCTGAGATCTCTTTTATCGCATCTATAAACTTGTCTACTTCTCCCTCTGTGTTGTAATAATGGACGGATGCCCTTACTGTCCCATCTTGAAGTGCTTGTTTTTTGTGCCAGGGCATGACACAGTGGCTGCCTGCCCGCGTGCATATATTGTGTGTTTCATCAAGGACTAGTGAAACATCGTGCGAAACCCAGCCTTTGATGTTAAAGGATACGACACCTATTTTTATATCCATTTTTAATGGCCCATAAACCTCTACATTGTCTATCTCTGATAGCCCGTCTAAGATCTGTCTTGTCAGGATTTTCTCTCTGTCTTTTATCCTTGTTAATCCAATCTGCTGGCTTACATAGACAGCGGCTCTGCCAAGCCCTATCTCACCTGCTATATTTGGTGTTCCAGCCTGATACCTTGAAGGGGATTCTGTCAGTATATAATCGTCGTAATCTGCGTCAACTATGGTCCCTCCTCCAACCTCCATTGGCTTAAATTTTACTTTTACATAGCTTTCCGTGTCTTCAAATTTATGAACACCCTTAAGCCCTGATTTACTGAGCCCGGTGCCATTGCCTTGTAACTTCTCCTCTATCAGGTCTTCTTTCACATAAAGACCTCCGCTTCCGACTGGGCCCATGGGGCCTTTATGCCCCGAGAAGCCGTAGAAGTCGCATCCTAGCTTTTTTACGTCTACAGGCATGTGGCCTGGTGCTTGTGATCCATCCACTGCAAATAGTGCATCGTTTTCTCTGCATATCTTTGAGAAAGCCTTGATATCCTGAACTGCCCCTGTCACGTTGGAGCAGTGTTGTAGGGTTACAAGAGCTGTGTTTTCATCTACATTGGCGTCTAGGGCATTGGGATTGATTACGCCATTATCGGTCTCCACAACCCTTATCTCTGCTCTGTTTTTTCTTGCAAGACGGATCCATGGGAGGATGTTTGAGTGATGCTCTATGTCGCTGAATACTATGTTTTTTCCCCTCCAATCCTCGTCGCTTAATGAATAAGCGATCATGTTCATGCCTTCTGTTAGGTTCTTTGTGAAGATGAATTCGTGATATTTGCAGTTTAGTAATAGTTTTGCTATGAGTTGGTGTGCTTTGTGTAGGACTTCTGTTGCGTATGTTGTTATGAAAAAGGCGCCTCTTTCTACATTTGCGTTGTAGCAGCTATAATACCGCGCCATTTCTTGCCAGATTGGATTGGGTGTTAGGGATGTTGCGGCGTTGTCTAGGTATATCCAATCCCGGGTCATGGGCAGGTGATTTCTGACGTCTTTAACGCTTAGCTTTGGGAGGTTTTCCCATAGATCTGAGATGGGGGTGAGGTCCCTCCCGCAGTCAAACTCCAGCTCGATCTTCATGTTCTCAGTTTCTCGCTTAGTCTCTTTTTTGTGTATCCCACGAGTCCCCCGGATTGGATTATGTTCAGCAAGAATTCGGGTAATGCTTGAAATCTGTATGTTTTGTTCGTGGAGTTGTTCGTTATTGTCCCTGTTTTAAAATCGATCTCGAGAATGTCTCCATCTTTTGCCTCGATTTCGCTCTCTATGAGTGGTAGGCTTATGTTTATGGAATTTCGGTAGAATATTCTTGCAAAGCTTTTTGCTATTACGCAGGATATTCCTGCACCGATAAGTGCTCTTGGTGCGTGTTCTCTGCTTGATCCGCATCCAAAGTTTTTGTCTGCAACGATTATATCGTTTTTTTGAACATTTTTTATGAACTCGGGTCTTACTTTTTCAAAGGAGTGTTTTGCAAGTATCTCTGGGTCTCCGGTTGTCAGGTATTCTGCAGGTATGATCTGATCGGTGTCGATATTATCTCCGAATCTCCATACTTTTCCTGTTATCTTTTCTTTCAATTATATCAGCTCATTTGGATCTGTGATTCTTCCGGTTATTGCGCTTGCTGCGACAACGGCGGGGTTTGCTAGGTAGACTTCTGAGTCTTTGTGGCCCATTCTTCCTATGAAGTTCCTGTTGGTGCTGCTTATGCATTTCTCTCCTCCTGCTAGGACTCCCATGTATCCTCCTAGGCATGCGCCGCATGTTGGTCCTGAGACATATGCGTTTGCGTCTAGGAATGTCTTTATGAGTCCTTCTTCCATGGCTTTTTCAAAGACCTCTTTGCTTGCTGGTACGACGATCATTCTGACGCCATCTTTTACTTTTCTGTCTTTCATTATGTCTGCTGCTATTCTGAGGTCTTCTATCCTCCCGTTTGTGCATGATCCTAGGTATGCTTGGTCGATCTCTACCTTCATCTCCGATGCTGGAGCGGTGTTCTCTGGTAGGGATGGCTTTGCCACTGTGGGCACGATGTCTTCTGCTTCATATGAGAAGATTTCGCTGTATTCTGCGTCTTCGTCGGCGTAGATTGGTTTGTATCCTCCTCTTACTCTGTCTTTGAGGTATTCGAAGACTTTCTGATCTGGTGGTATGATCCCTGCTTTGCCTCCTGCTTCTATTGTCATGTTTGAGATGGTGATGCGGTCTGCTAGGCCTAGATTTTCGATTGTGTCGCCGTAGAATTCCATGGATTTGTATAGGGCGCCTTCGACTCCGATGTCTCCTATTATGTGGAGTATGATGTCTTTTCCCATCACATATTTTCCTAGCTCCCCTTGGACTATGATCTTCTGTGTTTCCGGGACCTTGAACCATAGGCTTCCTAGTGCCATGACTGATGCTGCCTCTGTGGATCCTATTCCCGTTGCAAAGGCCCCCAGGGCGCCGTAGGTGCATGTGTGTGAGTCGGCTCCTACGATGAGTCTTCCTGGTGCTACGAATCCCTGTTCTATCATGAGCTGGTGGCAGACTCCGTTTTGGCCTACTTCAAAGTAGTTGGGTATGTCGTATTTTTTTGCGAAGTTTCTCATTGCTTTTGCTTGTTCAGCACTTGCTATGTCTTTGTTTGGGATGTAGTGGTCGGGGATGAGGATTATTTTGTCTTTTAGTGGTGTTGTGTTGAATTGTTCGAAGACTTCAAAAGCTGGTAGGCCGGTGATGTCGTTTACCATGATGTAGTCTATTTCTGCCTCTATTATCTCGCCTGGCTCGACTGTTTCTTTCCCTGTTTTTTTTGCGAGGATCTTTTCTGCGATAGTCATTTGATGTTCTCCGAATGTATTTTATTGTTGGATTAAAGTTTTATATATAACGTTGGATAAGAAAAAATAAGGTGACAAATTGAAGAAATCTGATAAAAAAAAGCCAACTGATTCAGAGAATAATGATGGAGGGAAGGAGCTTGTTAAGATAGAGGGGGTTTTTGTTGCTAACTCTCCTGAGGGCAATAATCCTGTGGTTTTTTTGGAGAATGAGGATAAGAGGCTTCTGCCTATCCATGTTGGGGCGGCGGAGGCTTTCTCTATTCATACAGCTTTGGAGCAGATGCCTTATCCTCGTCCTTTAACTCATGATCTTCTTGTTTCTGTTCTGGATAGGCTTGACTCGAAGGTTGGTAAGGTTATTATTGATGATCTTAATGATGGGATCTTTTTTGCTAGGCTGATTGTCAAGAAGAATGGTGAGGAGTTTGAGTTTGATACTCGGCCGAGTGATGCTGTGGCCCTTGCTGTGAGGACTGATGCCCCGATATTTGTTTCTCGTAAGATTATGGATGATGCGTCTGTGGACCGGAGCGATTATAAGCTTGAGTGATGTTTCACAGCTGTTTTTGTTTTCTCCTATGGAGTGGGTTTTAGCTTAGGTATCTTATTACCTTATCTGCTGTTTGTATCGCATCCTCTGTGCAGTGGTTTACTCCGATCCCTCGTAGGGCGTTTCCTGTCATGAAAAGGCCGGGGTGTTTTTCGAGTCTTTTTTCTATATTTTTTAAGCGGTCACCGTGGCCGATTGGGTATTGGGGGATGGCTTTTTCGTGTTTAAAGACCTTGATGAATACAGGTTCAGCGTCTATGCCTAGTATGTCCTTTAGCTCTTCTCTTACTATGTTTATTGTCTCTTTTTCTGACAGTTGGATCATCTCTTGTTGCATGGCTCCTCCGACCATGATCCTTATGAGGAATTTGTCCTTGGGTGATCTTTCGGGGTAGATGCTGCTTGTCCATAGGCTCCCCATTATCCTACGTTTTTCATTCCTTGCTATCAAGAAGCCGAAGCCGTCCAGTGGGTGATCGAGTTCTTCGCGGTTGTATCCTAATGCCACTACTGAGATGGGAGCATAGGGTATGTTTTGTAGTTCTCTGGCTATTTCTGGGTCTAGATCTTTCAGCATTTTTGTGGTTGCATATGCTGGTGCTGCGGTGACTACAACGTCTGCCTCCAGGGGTGTCTTTTCACCTTTTAGGAATACGCGGTAGGATGTCTTTGTTTTTGTTTCTTTTTTTTCTATTTTTTCAATGGGTTTTCCTATGATTATCTCGCCTTCTAGCTTCACTTCTAAGGCTTTGATGATGGTCTGCATTCCTCCTTTAAAGCTTGTAAGCCTTCCACTTGGGCCTGTGGTGGCTTTTGTCTTTTTTCCAGCTTTTTTTGTCGCTTTCATGTGTTTGATCATCCCCTTGATGAGGCTGCCGTTTCCTGCTTTTTCGACATCTATTAGGAGTGGGAAGCAGCTCTGGACGCTCAGTTTCTCTGCGTCTCCTCCGAATACTCCGCTTACCATGGGAGCTACTAGTTTGTCCACCGCTTCTTGTCCCATGTGTCTTCTTGCAAAGTCTGCGATGGTTTCTTCCACGCCCTCTGGTTTGGGTTTGGTGAAGAGCTCCATTGCCACTCTTATTCTTCCTTTAACTGATAGTAGGTTGGATGTCATAAAAGAGCCTGGTGATTCTGGTAGTTGTCTTAATTTCCCGTCTGAGAGGATGAACCTCTTCTTTGCGGCGTCCTTGCTTGGCTGGAGCTTGTTTTCTATTCCTAGGGCGTTGACTAGCTCTATGGTGCTGGGTTTGTTGTCCAAGAAGCCGTTGACTCCTGCTTCGATGGTGTAGCCGTTTTCTTTGATGGTGTGGACTTTGCCTCCCAGTCGCTTTGAGGCTTCTACTATGGTTATGTCAACCGGTAGATCTGTTTCTTTGGCTTTTTCTTGGATGTTAAAGGCTGTTGATAGGCCTGAGATTCCTCCTCCTATGATGATGATTTTGCTCATAAAAATTCCTTTTTCATTTGTGGTTTCATTTTTTGTTATAATTTTATTGTATATGCTCTTCTATTATTTTTGCCAGTGCTGTTATGAACTTGGGTGATTCGTTTAGTGTGGGTGATCTTTTCAGGGTGGCTCCTTCTTTCTCTGCCAGGTTTTTTTGGTATATGTCTATGTCGTATTGTGTTTCTAGGTTGTCTGATACGAAGCTTATTGGTACTATCAGGATGTTTTTTATG
>JAZFTJ010000082.1:0-2649 GCA_036446635.1 Hydrothermarchaeales archaeon (SeqCode) | reverse complement strand
AAAAGGTGTTGAAAACTAGATTAAAGGACAAGTATCTGTGTTCAGAGGCGCATCTGTGGCGAATCCTTACGAGGTTTTCATCAGATAAATAACACGCAACTCCATAGTTTAATGCAACATATCCGACAGTTGAGTGCAAGGCGGATAGGTCTCTTCAATCTCTTTCCAGTCATCTGCCAATACTCAGTATTTGTTGGGATATTTTTCTCACCTACCCCCCGTTATCAGTAGTAGTTGTGTAAGGACGACAGCTATAATTTCATTCTCCTAAAAACTCAACATTTGGCATGCCCTTGAAGTGGGGGTCCCCAGTTAGTAGTGTTACGTTCTCTATTTCGGCGGTTGCCAAAATGATTGCGTCAGCTAGACCCCATTTTCGCTCTAGTTTGATCTCTGCCCCTCTTGTTGCAATCTCTGCATCTACGCCTATAATTCTACAACGCATTTCTATAGCATCTCTCTGCTTTTTTGCAGTTTCCCTCCCCTTCTTTTTGAGGGTAGTATAATAGACTTCTGCCAGATTTATAGCAGAGACTATGATCTCCTCATCGCTTTCGATGATTGGGACAACGGTTTTTCCTTTTTCGCTGCCTCTGAAGTATTCTATCCATGCCCATGAATCAATCAAAACGGTCAAGGTCGCCCTCCTCCCTAACAAACTCGTCTAGTTCTGGGCATGATCCAAACATCTTCATCTTCTTTTCTTTGATCAAGTGCTCTGCCAATACTGTATTTACCTCTTCTGAGAGTCTTCTCTTACTTCCGGCTCTCCTAAGTAATATCTCATACAGATCCTTCCTTAGATTTATCGTAGTTCTCATATACGCTCACCATATACATACATGCTTAACATCATATTTATGATTTTCGTTTTTCCGTGAGTGTCCAATCATCGGGATTAGAGTATATTTTCTACGGAGTTGTCAATCATGAGATTAAAATACAAAAATATTTGTTGTCGACAAATAAATCTATTTTTGTAGGTAATATAGATGCGTGTCAAAATAAGAAAGGAAGGTAGATTGGTAATCCCTAAGTCGATAAGGGAGAAGTATGAACTGGAGGAAGGGACGGAATTCGAGTTGAGAGCCTCCAAAGTTAGATTGGAACTCACCCCTTTTAGAAGATATAAGCATCCTACTGAGGCCCTTTACGGGAGTGTAAAGGTGGAACCGATAGACGAACCGAAGGAATTCGCAAGGAAGTTCATGAGGAGAAAGTTGGTGGAGGAACCCGATTGAAGTTCGTGGACACCAACATCTTCGTCTACGTAATCACCACCCATCCAAAATTCGGGGAGACTGCCAAGTCGATCTTGGGGAAGATCGAAAGAGGGGAAAAGGCCCTCACCTCGCTGCTGGTATTGCTGGAAGTATCCTGGGTACTGGAGGCCATGGGAAAGCAAGGATATATCAAATCGACCCTGGATAAAATATCCTCCTACAACTCCCTTGAAATAGAGGAAGTCTCATTAAGGGATCTACAAGTTGGAGCGACATTGATGGCAAAACACGAGATCGACATCAATGATAGTATAAATCTGGCGATAATGGAGCGGAGAGGAATAAAAGAAGTTTACTCTAACGATAAGAAGCACCTTGGGAAGATAAAAGGCTTGGAATTGACATTCTAGTATTTTAAAGGGAGGAGAAGATGGAGCATAATGTCAATCTTTTGCCAATTGAGACCTGAATGGAATAGAGGATAGAATATTTTAAAAAAGATCAAAAAAAGGTCAAACTACCTTATGACATATCCAACATCCTCTCCAACGACTTTTTAGCCCGTTCAGCTATCCTCTGGTCAACGGTGACCACATTCTTCCTCTCTTTTAATTCCTTTAGCACCTTCTCCATTGTGTGCTTTTTCATGTTCTCGCATTCAGCATTTTCCAAGGCAGGAATAAAGACCTTTCCTGGTGCCTCTTTTTTCATTCGATGAATTATGCCGGTCTCCGTGCCTATGATGAATTCTTTAGAACTGGATTCCTTCACACGCCTGATCATCTGCCCAGTGCTCATGATGTGATCCGCTAGTAATTGGACTTCGGGTTTGCACTCTGGATGTATCAATATCTCTGCCTCTGGGTGCTGCTCTTGGGCTAGGAGAATGTCTTCTCTTTCAAAGAGGATATGGGTTCTGCAGTGCCCCTTTGCCGGGATGGGTATGATCTTTTTCTCAGGAACGTGGCGGGCAACGTGCCAGGCAAGGTTCGCATCAGGCCCAAAGAGTATCTCGTCCTCCTCTAAAGCCTTGACGATCTTCACAGCATTAGCAGAGGTACATGTCACGTCTGACTCAGCCCTCGCCTCCACATGAGTGTTGATATAAAGTACAACAGCTGCCTCTGGATGCTCATCTTTTGCAACTTTTAGTCTTTCAGCTGGTAGCATCGCCGCCATGGGACACTTAGCCCCTAAGTCAGGCATCAGAACAGTCTTATCCGGATTGAGCATGACAGCTGACTCTGCCATAAAGTCCACGCCACAGAAAAGGATATAGTCCTTGTCGACCTTGGCAGCCTCTTGGCAAAGCTGGAGGGAATCACCCACGTAATCCGCTATGTCCTGGATCTCGGGTATCTGATAGTTATGGGCCAGGATTATGCAGTTTTCTCTAAGTTCTTCTAAGTCCATGGGGGCACCACAT
>JAZFTJ010000081.1:0-12237 GCA_036446635.1 Hydrothermarchaeales archaeon (SeqCode) | reverse complement strand
AGCCAGCAAGAGACCGAGGGCACCCGCGATAAGCGCGATGTACAGAACAGTTTCCGTCATGTTGAGATTTCCTCCGGGAAAGACAAGGGTTCAGAAGCGCCGCCGGAGTATAGGGAGAGGCCCCGTCTCAGGAGAAGCCGGAGTTGACCTGTTTCTCGATGTCGGCTGATCCTCGTGCGATTGCCTGAGTCCGATTCGCTTCCTCATCCAAGCCCGGGGGCGCCCGCGTACGCCGAGAGGACTTGTTGCCCTCCGAAGTTGGCGCAAAGGACTGTCGAACCGGGTGGACGGGAGGCTGTATTTCTTGGCAAACTCAAAGTCTCTCTGGTCGTGCGCTGGAACTGCCATCACGGCTCCTGTTCCGTAATCGTAAAGCGCGTAATCCGCAACCCAGAGGGGGCACTTTTTCCCTGTGAAGGGATTGATAAAGTACTTTCCCAAGAATAAGCCGTTTTTCTCTTTACCCTTTGCTGTCCTCTCTATTATGCTCTGCTTCTTCACCTTCTTGACGAAATTCTTAACCGTCTTCTCGTTCTCTGTCCCCTTGACGTACTCTGTAACCTTCGGATGCTCTGCAGCGAGGACGAGATATGTTATGCCGTAAACTGTGTCAACTCTTGTTGTGAAGGTCTCTATCTCGTCAATCTTGTCCCCTTTCTCGTTAACAATGTCAAACCTCAGTGTCACACCCTCGCTCCTACCGATCCAGTTCTTTTGCATTATCTTTATCCTCTCAGGCCATTTGAGGCTATCTACGTGGTCAAGCAGCTCCTCTGCATATGCTGTTGTCCTGAGGAACCACTGCTCCAGATCTTTCTGTTCAACCTCAGTCTCCTTATGCCTCCAGCACCGGCCATCATGAACCTGCTCGTTCGCCAAAACGCTATTGCATGCGGGACACCAGTTCACAGATGCCTTTTTTCTGGAAACAAGGCCTTTCTCCATGAACTTCAAGAAGAAGAATTGGTTCCATCTGTAGTACTCGGGTTGGCAGGTGGATACTATGCGGTCCCAGTCATAGCTTAGACCCAACGCCTTCTGTTGCTTGATGAAATTGCCTATGGCTTTGTCGGTATATTTCTTGGGCTGTACCTCTGCTTTTATTGCGGCGTTCTCGGCAGGAAGGCCGAAGCTGTCATATCCCATAGGATACAAGACATTATAGCCCATCATTCTCTTATATCGCGCATAGACATCGCCTATGGTGTAGTTGAATGTGTGTCCCATATGCAGTCCCTCGCCTGAAGGATAGGGGAACATCTCGAGGACGTAGTACTTCTCTTTCTTTGTGTCTTCTTTAACCTTGAAGATCTCTGATTCTTCCCACTTTTTCTGCCATTTTTTCTCAATAGTCTTAAAGTCCATAACAATCACATAAACAAAATGAATATAAAGATTTAAAATTTATCACTACAACTCTTAACCTAGCTTATCCTGGATATATTTCTTGACAAAGTCTATTGCCTCTGGGACTTTCTCTTTCATCACCCCTGCACCTTGGGCAAAATATGGCCTACCTCCACCACCACCCCCAATCATTTTAGAGGCCTCCCTTACAATCTCGCCCATATCAATACTTATCCCATCATCACACATGCCTATGACAGAGACCTTTTCATCAACTCCGAAAAGAACGATAATCCTATTCTTTGAAAGCAGCTCATTAGCTGTCTTTACCGTATCCTCAGTTTCTGCCTCGATCTCTTTGATCAATACCTCCACTTCTCCTATCTTTTCAAAGTCCCCGATTTTCTCAGTCCTAATTTTTGCAGCTCCTGCTTTTAGCTCTTCAAGCTCTTTTCTCTGCACCTTCCAAGCGTTAAAGATTGATTTGCTAATATCTGGAAGTCCCCTCTTCTGAGATTCTTGGAAGTAGGACTCAACAGGCTGCGGCGTTAATCCTAAGGTGTTTGAAAGCCTGGATATCTCCTCTATATTCGATGAAACTTCCGAAACAAATCTCTTGAAGGTACTTCTCAGCTGTTCCCTCGGGACAGAGAAAGCCTTTGCGCTTTCAACCAACTCAGCATCCAAAGAACCAATAGTCTGCAAAATCTCTTGGAAACCTTTGGTATTGATATTTTTTTCCAACTCCACCTTATCAGAGAACATCTCCTCCAAGGATGCGATTGAAGCCAGACGATCTTTTAATGTATCTTCTAGAGACAATCCTTGAAGACCCATCAATAGATCGATAATATCTTTCGAGACAATAAGAATATGCTCAATGATATACTTCCTCGCAGCCTCTCCAGCAACATATTCCAGCCTAACAACACCATCCTGAATCTTCGTTGAACCCAAGAACTTCACAAAACCAACTTCGCCAGTATAATGAGTATGTGTTCCCCCGCACGCCTCCACATCAAGATTATTGATCTTAACTACACGAAGCTCTTTTCCAGGAACAGCCCCGCCCTGATAGAGCCTGAAACCATACTTTGCCTCAGCATCATCCCGTTTTAATATATTACTTGAGACTACAAGGTTTCTCTTGATAACACTGTTTACCCGGTCTTCAATCTGTTGAAGCTGTCCGGCGTCTAAAGAGGCATAATGCGTTATATCAAGCCTTGACTTCTCCATGGTCTTCTCAGCACCGGCCTGCCAGATATGCCCGCCCAAAAGCTCCCGAGAGACACCATTGATTATATGGGTGGCCGTATGATGCTGTGTTAGTTGCAATCTCCTGTCGAAATCGATTTTGCCATTTACAACATCCCCCTCTTTAAAATATGGTTTATCTACATCGTGGATTATGACATTACCTTGTTTAAAGACATCCACGACTTTCCTACCACCCAACAACCCAAAATCAGAGAGCTGACCACCACTTGTAGGATAAAACGCGGTTTTATCAAGAACCACATACCTACCTTCTAAGATCTTTAAAACCTTGGCACCAAACTCTAGAAGAGCATAGTCATCATAATACATGATCTCAGTTTTCGGAACACCATTAAGATCAAACCCCTTAGCTTTCTTTGTCTGAGCCACCTGCTCCATCTTTTCATGCCTTTCAGAGACCTTCTTATAGAAATCAGACGGAATTTCAGCATCCAAGCCCTCCTCTATCAGCATCTCAGGGCTTATCCCATTGGAATCATAGAGCTCAACAAGCTTTTCGGGAGAAACCTCCTTTCCACGAAGCCTTTCTACAATCCTCCTCGACTTTGTCTTACTATCTTTATACTTCCCCCTTTCTATATCCAGGATCTCTGTAACTTCATCCAAATGTTCCACAAGCTCAGGATACTGAGGCTTTAGATATTGAGCATGCCACGCGCAGACCTCTGCCAGTTTTATATCCCATCCATATCGATAGATGAAATCTAAAGCCCTTCTTATAAGAACCCTGAGATTATAGCCGCCACCCACATTGGATGGGAGAGCCCCGTCAGAGAGCGCCAAGAGGAGAGAACGTGTATGGTCACCTATTGAATATATGCCTGAAAGCGGCACGATCTGAGATCTCAGTTCTTTGACATCAACCTCGATCTTATCAGATATATTGGTCCAAATACGGTCAATATCCTCTGCCTCATCCATATTAAGGAGGCCTGAATAGGGCAGAAACCTCCGTATTATATCCCTTTCAGGCTTTATCCCGGTTTTACTGTAGAGCTTCTTTACAACCGGACCGAAATTTGCCTCATAGCTGGTCTCACTGCCATGAGTAAACCATGCCGGACGCTCCTGCCCCATACCCATGTCAAGCACTTTAATATCAAGGTCCTTCGGGTTCCCTGAGGTAATGTCATACTGCATATAGACCTGGTTTCCAATCTCAAGACCCCGGGAGAAGTACTCCATAGACGGGCCCATATTTCCCCCGCCAGCCCACGCGTCCTCGTGAAACTGGATCTCCTCCTTTGGAAGTTTCATCCCCTCTGTAAGCCAGAGATAGATGTGCCGGAGGTATTCTACCGTATCATATTTTTCAGGAGGCATGAAGGCATGCTGCCCGATCATCACAAACCCGGTGTAGTGTCTTCCAGTTATGCCGACATTATCTGTATCGTTGAACCGCAAACAGAACTGAGGCACAACCAGGGGGTTGGCGGGAGGATCTATCTCGCCTGAGACACAGTAGGGCTGGAAGTCATATATTGAGGCCTGAACAAAGTCTGTGTCATCACGCCACCTTGCAACCACCGGATATCGGGGTATGGGCGTGTATCCAAAGCCCTTGAAGAGTTTGGAGAACTTCTGCCATGTCTCGATGAAGTCCATCTTCTCCTTTGCAGGCGAGTCCCCAATGAATGTGTAGCCGCCCGAGCAGTCGGGTTCGCCACAAACGTCGCGTTCTTTAACGCTCCAGAAATAGTTTCCACAGTTCTTGCACTTCATTCTCACAAAACCCTCATCGATGAGGGTCTGCACTGGGTAGTACTTCTCAGGATCTGTTTGGGCCCTTTTTTTAAACTCGGCTTTTATCTCTTTTTCAGCACGCATAAAACATCATTTATCTATTTTTTTAAACCATATGCAGTCACTTGGGGCAGTGTCTATATTTACCGTGTATTTATAGGCAAACGTTTACGAGATAAAAAGCTTATCCTAACTACTGAAGGATAGGGGAGCTATTCAATCTAGATCATCATAAAATACATGATTGTGGGAATGATCAGAACGGTCATGCAATGACTTCTTTTCACGCCAAGAAGTGTGGGCATAAGGCCGATTGCAGTGGCTGTTATGGCTATTAAAAGACCTTTCAATCCAGTAAGAGATATGACCATGAACAAAAGTAAGAGCAGGATGTAGAGGGTGAATTTTTGATAATTTATCAGTTGGACATAACGTAACACTACTTTGGCTATTCTTAGGGTGATAAAGACTCCAAATAAAGAGGTTATCAAGACCACTGAGATCATGAATACCAAGTCGATGAACACCACATTTTCTAATATCTGTTCCACGGCTATAGAGGCTCCGCTTCTGGGTCTGCCTATGATGTAAAGTGCAAGAAGCGCATAGATGGCGTTGGCAGTGTTTATCCCTCCCAAAGCGACAAGAAACTCTCTATCATCGCTCTCCCCCAGAACGCTTTGGGCCATAACTGCGATCTGCGAAGAACCCACGCTTGGCAACATTCCTGAAAACATGCCTCCCACGGACCCTACGAGAATGCCTCTTGTGAAATTCTCTTTAGAGTATTCCAGATTCTGAGGTGGTATGTGGGGCTGGCTTTTTAGGGAGGTTAGCAAGGTGCTAATCCCGAAGAGTCCCGTGAGGGTGGGGAATAGTGCGTATTTGGGGTTTAGGATCCCGTAGTTGAGGACGATAATCCCTAATAGTCCTGAATAGATAATCACGACCACTGCATAAAGCCTCTTTTTCGTGCCTTTTTCCAGATAGATCATGTAGAGGACTATGAAGATTAGAAGAATGTGGATGACCTTCCTAACATAGAGGTACAATATTGGGAAGGCAACCAGTGCCAAGGGCAGAGCTGCGCTGCTGATAATTGTTGCCCCCAAGCTTCCGATAACCGTAAGCCTTATCGCATCATATCCTTTTCCTTCCATGAGCAGTTTATGGCCTGGAAGCACCGATAGGACGCTTGCCTCCTCAGGGGCTCCGAAGATAACTGACGGAATATAGTCAACATATGAATGTACTACGGCCATGGCTATTACCACGGCGATGATGTCGTGTGTGGAAAATCTCTCCAAGAGGACAGGTAGAAGAGAGATTATCACAAGAGCCACGTTATTGACATGGATCCCAGGGATCAGGCCTGTGAATGTCCCAAGCAGGGTTCCTATAAGGACAAAGATCAGGGCGTTTTGCATTTTACGTCCTCTCCATCTTTCGGTATTATCTCAAGGCTTCCTTTATATTCATCGACTTTGCCTTTGATTTCAATGTTTTTCCCGTTTTCTAGACAGGCAAGGGTCTCGCTTTCCAGTGTCTTTGCTGTGCTGCTGAAAAGAACAACTTTCATCTTCCCTGTATCATCTTTTAGATCGAAGAATATGTGGCCGTCTTTGTGAACATATTTTGACTCGATCTTGCCAGTTATTACAGTGTATCTTCCAACGTCGTCATATGTGATCTCAGAGATCTTGACATTAGGCGGCCGGGCATAGCTTGAGACTAAGAAGAGCATTACAAGTCCAATGGTTGATACTAGGACGGCGATTTTTAGAAGGACTGATTCATCCATCGACTACACCGATTATCTCTGTCGCCATGCTTCCCCGAAGATTTAGAAAGCTTTTCTCAACCCTCAATTTGACAAGGTCACCTTCTTTTGCTTTGACGGTGTTTTCAAATGTCTGTATGCCGGGCTTGATGCTTGCGCAGATATCGTAGTTGACCTTGATTTTGACTAGGCTTCCTGATTCAATAACCCTCCCAATTGTGAAGTTCCTACCGTACTTCTTCTTGAACAGTGCACTTATGACCACAACCCCTATCAGTGAGGCCAGTATTAGATGGAAATATGGGAATATGTAATTTACAACTGGCTTGATCTTTTTAATAACGATAAGGGTCACTGCGATGCCCAGATAGGCTAGGAAAAAATCCCTATACGCCTTAAAGTCTTTCTCAAAGTGCTCTTTGATACTATAAAAAATTAAGTAGACAGAGTATAGGCCAGGTATTATCGCCAGCAGTAAGAATTTTCTTTGACCAAGAAAATTGAATATGTATATCACAGAGAGGAGGAGGAACAGAAGGCTTGAGATCTGGAGTTTCAGTATGATGTAGTCTTTAAACTCAATGTTCTTCTTCTCAAATATCGGAAAGATTTTTTCTTTTTCAATTTTTTCCAGGCGGTCTTTTAAATCTCTTCCAATTCTAGCAATTTTTATCATTAAGCCCAGGAGGTGAAATAAGATTTGTTGAATAATCTTTATCGTTGAATCGCCCAGGTCTTCTAGAAACGACAAATTTATCACCTACTATGTTTCTATCCATGTATCGGAGTTACAACGTACCGGTGCAAATTTATAGTATTCCCCAGTTCTGGCAATTATGGCATCGTCATATTCACCAGAAATGGCCTTACCTATAAACCTTTGGGCTTCTTTTCCTATGGTACCCCAAACGCTATTTGTTTTTAATTCTGGCGGTCCTCTGACATAAATCCATATCTCCACACTATCTACTCCTGTTGCATTGGTGGTAATCTCGTATTCTATCCTGTCAATCTTTATAACCCCTGGAGGATTCGTGATCTCAGTAGAGGTGAATCCCATCCCTCTCATAGTCGCTCCAAACTGTGCCCCATCTCTGGCAGCGGCAATGCCTTTGTTAAGCTCGGCATGTCTTGTGATAAATGGGAATGCATACATTATGATGACCATCATCGCCCCGACTATAAGTATGAACTCGATGGCCGCTTGGCCTCTTTCTTTTGACTTTTTAGTTAGCCATGGCATCTTGATCCGCTCTTCAGGGGACTGTTTCCATGTTTGCGGCGGCGGCGTGGATTATGATATTGGTGCCGTCGTTTCTGATCGTAGTTTCAGGATAATCTGCAGTGGGGTTGTTGACAACGATGTTTGTGGGTATGATGGGTACAGTGGTAGTCCAATCCGCACTTGTTATGGACATATTTTTACGGAGGATAATAACTCTGCTGGTTGTGTTTATCTTGATGGGCAGGGCTAGGCCGGGGTCTCCTCCCGTGTTGCTCCCTAAATATGTATAGTTTAGATATTCTGGTCCTAAATAGATACGAAAACCCTCGGAGTTGGCGTAGACATTGTTAATGGCGGTCGCGAATAGTTCTCCCAACATCTTTATCTCGCCGCTCTCACCCACATCTCTTGCAAAGTCCTTTCTTTCAATGGCGATATTTGTAAGGGAGAGCAGCACTACAATGGCAAATCCTGCAACTAGAACTGCTTCAAGGGATACTTGTCCTTTCAATTCATCGTCTCCAGTAGGTTATGTTCTTCCATCTTAAGGCGATATTATATCTTCCCCCTGTTGCCTCAGAAATATTGGATTGGCTGCCTGTGGAGCCGTCATACATGGCCCATCCTGAACCGTAGAGATCAATGGTCATGGTTTCATCTCCAGAGGGTAAGGCTACGGTTGTGGTTAGATTCCCTCCATCAGTTCCTATGGTGACTGGGATGGATGTGTCTGGGGAAGTGAAGCCCGGGACATATACATCCATGGTTCTCTTTTCGTCTGGATGAACTATGCTGTTTGCGGCGTTTGCTATCTGGTCGGTTACATACCGGGCGTCAGCAACTAGTGAAACATCCCTTGCGCTAGCCTTAGTTCTGAATATGATTGGCAGAGAGACTGTTAGCAGAAGAACCATGAACATGCCCATTATCAACATAGCTTCTATGGTGACTTGTCCTTTTTCATTCATTATTAGACACAACCTTTTTTTTGGTTAGTTGGTTAATGTGATCTCTATAGTATCTCCATTGGTAAGTGCAGTGCTCACATCGAGTGTTGGAGATGTGCTTGTTGCAGAGTTTGTGACTTTGACATACCAATTACCCTGACCAGTACCTGAGAAGGTATAACTGGATGTTGTGCCACTTGTTGCTATTCCATCCATAGACGCTCTTGAAAGCCCGCCCCATGTGTTATTCTCGGCATTGTTAATCAACTCACTTGGTACATCTTCTGCATTGGACCATTTCACCCCGTAGGTCAGGGTAGGACTACCATAGGCGGTATCATAGGCAGAGAGTTCCCAATTTGCAAGGTTGGATTTTATCTTAACCGTTCTTACGCTTCCAGATCCTCCTGCTCTTACGATCTTGATTGCACTTACTATCGCATCTGTGTTGGTTCTCATCTCAAGAATGACAGACGTGTCAGTGCTTCGATCGTATACCTGGAGTGCTGTGGGCATGGATATGCCGACAAATAGGAGTATGAATAATCCAAGTATTAGGATGGCCTCTACTGTTATCTGACCTTTTTCTGGCATTGGCGTTCACTTGCAATATACAGCTTGAAAGGATTATTTTTGTATGTAAAATTCTTATTTCAGGGGGTTAATAAGCCTTCCCCCGAGACTGGTTGCGCTCCTTTTTTGGCTTAATCTTTGGTATTTACTGCGTATTTTATAAACAACTTTAAAATGAGGAGGGGATTAAACCTGATTGTAGTACATTTATTCGTAGGATTGTTTAGATCAAAAGCGAGATGTAGGATGCTAGGTCGCCTATTGTAAGGGAGATTATTAGGCCCAGGAGTATAATTGGGGCAAACGGCATCGCATTTTTTATCTTTATTATGTCTTCCATCTCCTCTTTCTCGACTAAGGTTTGGAGGGTTTTTATTTCAAATTCTGTAATGCCTGCTGCACTCGTATTCACTAATAATGTGCGTTTTTTCAGTATTATTTCTATGTCCTTTTTCTCTATAGCTTCTTTTATCTTATCTGTCAGTCCTCTGCTGTCTCTTACGATCTTGTCGTTTTCTCTATAGATATTTTCTGCTACTACCATTCCCTCCTCCAGGGAAGTGATCTTGACTTCTTTTTGTAGGGCTTCTTTTCTTAGGATCTTAAAGGCGTTCAGGAAGATATCGAAGACTAATAGGAGGCTGAAAATGACGATGTAGTTGAGGGCGATGAATCTGAAACCTGAGGCAGGGTCGGTGCCTCCGAATAAAATGTATAAAATGATAAGGAATGAGGAGGCAATGATGGCTTTTTTTTCTTCTATTAAGAAGAGGATTATCAGGATTGGTATGATCAGGATCTTTGATAGGCCGAGCGCTTGGATTATTGCAATTGCACCTATAAAGATGAGGCTCTTTACGACATAGTCTCTGATTTCATCCAAGGGTTCTAAGAATCTCTTCAGACCCAGTTTTGTTATGGAGATATATGCTGAAAAGATGAATATAAACGGAAATATTGCAAGGAATGTATTTACCAGCAGGGTTATGGCGAAGGGATATGGCAATATATTGATTCTGTGTGCCACACTCCCGATCTGGATTGGAATGAAGACCTCAGGGTAAAATCGTGGGGTGAAGTATCTTTTAAGGAAAATGGGGTATTGGGGGATCAGGGCCGCAAGAAACATGAAAATCTTTGTGTCGCCTGCGCTCCATCCTCCCAGGATCCAGAATATATAGCCTATCACAAAGATTATTGCCACGTTCTCTATGGTGAGGATGAATAGTGAAAGGTCGCTCATAGTCCCTTGGAATAGGCCATATAGGTTGTAGGTGAGATGTCCTAGTATGCCGATGGCAAGGAGTGAAAATGAGAGTTTGTTTGGGATTATGCCCTCTTTTAGGTCTGTAATACTCGCGATTGTAGCTCCAAAAAGAGCGATTAATACGAAGATCAGCTCAATCATGAGAGTAAAGACAATTTATACTAATAAAAAGCTTACCTTGTTATCTTTGCGATGGTGGCGTCACGCTCAGCCTCTGTCCAGTTAGAAACGACGTTGGCGAAGGCCTGTATTGATCCGCTTAGAGAATAAAAGATCAAAGCCGCGGCCACCACTCCCCCTGTTAGCAGGACGAATTCTATGCTGACCTGAGCCTTATTCTCTCTCAATAGTTCTGAGATTCTAAGATTCATTATTTCCACTGTTATTATCTCGGTTCCTAGCATATATATACGATTCGGATGAGGGAGGAGGCGCCCTTTGGATTATTAATGTCCCCTAGGCGATCCTGTTTTTTCAGGGTCTTTTCAGTTTCTCCTCTAGCTCTAATAAAACGTGTTTTCCGATGTTCTCTCTTCGATCCTGTTTTTTCATCGCTCCAAGATATATTCTTGCTATAAGCTTGTTGAACGGCGGGGGGTTGTAGATTAGCTTCTTCGCGTTGCCTGGCGTTATCGCGAGGGGGTTATAGTCTGGAGAGATCATCTTGTTCTCGATGGCGTATTCTTCAAGGTGCGTGTGGGGCTGTATCCCTAGGAAGAAGAGATAGGGTTTGACGTTTTCTTCTCCGAAGTAGCCGCAGATCTTTCTATAAGTGTCTATGCTCTCCTGCAGTGATTCTTTGGTCTCGGTTGGCGCGTTTAGGGAGTAGTTGATGATGACCTCCTGGTTGTTGTAGCCGGCGTCTTTGATCATCTCGCAGGCCCTGAAGACGTTTTTTAGTTTAAATCCCATATGCATGAAGTCTGCAACGCGCTGTGACCCGCTTGTGAGTGAGAGCTCGAAGTGCTTTATGCCGCTATCGACCATGTTCTTGGCAAGTTCCTGGTTTATGAAGTCTATTCTTATGTATCCCCCCCATTCGATATCAGCTCCTCCCTCTATTATTCTTCTTAGGAATTCGTTGCAGTGGGGTATTGTCTTTTTTGCGCTGATGAAGTTCGAATCTGTGAACCAGAACTTTTTTATCCCATAGTTTTGGTGGAGCGTTAGGACCTCCTCTGCCAGTATGTCTGGTTTTTTGAACCTGAGCCTTTTTCCCTCTATAAACGGGTATGAGCAGAAGATGCAGCCGTAGGGGCATCCTCTCTTGGTCTGTATCCCGATGTAGCTGTTTTCGTATTCTTTAAACTGTGGGAACGCCTCTTTTATGTATTCAAAATCTAGGTGTGTGAAGTCCTCCATCTTCACGTATTCTTTCTGCTCGCCTTTTATGATTTCTTTGCCTTTTCTGTAGACTATTCTCTCGTCTAGGAGTTCTTCTTTTTCTCTTCCTTCGATTATTTTCAGGATGACATCCTCACCTTCTCCTGTTATGCCGATTATGCCCTCTTTTAGCTTGGTTATTATCTGGTCTGGGAAGACGCTGAAGGCGGATCCTCCGACTACGATTTTTTTGTCATAGCTTTCTCTGCTTTTGTTGATGTATCCCACAATCTCCTGTGTGTTTGTAACTGATCTAAAGATTGATTTGACTCCAAAGAGAGCGGCGCTGATCTTGTCCACGGGGTTCCGGGAGTAGAGGAATTTGAATGCGTTCTCAAGGGATGGGTCGTCTTGTTTAGGAGAAAAAAGCTGTATGTTTCTCCAGCTGAATGCTATTATGTCTGGGTCGAAAGTGTCTATTTCTTGTCTAAGCTTTTTTGTTCGATCCTTTTTATCAATGAGTGATAGGTCCAGGATTTTTTGCTCGGCATCTGTTTTTTTGTGGACGTAGTCTGCGAGGTATATGGGTCCTCCTGGATAGATCTTCTCTGTGGGCATCCAGACATAGAGGATCGATGTCATGGTCCATCCCTATATAGGTAATGTTTATATAGTTTCTCGGGTGGAAATCAAGTCGATGTTGCCTGAGGATTTTGTGGAGTATGCGAGGCGGTTTGATGTCGGTTTTCTG
>JAZFTJ010000080.1:0-4957 GCA_036446635.1 Hydrothermarchaeales archaeon (SeqCode) | reverse complement strand
TTTGCCGTCGTTCAACTCGTCCTCCTCGGCCTTATAGCTTATCTCTGTTTTTATGCATGCATCTCTTAAGAGGCCTTTAAGGGTCAACTCTGGCATAGATGGATTCTTGAAATCCTCAAAGGTTAGGCTCTCCTCGTCTAGGACTGATTTCTCGATCTCTCCTTGATCGCCTTCACTAAACATGCTGTCATAACCGAATAAAGGTATCTGTTGGTCCTGAATGGAAAGGCCTTTTTCGATCATTCCGCTTAGAACCTTGTTGTATAGGTAGCTCTGATAGGCATGGCCCAGCATCCATCTCAGTTTCTTTGGCAGCTTCCGCAAAGCCCCGGCATAGTCGTTTGGAACCTGAGATAGGTGTTGTAGCATTGTGCGTTCATAGTTGAGTCTTTTAGGAAAGTTTTTCAAAGCCTCTTTGTAGTCGCCTGTTTCTTCAAGGCTTTTCCTTGCTGTGTAGGCGTCTTCTCTTTCATTTTCGAATGGATTTCCAAGATACGCCATCACTGCCTTATCGATGTTTCCATTTACAAGCTCTCTTCCTACCTGATGAGTATTGGGCCTTATCACTCCGAAGCGCTGGTAGCCGAAGAAGTTTGGGATGCCCCTTTCAAGGAGCTGTTCATTGGTCTTTGTAATTAGATCTGAATTCAGGTTTTCGCCATCGATATCTCTTAAGACTATGCTAAACCTGTTCCCATTCGCATTGCCAAGGTTTACCCTTGAATCTGATCTTTTAAAGTCAGAGAGTGAGATGTCTTTTAGCCTAACTTTTTCCAGAACCTCAGGCTTGACGTTCCAAACAGCTACTCTCTGTCTTGTCACCGCCCTCTTGTCCTTTGTGCCTGCGAACCCGAATCTTTTTCTTGAAACCCTAAGCGCACGAGATAATCTCTTGAGGGCTTTTAAGGTGTCCCAGTCTCTCTTTTCCATGACAAAATGTGTGTATTCCCCGTCGGGATTCTCATCCGATGGGTTGAAAAGCTCCTCTACCTGGAAATCTTCTATCTCTTGACGCAATCTCCCTCCGATCCCTTTTGTGTCGGTTATAAAGTAATCTAGACCTATTATGTTTTCAACTTTGTAGTCGCTTTTCATTGGGAAGGCTCCAGAGTATCATCTTAGGAGTTTTAGTTCTCCTGTTATCTTATCCACTTTCTCGTTCGGCCCGGGCCCTATGCCAAGTGTAGTGGTTGTTCCTGGTTCAAGCTCTGTTAGACCTGCATCATTTACCAGATAACACGGGATATCTGAGGCCCGGGCTATCTCATAGAGCTCGAATATCTCTTCTTCGTCTTTGACCTTCACCACGACCTTTTTCTGCCCCTCCTTTGTCCACCCGTCAAACCATTGTTTATTGTTTTTCATCGCCTTAAGGGCGCTTCCCAGCGATGCATGAGCAACTTGGGCTGATGTTTTTCCAACACTCATCTTTAGATCTACTCTTACTGCGATGACTTGTTTATAATCCATCTTTACTTCTCCTTTTGAAATAGACACCGAACAAGACGGCGCTAACAAGAATAATAGATCCCATGATGCTTCCAAATGTTATTCCAATACCAGTTTTATCCAGGAGCAACCCTAATAGCGGGGCTATTGCGATGCTTAGGCCAATACTAAGTGCGAACCGCTCAAGACCATCTAGGGTATCCTCGACTTTAACTACTCTTCCTCCGGCCTCTAAATTGTTTCCAAGATCAATGATAAACTTATCTTTAGGGTTGATATTAAGGTCCATGCTGTCCATTAAAATCAGGTTTTCAGATTCTATTATCAAGGCGTCGTCCTCATTCTCTTTTCCAGCGTCTCTAGTGTAGGTCTTGTATCTTATTTTATTTTCATCCAATAGGGGTTCCAGGCTTTCTAGGTTGTCGGATTTACCGACGAGGGTAACACTCGAAATATCTTTTTCTCTTAATATTTTCAAAATGTCCTCGTAGACCTCTCTTTTCTTTTTTGACCACATGGCAAGGGTTAGCGCATGGCCTGGGATGAAAAAGACCAGTGTAAAGCCCACTATCCCTCTTATGATCACCAGGATGTTCATTGAGATTCACATATTTTTTTATGTCTATATAAAATTCACCAATGGGAAGAGGAACGCTATGGTCCCAATGAATATGCAGAACTTTGAAAAGTCAAGGTGCTTTGAGATTTTGAGCAGATAATCCACGCTTGCTAGGCTTACTATAAAAGAGGCGGCTATGCCCACAAGGATGGGTAGAGAAAAGATTAGACTGGCATTCGTGCTGAGGATTATCCCTCCGATCAATGCAGGGATGGCCATTAGAAAAGAGAGTGTGAGTGATGTGGAATTGTCGAACTTCATCATAAGCAAGGTGGCTATTGTTATTCCTGACCTGCTTACACCGGGTAAAATGGCGAATCCCTGAGCCAATCCCACAACAGCCATATCCTTTATGGTTAGGTTCTCTATCTTTCTTGTCCCAAATCCCCCTTTTTTAAGCATCAGCCCAGTGAATATTAACAGGGCCCCTATTCCTGCGGTTGCCATATCACCGCTTACCTTAGAGAAGGTCTCAGACATCATCATGAAGAGAGGCACGCCAATCACTCCAGTGAATACAGTGGTGACTATGAGGAATGTGCCAATTATTCTTGATTCTTCAGTCTCCTGGGAGGGTTTTGTTATCCCACTCAAAACTTCCTTTAGCTCATTTCGGAAATAATATACAACAGCAAGGAGGCTTCCCAGATGTAAAAGTATGGCAATCGAGAAGGCTTTTTCAGGGTTTAATCCGAGTACCTGGATCAGGACGAGCATGCCCTGTCCAGAGCTACTTATGGGCAGCCATTCTGCTATGCCCTGCAGGATCCCGATTAAAAGACCTTCAATGAGGTTCATGTTTTATCAATTAATTCATTAGGGTATATAAATCGAGTCGGTTGTTCTTTCTTTTTTTTTGGATCGTACAAGCAAACTTTTTTATCCTTAAGTCTTAAAGATAAGCCTGAGTTTGATGAGAGTTGACATTGACGAATTAAAGGATGCGCAGATAACCGTAAAGATCCCTAGTAGCTTAAAGGACGAGATGCGGGCCCTTGTCAAAAAAGGGATGTTTAACAGCCTTTCTGAATGCACACGGACCTCGATAAATCGCCTCCTAAGAGAGATAGATGATTATATGGACGAGGCAAAGGAGGCGGATATGAAAAAGCTTGAAAGATTTGTGGAAGAGTTGGGAGAGCTTTACAAATAGTGGTGGAAGGTTGAATTTGTTGATATATGTAAGCTCAGATAGGGGATATCCTTAGCGGAAGAAGAGTTTCCGTATCAAGCTTTCAAACCTAGGGGTCTCTGCTGCCCTCCTTCTGTGAGGTTCTTTGACTATGTCTATCGAGATGCCTCCATGCTGGGAGCGCTTCACCCTTATGTCCACGAAGATAGGCTGTTCTATCGCTTCCCCGACGACCAGAGCAACCCCGGGTTGTAGTTGTTTAATATCATCCTCCAGACCGGAGGTAAATCCTTCTATGGACTGGCTTATCGCCCGCATGTCGTTCGGGTTTGTCACCTTTAAAATTATCTGTGTGTTGCATTGACTCAGGACATTTTTATCAACTCTAGCTGGTCTCTGAGAAACCACGCACAGCCCTAGTCCGAACTTCCTGCCCTCGCTGGCAACGGTTCTTATTATCCTAGAAGAAAGCGCCTGACCTAGTCCTCGTTCTGGACAGAAATTATGCGCCTCCTCTATCAGTAGAAGGAGCGGGGGGATCTCTCCTCGCTTTCTTGCTTCAAAGATGTTGCTTGTCAGCCTTGAGACTATAAGCTCTTGTATGTCAGGCTGGACGCCTCTTAGGTTTAATATTGATGCCATGCCTTTTTTTACCATGTCCTGTGGTGTAGTGGGTTTTCCTTCGAAGATGTTTGTCTCCTTTACCATCTCAAGGCTGGTTACAAGGTTCCACTTTGCCTTGCCTTCATAGTCTTTTATGATGTTTATCAGGTCGTCTATGGTGTATCGGCCAAATCCTTTTGCAGTTTTTATTGCCTCAAAGAGTATGCCTTTCTGGGAGTCGGTCACCTTCGTTGGCAGCATATCAAAAAAGTCTCGTGTCTTCAGGAGTGTAAAGTCCATGGCAAACTTTTTGTCTGCAGCAGGGTTTACGGTCAGGTAGGGGGTGTATTCAACGATATTATCGTATCCCTTGGACGCGATCCCATATTTTCTCATGAGTTCACACTCTTTTGGGTTTTGGTTTGGATGTTTAAGAGATGCATATTCCCCGTGTGGATCGATAATAACCACCGGGATCCTTTTCTCCAAAAGCTCCTCGACTAAAACCCCCACGGTATATGATTTCCCTGCTCCGGTCTTTGCGAGGACTGATACGTGTTTTTGGATCAGTTTGTTCAC
Source organism: Hydrothermarchaeales archaeon (SeqCode) (assembly GCA_036446635.1). GTDB lineage: Archaea > Hydrothermarchaeota > Hydrothermarchaeia > Hydrothermarchaeales > SZUA-236 > JAZFTJ01. The sequence continues at coordinate 575 of JAZFTJ010000080.1, read as the reverse complement.
ATTAATGTAGACCGGTGTGGATTCATTTCCGTCTAAAACGCCAAGGTAGAGTCCGCTACTCTTGGATCTTAGGCCAAGAGATCGTTTGATAAGGGCACTATCTGCGACGTGGACTTTCCCCCCAGGTTTAAAAGGTATCTTTGGGACTTTTAGCATTCCTTTCTCGTCAACATAGCCTATGACCCTGGCGTTGGCTATTATCCTTTCACTGTCCTCAACCTCTTTATGGTTGGGTGTTGTTGTAAGCGAGTTTAGAGTGTATAGCTCGTTGTAGCGGGTTATTGAGTTAACCTGGGCGAGGACCCAACCATACCTCTGGTGCTTTACTTTTACGTACGCCCCTTTCTGGAGGTCTGATTCCTCCGAGACTACAAAGTTAAAGTCTCCGTATCCTACCTCACCAAAGATTATTCCAACTACATTGGCCATGGCTCTTACCTTATTTTATTAAAACCCCTTGATGCGGGTGGCTAATAAAGCTTTTCAACGGAGCCGATGTTTTTGAGAGAAAATAGCCGCAACAAGAGCCAAAAAAGTATATTGTTGGGATAAAACGAGTGTGTGAAAAGGAGCAG
>JAZFTJ010000079.1:0-10802 GCA_036446635.1 Hydrothermarchaeales archaeon (SeqCode) | reverse complement strand
CTTATTAGCAACAACTTTGTCAGGTGAAACAAGAGTTCCTATGACTGTAACCCCCACATCCGGCTTGATGGTTCCAGGGACATCACCAGTGTACTCCACATCAATTGTGGCATTGCCATCTGTAAGTCTGAAAGTATAGGTGTTAGGCCCCGTCTTCTGCCAGGTACCTTCAACGATAAATCCAATAACCTGAATGTTCCTATTTAGATAATCCTCTGGCCGCGATGTAACCTCACTCACAAGCTTCATGGGGTCGAGGAAGTCCCCTATGGCGTTTGCACTTATCGCCAACATGAGGATTATAATACTAACACCCACAATGAGCTTGACCTGCTTTGCCTTTTTCCTATCCACCTATATCACCTGTCCACTAACCATTTCTACGAGAGGTCGAAATCTATCCACTATGCCAGATCCCAATCCGGGAATAAATATTTTTTTCTCATTGTACATTACATAACCATCCTGAAAATTGTTGGCTGAGAGGCAGGGCTGTCAGAGCTTATTGTCATACTTTACACCTAACTTTCTAATCAAGGACAATTTAAAGGCACTCCGTATACTGGTCTGGGTGGTGGCCCATGTGTTCTCTCCAACCTTCATCGGTATATCCCTCTGGAGTAGCGCAAGGATCTTCTTCTATCTCTGATTCTATGGCCTTCTCGAAACTCTCCTCAGAATGTTCAGGGATATTTGAAATTGGCTTATCAGAAAGGGTGGATAGTGGGGTTGACACCTGAACTGAATCTCCGTTTACCTCTGTCTTACTGCCTTTTATTGAAGCACTGAAACTCCAGTATAACAGGAACAAAGATAGAAGTACTAAACCAGAAAGGATTAGTTTATTTTTATTCTCCATATTTTACCTCCTGTTTTTATCTGAATCTGAAAAATGTGAATACCGAGTAGATGATGGCAATTATTAAAAGGAGGACAACTATTATCCAAATCTCCATTGATCTGTCCTCCCTCTTTCCAATGTCAACTTGATAATAGGCGGCGCTTATGACAATGCCTCCTAACACGTCGAAACCTGATTGAAAAAAATGGGTCTCTATACCAAAGACTGTGTGCACGCCGTGAACCAATGTCCTTAGAAAAATGAGTCCAACTCCCAAAAACAAGAGCCGATTAAATTCAGTATCTTTTTCTCTGTATAATTCAAAGGCAAGGATTGTTAGTGCCAGAAATCCCAAAAAAGGCATTACTGCCATGATGGATGGGAGGAGAGCGGTTCCATGACTGGAGGCCATATTATTCAACAAAAACATCATATCGCCCTTTGCCTTTAATAAAACCAGTGCAAGTAGGCCGACCTCAATGGCAACGACTGATGTAAGAAGTTTATATGACTCATCTTTTTTATCTAAAAAGGTCGTGACGCCCAAAGCCAAGAAAATGGCACCAATGACATCAAGAATCGACTGCAAGTAGTGATTCTCCCCCTCAAAGATTGCTTCAAAGAAGGATGAATTTTGTTCCATGGCATTGAGCATGTGGGAAGAGTGCACAATGGTCCTGGTTAAAATGAACCCAAAGCCTATCGTTAAAAGCAAAAACCCTTTTGTCCTCTTATTTTGATAATAAATTAAGGATACGACAAACGCAGCGGCTATCCCGAGGTTGCCGATAAGCTCCTTTGTTTGAGATACTAAACCATATCCATGAGCAAGGGAAAACCTTTCTCCTGATGTAAGCCCTAAATAAAACCAGATGCTGAATATGATGGCGATTAGAACTAAGAAGTACAGATATTTTTTTTCGTTTTGATTTATTAATTTCATAGTTCCTTTCTCCATAATTCAAAGTATACAATTTCGACATATCTCAGTAAGATATAAAAGTATGCCAGAATTATTCCCAAATCATTTTCTTCTCATGCTTTCTATCATCCAGATTCGACAAATATTTGCAGGCATCCATTGTCACACTCCGTCTCCTTTAAGCTTGAGAGTAAATACAGACCTGAAAGAGGGCAAAAACATTGGGACTGCGCGAGAGTAGTCTCTATACTCTATGCCAAACACCTGCTTTATATCAGCCTCCTCTTTCTTTGCTAAGCGGTAGTACATGAAGGCCAAGATGGGCCACATGGCAACGGTCAAGAGTGTAGGCCATTGGACGAGCATTCCCACAGTGATTATCATGATTCCCAAGTATTGCGGGTGCCGGACATACCGATAAACACCATCTTTCGCGAGTCCCGCCCTTGTTCCGTACACCTTTTTCCATCCTTTGGCTATCAAGACAAACCCGAGAAGCATTATTGCCGAACTCATGGCCATGACAGCCAACCATGCAACCTCAAGTCCCAATACCCCTGTCATCGACAACATTGTCGCCAGAAGATGGCCCTGCACATGTCCAAGAGGTATCTTTATCCCAAACAGGGAGGATAGAACGTATATAGTGAGGGGAAATCCATACATCTCCGTAAACAACGCGATTATGAATGCCTCATATACGCCAGCCGACCTCCACTCTCTCTTTTTCATGGGTAGAATATAACTTAGGACAAAGAAGGAAAATACCACTATAGCCACTGCGACTGCGAGCCAATTGCCATAGGCATTGGTTTTAGATATGGGGTGTATTTGCTCCATATCCATGCTTCCGGATATTAAAAGCAAAATAAAACCTGAAAAGGCATTGAAAAACAAGATCAGTATAAAAATGGATATAAGGAGGGTCAATAAAGGCCCCAGTTTCATCTTTATCATAAATAGTTCTCCGGTTCAGCTACCTCTGGTCTTTAGAATGAATAATACGTGCAAAGTTATCTAGTGATTATGCTTATGCCCGCCCATCATATGCATCAAAGGGCACATGAGGATAATAAGATAGAAGAAATAATCACTGGGAAGCCTGAAAAGCCATATGGCCCCCACGGCGAGTAATAAACATAGACCCATCATCTTCATAGGGTTATGACCCCCAGTCTCAGTCTTCTGATCCATACTTTTGCTTTCCATTTTTACACCTCTAGTCATCAATCTTTTTGTCTTGTCAAAGCCGTCCAGACCTCGATGTACTCATCTATTCTGATCTCGCCTTTGGCATGCCTTCTTTTGAGTATTTCGAAGGCATCTGGTGTCTCTTCTTTTTTATCCTTTAGGAGGTAATAGGTTAAGAGCAATACAAGAGCTAAAAGGACCCAACTAAACCCCGCCATACTTAAACTTCCCATAAGACCGCCCATTCCGTGCCCCATGTATCCTGACTCAAATCCAAAGATAAGAACCCAGATCGCCAGCGATGCCACAATGACGAGGTGCTCTTTTTTCACGATATCATCCAACATATGTGGACATCGTTAAGGGGATTAACTTTGCCTGAAGAATCATAGGCGAAAAAAGCCCGTTTATGCATTTAAATTGCATATTCTCCAAAAATACTGTTCAAAATCCAAAAAAATAGTTTAATGTCTTTTTTTAAGCCAATCGCCGATGAAAAGTTTGTATGTCCTCCCAGCCTCTTCCCGGGAGATGATCCCTCTCTTTTCTAGATTGGTCAATAGGGTGCTCACCTTGGATCTTGGGAATCCAGTTCGATACTTTAAAGAGTCCTGCGTTATCCCCTCGCTGTCCCTTATCATCTCAAGTATCTGGATCTCATCTTTATTTAGAGCTCTGCCCAAAATCTCAATATTTCTATCTACGGTGTCTCTAACTTTGGGTTTCTCAGATGTTGGTGCCGTCAGGACAAGGAATACGACACCGGCTACAATGCCACCCAAGAATGAGAGGGTCATCTTGTAATGCATGAAAAAGGCATCTTCTACGCTACCGAAAAAGAGGGGGACAAGGGAATTGAGGGCAAAAAATGTCACGATTATCATTATAACTGCAAGGATCATTCTTTCATTATGCTCTAAAGATCGATAATTCATTCAAAATCAACGCCTAAAAAAGGGATATCAATTGCTTTTGATTTTATTCAATATTGTTACAAATGTTTCTGCATCCACATATCCGGGGATTCTCTCAATCTCTTTTAGTTCATCATCTAGGAAGATCAGAGTAGGGGTTCCCCTCACCTTATAGTCTGTAGTTACATCTTTTTGTCGATTGACCTCAATGGAGACAGATACATAAGAGTCTTCGAGAACCGACATGACTCGCTGATCTGTCAATACTTCCGCCTCAAACTTCTTACACCAGCCGCAGGATTCGGATCTAAAATAGACGAAGACGAGCCTGCTGTTTAATTTTACCTCTTCCAAACCAGATCCTAGAGAGGTAATGAAATTTACCCCGCCCAAACGTATCTCCTCATCACCATCCAACGGCAATTGTGCTGTCTCGGCTACGTCTCCTTCCTTTATCTCGGTCTGTGGACATTCAACAACTTCCGTATCATTTTGCACCGGAGAATTTGATAGTAAGATAGCGCCGGTTTCTCTTTGAACTTCTCTGCCAGAGATCTCTTCAGATTCTATTTTGATTTCGTCAAATCTTCTGTCCAGACTTGCTACACCCGCGTAACCTACAAGCAGTATTGTCAATGCAGCCAACACTATCAAGACCTGTTTTTTCACATTAATCCACCTGTAAAGTTGATCATAAAGTCATACCTCTTCAGCTAATTGGAGGCGTATCTGTTGGCTCGCCATATCGTGAGTATTTCTCGTCTATCCTTGACCGAATCTCCCCTATGGGAAGGCCATCTTTTTGCATGCCATAAACGTCCAGCGCCTCTTCAACACAGAGATCGCAGTATGAGGCGTGATCCGCGAAACCCCCATCATCCTTGGTAAAGCAATCCTTCAACGACTTGTGCCCAATTGCTCCACAACTACAATAGCAAGGAATCCTCTCCAAGGCATCAGGGATCCTTGTGGCGACTAAATATCCTGCCTGAGTCTTTTCACTTGTAAACGCATAATCCGGGAAGCCGCTGAATGAAGATGAGATGAGAAGCTCGTTTATTAGATATTGTTGCGGATCTACATCTGCTGTTTTGCTAGATTTTTTTCCTTCACCCCTATTGGTGATTGAAGAATACACCAATCCTCCGCCTATTATCAAGATTACTATTAGTCCCACGATATATGTCTTGGAGATCCTTGATGATGTTTTGTTTTCTGACTTATCTGGGCCTTTGGGTGAATCTTCAGGTTTCATATCTACACCACATTGGCTGTTATCTTTATCTCGAATTCAGGGTTTTCGGGGTCATTACTCTTGATAAAAATGATCCGGGTGACCTTTCCCCTTATCTCCTCTTTCATCAATTCGGGATTAAATGTGACAAGAAGTCCTGTGCTTTCTCCTGGCATTATATACTCTGACTCTATCGTTGCGAGGGTGCACCCGCAGGATGTGCTTACCCTTTCAATCTCAAGGGGTTTTTTACCATCATTTTTAACGGTGAATGTGTAGCTGAATCCTTCTTTTGTGACATCCCCAAGATCCTTAAATGATGGTGTTACCTCAATGCTCGGCATGCGCTTAGAGCTCATATAGTAATAGCCATAGACCGTCGAAAAGGCTATCAAAATTATGGCAATAAACACTATTTGCCTATATTTCCGGGGTAGTATGTTTTTCATAGCCATCCCTCTTTTTAGCAATCTCCAACCATTGATGGCATCTCTGCCAACACAGAAAGGTCAACCTTACCTGTCTCAACTTGCGTTTTCAGTACCTTCTGGAGAGACTGTTTTGGGAAATATGTCGCCTTCCACTTTGCCAATTCATTTAAAATCGCGTTATCGGTATATTTGTTTGGATGATTGATGATAAGATATTTCGCCAGACCACGCATCGCATAAGAGTGGGCACAGCCACATGCTCTCTGACCATTTTCAAATACAAGTGTTTTTGCACTACAGCAATACTCACACGCGATCCTGGAGCCTATATCCACATATCGCTTCATCTGATCCTCGTCTAAAGGCGCATCCTCATATCCTCTAAGGATCGAGATCATCTTATTAGAATCCCCATCAAACGAAACACCTAATTCTGGACCATATATCTCCGGCGTCCCAGTAGGGATTGCTAGTGCCTTTATCTCCTCCCGTATTATATAGGGCTTAGTGAAATTATAGAGCGCCAAATATCTCTCCTGAAGCTCACTGAAGGTAAGTTTCTTTCCTCTAATATCCCACTTTTCCTGCCCAGGAAACGTGTATACGACTGCTTCATCCCCGTTTTTTTCAAACACCACTTTTTCAGCTTCGATAGCTTCTGAACCCCTTTTAAATATCGACTCCGTTCGCGTAGCAGGCTCTCTGAAATACTGAACTGATACGCCTATCAATCCTATCAATATTAGGATAACAATGAACCCCACTAAACGGCTCAGCCGCCGTCTATTTGCAGTTTGTTCTTCACCTTCTTTCATGGTTCTCAATCCACCTGATTGACTTCGATCTTTACAATCTTTTTAGAAGTCTTAGGATCATTTGAGAATACTGTGATTGCCCTCGTTACAGGCCCTCTAAGTTCCGAGTGCACCCTCGGGTCATAATAGATGTTAAGCTCGGCAGTTTCACCCGGCTTAATCTTTTCTGACCAACCGACAGGATTGGTACCGTGTTCCTTCATACTGAATACGGGTCCTTCCGTTCCATCTTTTGTAATAGATGCGGTGGTACAGGCGCATGAGGAGTCCATATCATCTATTAATAGATCCGATTTCCCCTCGTTCTTAATGCTCATGGCGGTCTTTACAACACCGCCTGCAACGCTTACATCCCTGAAATTGTATGAACTTGGTTTGATAACAATTCTTGGAGCATTCTCTAACCGGGCATTCCGTTTATAAAGGTAGAAACCTGAAACAACGATTATCAGTATAATAACTCCGTATTTTATCCATCTGTCCCGCTTTTCTTTTCTCTCTCGTTCTAAACACTCTTTCTCTCTCTTTTCTCTTCGCTCCTTTATTTTAAGCTCTTTCTTTTCGTGTTTTGTATGTCTGCTCTTTTTCCTTGCCATAGCTATTTCCTCAGTCCACCTGATTTGTATCTATCTTTATCATTTTCTCAGGGGTATTAGGGTCATTTGAGTATACCCAGACCACCATCGTAGTGCGCCCTCGTGAGTCTGGATGCACCCCTGCATTGTAATAGATATTCAGTAGAGCACTCTCACCGGCTTTCAAGGTTTCTGACCAGCCAACGGGGTTGAAACCGTGTTCGCTCATCCCAAATACAGGTCCTTCCTTTCCGTCTTTCGTGATAGATGCGAAGGTACAGCCACAGGAGGTGTCCAAATTGTCAATCACCAGGTCGGATTTACCCTCGTTTTTAATGGTCATAGAGGTCATTACAACGGGGCCTCTAACGCTCACCTCCCCAAAATCATACTCAATCGGGTTAACTGAAATCCTCGGAGCGCCTGATGACCCTGCATCCCTGTTCAGGAGGTAAAATCCTGCAACAAGTATAACTGCTGCTAGTACCCCATATTTGATGTATCTATCCCTCTTCTCGATCCTTTCCCTCTCTTTTCTGGCCTTCTCATTCTGCTCCATCCTCCTCTCCTTTTTTAGCCCCTTTCGCTCCCTCTTTTTAAATCCTTTATCCTTCGCCATAGCTATTTCCTCAGTCTATCTGGTTTGCCTCAATCCTCACATTATACTCAAAGTCGACAGGGTCGTTGGAAAAGACAGATATTGTCCTAGTCAAAGGCCCTCTTTGATCCTCATGCATTGTGGGGTCATAGTATATCTTAAGTTCTGCATTTTGTCCGGAGGGTATAGTCTCTGACCAGCCCGTGGGATGTTTACCGTCCCCCATGTCCATACCAAAGACATAGCTCTCTCTACCGTTTACTATAAGTTGTGCTGTGGTGCACATGCATGACGTCTCTATGTTGTATAAAACAAGGTCGCTTTTTCCCTCGTTTACCACTATCATGGTTGTGCTCACAACCCCTTTGGCCACGCTTACGTCACCAAAATCATACTTTACAGGGTTAATAAGAATCTTTGGGCGATCTGCTGGCGCTCGTCTTGCTAACTCCGCCCTAACTTCTTCTTTCATCGACTCATCGATAAAAGAATTGATACCAAATTTTTTGACATATGTCAGGATGATCTCCTGTTTTGATATGCCTGCGTCTGTTAGGGCATCGATATAGTCAATCCTCTCTTTTGCCAATCCGCAACAGATGTTTTCTTTGTCCAGAGGCAGGCCGCAGCACGGGCATAGGAACAGGGGATAGATCTCAGTAGCTGAAACCTTTACAACAGGAGAAACTGGAACCTTTTCCTGTTCTAGACTTTTGACTTCTCCTGAGGAACCGGGGTTAAACGCCCAGATGATTACTATGAGTATGACGCTAACTAACAATACCATCTTGATATATCTGATGTATTTTTTATCTATCGACAAAGTGTATTTCTCGTCTTCTTTCAAACTCTTTCACCTTGAATAAAAATCTGTCAGGAATATAATAATTTATTTTAGACATGTCTTATAAGGATATACCCAAATTATTTCCAAATACTTCTCATCTTCAAGTCTTTTTATCTAACAGCCCCATACAGGAATAAGACGCCAAACCCAATCCACCATATTCCAAAGAATCTATTTCGACCAAGATCTTCTGCCAAATAAATTCCAATCCCCATCATGGCACATATTATCCCAAATGTTAGATTACCCACCTTTTCAGATACCATCTCAAATCACAGCTTCAGAGTAACAGTTTTGTCTCAAGCTCAGGGAAGTATGGGATGAGGTTCTTCTGTATGAGCTTATCTACGCCAAATAACATGGCAACCCCTGTAAGTATCAGGACCCAGCCTGCGATCCATCTTATCGTCTGGGAATTCCTCTTCGTCCATTCGACCTTGTCTGAAGTGTATTTTCCGCCATATGCTATTGCAAGCATCGGTATTCCGAGTCCAATTGCATATGCGAATAGTAATAATGAACCCCCGGCCATATTCCCCTGCAACGTTGCATATGCCAGTACAGAGCCGAGTATCGGGCCCACACAGGGTATCCAGACTATGCCCAAGGCCATGCCTAAGATAAAGGCGCTGAACAATGGATGTTCATCCACTGAGATATTACCCTTTCTGTATAGGAGATGATAAACGCTGTTGGCGAGTTTTGAAGAGTATCTTAAGTAGACCTTGTTTATTTCATCGTCCACCATGACCGCGCCGAATGCGATGATGACCACTATAAAGAGGAATCTTAGAGACTCACCGCTCACTCCGGATGCAATCCCTATAAGAGAGAATAGACCACCCATCAGGGTGAAAGTAACAGAGCTGCCAAGAACTATGAACAACGGTCTCAACCTATGCCCCATAGAGCCTGCGAGCATTGGAGGCAGTATTGGGATAATGCAGGGCGTAGCTACAGTCAATACACCTGCCAGAAAAGCCAGAATTAGTGTAGGTTGTGCTATCATTTATTTACTTCCCCTCATTTTTGTTGCAGAAGGGGGAATTGAAAAGTTGGAAGTAGACAGCAGGATTCATATCTGCTCCTCCACTGGTTGGGGTACTTGTAAGGCGATTGGTGAAGTCTCCCTGCCATACCTAACTACCTTCTTTGCTCTTTTCTCTTTTGCTGTCTGAAGCTTTTCTATGGCGCTTTCGTCGAGTTTTTTGGTCACCTGTATCACCTTGTCTTTCTGCATCCTTTTCAGAATGTCCGCCGCCCTCTTGGTCCTGGCAATAACAGTCGTGTAACCTTTTCGACTCCCAACAGAGCCCACTGAGAAATCTGATAGACGGGAGGTGAAGTCAGGGCATGACATGCATTCCCCCCTTTCATGCTCTTTTGCCTCTTCTAAGGGTATTTTCACATCTTTTTTGTCTGTAGTTACAATGAACTCTTTTCCTTTTATGTCTATCTTTTTGATCTTTTCCAAGTCGATGGAGTATTTCTCGCCGATGATGTCTTCCATCAACCCCTTATAGAGAAAGTTGGCGTTGCAGAATAAGGCGACCGTGAACTCAACCCTGTCCTTTAGATCCACACACTCTATCGGATAGTACTGGATCTTCCTCAGGCCTTCTATCTGGCAGGCCAATCCGACCACCGCCAGTCTTTTAAGGCCTTTTTCCTTGGCTTCTTGGAGCGGTGCTAGGATGGCGCTGTTTGTGTACTTCGATCCCGCGGTTCCTGCAAGCTCTTCCTTTGAGGTAACAAGCATCGGAACAGGTCTCCAGTCCTCAGTCGAACCTGTGACAAGGGCGCCGTCGATTATGCCCTTCTCAAAGGCATAGCTTAGGAGTGTTGTTACAAATCCACCATCCTGGGAGCCTTCCCTGTTCTTTTTAACCTTCGCCCTTATTCCCACCTTTACCTCGGCCCAGCCCAGAGGGTCTTTTGACATTTGGCCGTGGATCCCTCTTTCGATGGCCTCTGGGTCAAGGAAGCTTCTGGGGCACTGGTAGAGGCAGTAGCCGCAGTCTGTGCATTCCCCTACAAGCATTGGGAACTCGTCCACCACTATCGCGTTCTCTGGGCATACAGCGGCGCATGCGCCACAGCCTGAACAAAGCCCCCTTAACACAATATCTTGCTCAAGGGTACCAAAGCCCTGCGTGTCTGCAAATATAGTCATGGAAATGCCAGCAATAAAGAGCAACACTCCTATCCAGATCTCATTCATGAGAGGTTTCAATTTCACAGTCAGGGGGATTGCACCCCCTGGTCCAAATCCATCGAATATCACGAAGACGTCCCTTACAAGACTTCTGCTGATTAGAGGTCGCGTTGCATCTCCATTGGGGTATGTCTCAAACTTTGCGATGCCTTCTCCTATCCTCCCTCCATTTTTATAAACAGCGAGTTTGACCTGCTGAACGGTCTTATATATCCCACT